>DKFA01000116.1 GCA_002452695.1 Dehalococcoidia bacterium UBA6808
CCTTGCCTGTTACAGGGTCGACGATCTCGACTATGACATCTGTATTGACGTGCATGCCGGCATTCTTCTCACAGGATGATGCTATATTGCCGATATCGGCGGTGGCGTAGGTATCTCCGCCCATGCAGAAAATGCCGTACTTTTCCGAAAACATTTTCCTCAGTTCATCGCCGCCCATTTCACCGGAGACCATGGCGAATTTGAGGTTGAAGTCCTTCTTGAAATCGTAGCCCATCTCCTCGGCCTTCTTGATGATGGTTGCCAGGAAGGAAGGCGTTCCAACGAAACCGCTAACCTTGAGATCACGCATTACTTTAACCTGGAGTTCGGTGTTGCCGGTGCCTGCGGGGAAGACCGTGAAACCCATGTTACGCAGCATATTATCGACCAGCAGGCCGGCCGGGGTGATATGGTAGGACCAGGTGTTCATAACGATCTGTCCTTTACCCTGGTCGGGATTGGCGCCGGTTTTGATAATGCGCTGCGGGTCGTAGATGGGGCCGGGGGACTGGTAAACGTGGTCGACCTCGCTGAGTGGAACGGCCAGGTAGCCGCCGAAGGGCGGATTTTCAGCCTGCAGGTGGATCAAGTCATCTTTGTGCAGCACCGGTACCTTTTGCAGGTCGGCTGCGGTCTTGATATCATCTGGTTTGACCCCTGCCTTATCCAGGCGGGATTTAAAACCGGGAGCGTTTTCATATGCATATTTGATCAGCGTCTGGAGTTTATCGTTCATCCGTTTTTCCCGTTCGGGGACAGGCAGCTTTTCAAGCTCGTTATCATGTGGAAACAGGTCATGTTTCATTTGCGCCATGGTAGGGCCTCCTGTTTTTTAAATAATTATATATTGGTATATACGAATTGGGAATAGGCACGCGGTTAATTGCGTGACACTACACTAGAGGATACTCCTTATCATCCGAGCCATCTCTTACGTCTCTTGTAATGCTTCACCTCGCGGTAGCTTTTCTTGGCGCCCACTTGGCTCAGGCCCAGGTAAAACTCTCTAACATCCTCGTTATCACGCAGCCTGTCTGCTGCACCGTCTAGTACAACCCTGCCATTTTCCATAACATAACCGAATGCCGCAATAGAAAGTGCCACCCTGGCATTCTGCTCCACCACCAGCATGGATATCTTCTCGTCGCTATTGATTTTATTAATGATCTGGAATATCTGCTTGACTATCTGCGGTGCCAGTCCCAGGGATGGTTCATCCAACAGCATGACTCTGGGCCGTGCCATCAAGCTGCGTCCTATGACGACCATCTGCTGCTCTCCACCGGAGAGGTAGCCACTGACGTTCTTGCGCAGCACTTTCAAATTGGGGAAATATTCCTCGTATATTTGGGCAAGTCTTTTCTTCACATCTGATGCATTCGGATTTAGGTAGGCCCCGATCAAGAGGTTCTCTTCGACAGAGAGGTGCGGATAAAGGCGCCGTCCCTCGATTACTTGCGTGATGCCCATCTTGGCGATTTCCTCGGGATCCTTCCTGTCGATACGCTGGCCATTGTATTCTATGTTACCGTGAGTTACTTCGCCCAGTTCGGTCCTGAGCAGTCCCGATATGGCTTTGAGGACAGTGCTCTTGCCCGCACCGTTGGCGCCAAGCAAACAGGCTATTTCCCCATCATTGAGCGTCAGTGAAACACCACGCAACACCAAAATAACGCTGCTATAGATGACTTCAATGTTATTCAATTTGAGCATATGCTGTCCTCCCGGTTTTATCGGGGACGGGTGTCAATGACCCGCCCCCTATATATGGGGTTTAACCTCTATTTAGCTGGCACATCCTTGCCACCAGGCAGCAGGTCTGGCACCCTGGCAGTGTCGAGTATTATTAGTTTTTCATCTTTGACCTGCCCAATAAACACCGTGTCCTGACCATAACGCTTGGTTTCAGAAAATGAAATGGGAGCACCCGCACCCCAGGGATCGAAGTTCCTCATCTGGATGAGAGCATTATAGACGGCCTGGCCGTCTACGTTCTTGGCGCCCACCTTCTCAACCGCCGCCTTGATGGCACCCATACCTATAACGACACGCTCTAAAGGATTAGCAAAACCATACTTGGCAGCAGGAGTCAGTTTGACGCCACTTTTGTCCCAAACTTCCTGTATAAGAGGCGCTTTTTCCGGCCACATTTCCGGAAGGATATCAGTCGACGTGATCGTGCACCCATTGGCCAGTGGTCCGACATAATCTACCAGTTCCGCAAGGTTAACAGCATATACACCACCCCAAGTGAATGTCCCGATCATACCGAGTTTGTTGGCATCCTTGAGCACTACTGCCAGGGCTGAGGGATACATCGCACCGAAGCAGACATCTGCCTTGGCTTCCCTTATCCTGAGCAGTTGAGGTGTGGTATCGGCCGGAACTGCAGGGATGAACTCCTGGCCCACAATTTCAAAGCCCTGGGCTTTAATATATGCCAAGCTCTCATCCGTAATCCAGGCACGCCCGTAAGGAATATCCCAGGTAAGAGCAGCAAATCGGGGCGCCCTGTTCTCCTTCCATTGTGTCTTGAACCAGTTTACAAAGGCGCCGGCCTCACAAGGATAGGGAGAGCCGTAGTAGAACACCCATCCCGGCGGGATAACTATCTCATTGCTACAGCCGCCTTCGACGATTGGTATCTTATCGACTTCGACCGTTTTCTTGAGGGCTATGCCGATGGCCGTGTTGTGATCGATAATCACGGCCGGCCTGGGTGAAGCTGCCAGCAGCTTTTTATATGCAGTCATGGCCTTGGCCGGGTCGGTGGCAGCATCGACCCATTCGTATTTCAGTGTGACGCCGGGGATATAGTTCTTTTCGTTGGCCAGTTTTACTGCCCCGCCATTGGCTTCAACGTAGAACGATTGCGTAGCCGCATAGGCGCCAGTAAGGTTGGGAAGATCTCCAATGGTTATTACTACGTTTTCCGCCGGTTGCGATGTAGTCGTTGTAGTTGCAGCCGGAGCGCAGGCCAGTGACGCAATCAACCCTCCAACAACGGCCAGTAGCAACAATCCGAACAAATTCCTTTTCATTTCATCATCTCCTTATTATACTTAATGCTTACCTTGCAATCCGCCATGTGCAACATATTCCGCAATGTGTCGTCGCGAAATCCTTCATCCGATCACCTCCTTAATAAATTAATATGGGAATGGCCAGATGCGCATCGACGAAAGCGCTATCTGCCACCTGTGCCAAAGGCCCCTGGGTTCGAAGATTAGAAAAATGATAATTATCACACCGAAAGTGAACTGCATCAGGCCTGACACGGCTCCTGCCGAGAAGATGGGGACAACCTCGCCCAGTAGCGGGCCACCCCACATAACGATCTGGCTAAGCAGCTTGAGAAAGACCACGCCGAAGATGGTGCCGACGATGCTGCCCGCGCCGCCCACAATCAGGTACCCGATGTACCAGATGGAATCCAGCATCGGGAAGTATTCGACAGTGATCATTTTATAATAGCCCGCCATCAGGGCTCCAGCCACCCCTGCATAAAACGCACAGATAAAGAAAGCCATGACCTTGTAGCGAAAAACATTAATGCCCAGAAAGGGCGCGGCCAGGTCATTGTCCCTGACTGCAATAATGGCCCGGCCGAATCTTGTACGCACCAGGTTCTTGGCCGCATAGGTAAGCAGCACTGTCAGGCCAATGATCAGGAAATAATAGTGTTGCTCGGTGTTGAATATGAAATCGCCAAAGCGGGGAGGATCGGCTGCCAAGCCTTCAACTCCGCCGGTGACATTGCCGCCATGTGTGATGAGCCACATAATGATCATATGTGCCGCCAATGTGGTTACAGCTATATAAAAGCCCTTGACACGCAGTGAAGGTAAAGCAAACAGCGTACCGACCAGGCCCGTAATAATGGCTGCCAAGGGCAGAGCCAGCCAGAACGACAGATGCAGGTGGGTTGTCATGATTGCACACATATAGGCCCCTACAGCGATAAAACCAGCCTGTCCTAAGTTGATCTGCCCTGCATAGCCGGTCAGAATGTTCAACCCGATAGCAGCAATAATGGTTATTCCAATGATGTTGAAAACACTGAGTATGTACGGGCTGCTCACCAATGGGACGATGATTAAAAGACACACTAAGAAAAGTGCCATCACCACTTGTTGAAATCCTGTATGACAGATAGCAATGTCCTGGGCATAGCTAGTTTCAAAGTTACCGCTCGGTCTTTTGCTCATATTATTTACACCCTTTCTATTTTCTCGTAACCAAACAGCCCGTAAGGCTTGAAGATAATCAAGGCGATCATAGCTATGTAAGGGAATACATCGGCGAAGCCGCCTCCTACCAGAGGGTCGATGAAGCCTGCACCTATCGTCTCAAAGATACCGATCAACAGCCCTCCTACTAGGGCTCCAACCACCGATTCCATGCCGCCTATCATAACAGCCGGCAGGGCTTTCATGGCCAGGCCTGATACTGGCTCATAGTTTACGCCATGCATATTACCTATCAGCACACCCCCCAGGCTGCAGGTGATAATGGCGATGATCCACGCCAGCGTAAACATTTGCACTACCCGGATGCCATTACTACGTGCAAGTTGGTGGTCTTCTGCTGTACCGCGCATGGCCAAGCCGAGCTTTGTACTCTGGAAAAAATACATGAAGGCCAGGAAGGCCAGTACGCACACCCCCAGAGTGATTAAGCTCTCATAAGAAATTACCGCACCGGCCACGTTGAAAATTCCCGTGGGAATAATTTCGGGGTAGAAACGGGCCGGTCCGGGCCAGACTAGTGTCACGATACCACCGAAGACCTGCATCAGCGCTAGCGTGACCATGAGCGAGGCCAAAAGAGGCTGCCCGATCAGCAGCCGTAGTATACCCACCTGAATGATCCATCCCAACACTATCGCTGACACCAGTAAAAATAAAGCAGCAGTCCAAAACGGCAACCGCAATTGGACCAAAAAAGCCCAAGCGAGGTAACACATAAACGCCACAATAGCGCCGTGGGAAAAATTAAATATGCTGGAACATTTATAAATGACTACTATGCCCAGCGCCATAAGTGCGTAGACCATACCAACCATCAGGCCCGTGATTGCAAGCTGTAATATCATAGCAATTCCCTCACAATTCTAAACATCTTTCGTGCTGCGAATATTGATGGAAGTTGTCACCATGCCTTTTCTACCGTCACGGTATTTAACTTCCGCCTCCACAGTAATGGACTCCATACCAGTATAGGCCGCATTGATAAGCTGGTGGTAATGTTCTGCCATGAAATTACGGCGGAGCTTCCTGGTTCTGGTCAACTCTCCTTCATCTGCATCAAATTCCTTGTGCAGCAGGCAATAGCGTACGATGCGCGAATTCTTGGGAGACAGCCTGTTGACACGGTCGACATCTTTCTGGATAAGATCATATACCTCTTTTTTCTGTGAAAGGTCTGTATATGTTGTGAAAGCCAGCCTGTTCTTCTCAGCCCATTTGCTGACGTTGTCAAAATCAATATTGATGATGCAGAAGATGAAATCCCTCTCTTCTCCGGCTACGGCCATGGCGTCCTTAATGAAGGGGCTGAATTTCAGCTTGTTCTCGATATAGGTAGGCGAATATTTATCGCCTGTGCGCAGTTTGAGCATGTCCTTAACACGGTCTAAAATAACCAAGTGCCCGTCATCATCTATAAAACCTGCATCGCCCGTGCGGATCCATTTTTCGTTCACGATGGTTTTAGTCGTTTCCTCAGGCATCTTGTAATAGCCTTTAAAAATCCAGTCGTTGGTTACAAGTATTTCACCATCGTCGCTGATCCTGACTGTCGTGCCTGGGCACGGAGGACCTACCGTGCCTATCTTGACCTCGTTGCCATGTGTGGCCACAACCTGGCATTCGGTGAGGCCGTACGACTCTTTGATATTGACGCCTATAGCCCTGTACCAGCGGAAGATATCCGGGCCCAGCGTTGAGCCGCCGGTTATGCCTATCCGCGCATTAGCCAAGCCGATATAATCTCTGATGCCGATGAAGCATATTGCATTGGCTATCCAATTGGCCAGCCGCCAGTACCATGTCGGTTCCCTGTGCAAATCGAAATGGTAATGGGACATAGTATATCCGACCTTCAGACAGATATTGTAGATCCAGTGCCTTAACCAGCCTGCGTCGTTGATTTTGACCAGCACCATGGAGAAAATTCCTTCCCACTGGCGCGGCCCGAACAGCAGGTACTGCGGACCGATCTCTCTGATATTTTCCATCACTGTCTCAGGCTCTTCCGGGAAATTGATCTTGACATGGGAGACCAGCCATGATCCAAGGCCCATCAGTTGCTCGGCAATCCAAGCTGGAGGCACGAAAGAGAGGTACTCATCACCCTCGTAATTAGGGTTGACCATAGCCGACTGCAAGCAGGCATTGATCAGAAAATCGTAGCCAATTTGTGCTCCCTTGGGCAGCGCGCCGGTTGTCCCCGAGGTATAGCATAGTACACCTAAATCGCTGCCCTTGCCTTTTTCGATCTCTTGCTCAAAGAAACCGGGGTGTGATTTTTCGTATTCCCTTCCCAATTGCTGCACGTCGTTAAAAAACATCAGGTAGCCGTCGCTCTTATAACCCCACATGCCCTTGGTGTCCCAGTAAATCACTTTCTTAATGCCCGGCAGTTTCTCCCGGCTTTCGAGGAATTTATCGCATTGCTCCTGGTCCTTGGCTACGGCAAAGACGGTGTCGGAATGCCCGGTTATATACTGAATCTCACTGGGAATGGCATCTATGTACAAACCGACCACGATTCCGCCCATGGACTGCACAGCAATGGCAGCCCAGAACCATTCAGGATCGTTGTCACCAATGATACAGACTTTGTCACCTCTTTCCAGTCCGATGCTCTTCAGACCCAAGGCAAAATACTTGACGCCTTTGTAGCAATCATCCCAAGTATATTCATTCCAGATACCGTAGTTCTTTTTACGCATGGAAACCATGCCCGCATATTTACGATAGTTTTGCAGGAGGATCTTGGGATAAGTGTCGGCCAGGCCCGTGTAATCAATTTTACTTTTCGATCTTTTATTCATCATCTTATCCTGCAATTTAATCTTCAGCCACGCCAAGGTAAGCTTCTATAACTTTGGGATTGGCCTTGACCTCAGCCGGCGACCCTTCACCGATTTTGACCCCGAAATCGAGCACCACCACCTTATCGGCAATATCCATGACCAGTTCCATGTCATGTTCGACCAGGAGCATGGTCGTGCCATGCTCCTCGGAAATATCCAGGATGAACCGCGCCATATCCTCTTTCTCTTCCACATTCATACCAGCCATCGGTTCATCCAGCAGTAATAGAGTCGGTTCCATGGCCAGGGCCCTTCCCAGGTCCACCCTCTTTCTCAGCCCGTATGGCAGGATGCCAACTGGCTGATGTCTGATAGGCTCGATCTCAAGAAAATCGATGATCTCCTCAACCTTGCGTCGCTGTTCGATCTCCTGATTCCTAGCTTTGCCAAAGAACAGCGCATCGAAGATCAGATTTCTCTGCATATACATATGGCGGGCAGCCATGAGGTTATCGAGTGTACTGAGGCCTGTATAAAGTTGAATTCCCTGAAAGACCCTGCCGATCTTCATTTCGGCAATCTTATACGTGGGCAACCCCGTAATGAGTTTGTTTTCGAAGTAAACCTTGCCTTGCGTGGGATGGTAGAAATTGCAGATGCAGTTTAGCAGGGATGTTTTGCCCGCACCGTTGGGCCCGATTAGGGCTACGATATCCCCCGCCTGCACATTGAAACTCACATCATTGACGGCTATCAGGTCACCGAATTGTACGGTAACACCATCGACTTTCAACTTGACCGGTCTTTCGCTCATAATCCAACCTCTGCTTGCTTATTAATTGAATGCCACCGTGAGTTGCTTGTTTACTATATAGTTAAATTTTCATTGTGTAAGTTCATATTACTCAATATAATTTATTGATGTCAGTTTATATTATCCTCATATTTTATTAAGAGTAACCCAAATACGATTTGAAGATAAGTCCTGGCCATAGTAAAACGTCTTGTCCGGTCATGGCATTATACCCCAGCGCATAATCGGCTGAGGATGGGCAGTACGCCGGCCCATTGCCAGCTCAAGCGCATTGATAATGCGCGGTCTGGTCTCTCTGGGATCAATCACATCATCGATATTGAAGGTTGCCGCCGCGTGGTAAGGACCTGAGTATTTCCTGTAAGCCTCTTCGAGTTGCTTGGCCAGTTCCTCCGGGTTGTCCGAAGCTTCAAGCTCGGCTTTATGGGCAGCCAGCACCCCACCACCGCCGGGTATAGAGCCGAAATCCGCCCTGGGCCAAGCCAGCGTTAGCGTCTGCCCCGCGCCATAACCGCACATGGCACTACCCCCGAACCCGAAGGCCTTGTGCGTGACCACCGTGATCTTGGGCACTTCGGCAAAAGCCAGCGAATAAGCCACCGCTAGGCCGTAGCGCAGAGCAGCTTCCTTTTCAGATTCAGGCCCAGTCATGACACCCGGTACATCCACAAGGAAAATAAGCGGTACATGGTAGGCTGTACACAGGTCGATAAAATGCCGTTCCTTGGCTGCCGCTTTGGCCGTGATGGCTCCGGCGTAAACTTTAGGCTGGTTGGCAATAATGCCCACCACGTGCCCATTCATGCGGGCGAAACCAGTAATCATCATTTTGGCAAATTCCGGTTTGATCTCGAAAAAGCTGCCCCGATCCACAATGGCATTGATCACTTCTTTCATGTCGTAGGCTATGGCCATATTGTCCGGTATTATATCCAGCAGCAATTCATCCATGCGGTCAGGATCGTCATCCGGCTCGACATCAGGGGGATATTCATAGGCGCTGCAGGGCAGGTAAGAAAGATATAGCCTGGCCATCTCAATAGAAGCTGCGTCATCATCGGCCGGATTATCGGCCACACCAGATTCCACACAATGGATTTTCCAGCCGCCCAGATCTTCTTTCGTGACGACTTCCCCAGTAGCCCTTAATACCACCGGCGGACCTCCTGCTGCCAGCATTCCCTCACCCTTGCACATGATGATAAACTCCAAAAGGCTGGCAACCAGCGAGGAATCCCCTGCACAGGGCCCCATAACCACACCTACAGACGGCGCAATACCCGACATCCTTGCAATATTAATCAGGTGGGTCACCATCGGGAGACCTTCGGCAATAAACTCCTCGGCACGCGCCCCGGCGCCATCCAGCAGCCAGACCAGCGGCACCCTTTCCTGGGTGGCAATACTGGTCATGCGCATCTTTTTCATACCGTTGGTCACACCTACCGAACCACCCATCACAGTAAAATCCTCTGCAATGACTCCGGCTCGTCGCCCGTTGATCAGGCCGAACCCCGTTATCACACCATCAGCAGGCGCATCACGGTCAGCCATTTCAGGCCGATGGCTCTGGTGATTGGCCAGCAGGCCATATTCCCTAAAAGTTCCGCAGTCCATTAGCAGCGCGATTCGCTCTCGTGCGGTGAGTTTGCCCAGTTTATGTTGCCGGGCAATTTTGTCCGCTCCCCCCATCTGCAACGCCTTTTGCCTCTTCTTGTTTAAATATTCGATTTCCTGGACCATTTCTGAGTTGGTATTATCAATTTTCATAGATTGAGAACCTTATCATTATTGCGGTTGGCAAGGCTATTAACCTATCCCAGTACACTATTATCCTGAAAAGCTTGCTGAAGCATCGACTTATCTTCTGGAAACCCTGACCTCAACCAAGCTTCCTGTAAATCTAACTCGTCAACGCTCACTTCGACTCACTAATATTAAGCAAACAGTTTATGTAATTTTCTTTATTAAGGCCTGCATATTATTGATATGGATTATATTCATTAATGATACCGGTTAGTATACTAACATATCAATTGCTATGTGTCAACAGCACAGCCTGCCATTCCCACATCTACATTGTTCGTGCCAACCGGCAGGCTTTCCCGCTGCATTGCAGGTATCAGACAATCGCAATATCATCTACGGTTGGCAAAAATTTTGCCGTTTATTCAGCTTCGTTACAAGCGCAACAATAAACATATCACTTGATATAATAAGATATTTTATAATAAAATTGCTGGCGTTAATCATTAATACGCTTAAGGACCGACAAAAACATGACCAAGAAATACAATATTTTCCCCAATAACCGGAGTATCCGTTACAAATCGGCTCAGCTGAATAAAGAAATGATTATGGACGTTGCTGCAAGGCTGTTTGCAGAGCATAGCTATGCGGCTGTTTCGCTACGAGATATCGCCCAGGAAATCGGAGCCACTCAGGGTTTAATCTATCATTATTTCCCCTCTAAGGGTGCCTTGCTGGGAGAAATACTGCTATGGATCCATCAAATGTTTCTGGAGGCAGTTAATCCTGCCTGGAAAACTGCCAGCACCGATAAATCCGAAATCCTTAAAAAGATCATCAGGTCGCATTTCAATTTCAACTATAAACGCAACTACATGATCATGTTAGCCTTCAGGACCACGGACTATATCCCCCATGACATGCGTCGCAAATTGAAAATAACCAGGGATTCATATACCAATAAATTCAGTTTACTTGTGAAGGAAGTGCAGGCCGAAGGAAAACTCATCAAAGGCGATAGCGAAAAAATAGCTACCAGCATTGTGACTATGGTTAACTACTTACCATATATTTATAGAAATGCCGATGCACGGACACGTAGGGAACTAATCCAGATCATCATCGAATCATTTATCAGATAGCAGTTATACATGAATTAATCCGAGGGAGAATATCTTATGTCAGTCGAAATCGTAACCAGTCCAATGCAGGGTATCGTTTCCAGCCTTTGTGTAACGGTGGGAGATGAGGTGAATGAAGGCGACGTGCTATGTTTGATCGAGGCTATGAAGATGTTGATGCCAATCGAATCCAGTGTAAGAGGCAAGGTCACAGAAATATATACCGAGGAGAAAAAACCGTTAGTTAAGGGCGAGAAAATCCTGGCTGTCGAATATTGAACTGGACAAACCCGGGTAATGTCGGCAAATGTTCCCCGCAACTTACTGCAATTACTCTACGCCTAGGATTCCACTGGAGTAATCCCATGTATTATCCACCCGTTAAGCTCAGGTTAAGCCCGAAGGCCCAGGCTATGCTCAGCTCCAGCTTCTTGACTGCAAACGTCATCAGAGAAAAACTGATACCGTAGCGAGAGACCTATCACCTCAGCTGCCTCCCTGGCGGCGACCTTGACCGCCTCTATCCCGTTTAACACCATTAACCTACTCTGTTCCTTCTTGCTCAATGTCACCATCTCCTTCATGGTGACATTTTCGCTTAACAGTTAGAGGTGACAAAATTATATAACATCAACACATTAATCACTCCGCACTTGTCATACCGGTCGCAAACAGTTATATTGATATTTATAATTGAGGTTGAAATGATGAGTAATTTAACTGCAGGAAAGATCAGGGGTCTGCAACAGATTGCTACCGATAAAGGCATTTTTATCATGTGCGCCATGGACCACAGGTCCGGACTGGTCCAGATGCTCCAGGAGGCGCAAAAGACAGAACCGGATTACAACGACATCGTCCAGATCAAGCTTGATATGTGCCGGGCCATGTCGCCTTATTCCAGCGGTGTCCTGCTCGATCCGGAGTACAGCGCAGCCCAGGCGATCGTAACAGGGGCGCTCAAAGGCGGTACGGGACTGCTGGTCAGTGTCGAAGCTACCGGCTATGAAAAAGACCCCACAGGCCGGATTACCACCCTGCTCAAAGACTGGAGCGTGGAGAAGATCAAGCGCATGGGCGCTTCCGCCGTCAAAATTCTAGTATATTACCGTCCAGATATTAAGAAACTGGCCTCACGGCAATTGAAGACCATCGCAAAGGTGGCTGCCGACTGCATAAAATACGATATCCCCTTTCTGGTTGAGCCCAAGACATACCGCGTTGAAGATGAGGTGATGGACTCGCAGGAGTTTGCTAAACGCTTGCCGGGTATGGTGATCGAGACAGCCCGGCAGATTAGCGAGCTCCCGGTGGATGTGCTCAAGGCTGAATTCCCAGCCGATATGAAGTATGAAAAAGACGAGGCCAACATGGCGGAATACTGCCGGGAACTAGATAATGCATCACGTGTGCCCTGGGTCATCCTGAGTGCAGGCGTGGATTATGACATGTTCAAGAAACAGGTATCCATTGCCTGTACCGCCGGGGCATCCGGTTTTCTCGGTGGGCGGGCTATCTGGCAGGAAGGTATAGGTATAGTTAAAAGAGAGAAAAGGAACGAGTTTCTCAAAGATGTGGCGGCGAAGCGGATGCAGGAACTGGCGGCAATAGCCAACCGCAGCGCCCGTCCGTGGCATGCAAAGCTGGGGCTGGAGGCTGAGGCGCTGGTCGAGATAGGCCAGGACTGGTACCGGGAATATTAGGCCCGTTATGAACGCAAAGAAGACCGAAGGTAGAGCTATGCGTAAATCCAAGATCGTATGTACGATCGGTCCGGGCAGCATTTCTCCGTCCATCCTCAAGCAATTGCTACGGGCCGGGATGAATGTCGCCCGCATCAATGCCTCGCACGGGACAATCGAAGAACACGGCGAATATATCGCTACAATCCGCCATGAAGCTAAAAAGCTTAAAATAGCCCTTGCCATATTGCTGGATTTGCCTGGTCCCAAGGACCGTACGGGCAAGACTAAAAAGGGCGGTATCAAGCTGCGTGATGGAGCGGAGTTTATCCTGACCACCCGGGATGTGCTCGGTGATGAAACGCAGGTCTCGGTCGACTTGCCCGAACTTCCCAGGAAAGTGAAGCTCGGGCAGGAGATATTCCTGGATGATGGGGTGATCAAACTGGAGGTCATCTCTATCAGCCATGACAGCGTGAAGTGCAGGGTGATCAACGGCGGCAGGCTGTATGACAACAAGGGCATTAACGTGCCCGGCGTTAAATGGGATACCGATTCCGTCACGGCAGAAGACTGGCAGCACCTGGAAGCCGGTGTGTCGCAGGGCATCGATTTCGTCGGGCTTTCCTTCGTGCAACGTCCCGAGGATATCAACAGAGTTCGCGCGTTTCTCAAGGAACATGGCTCACCTGCACAGATCATTGCCAAGATCGAGCGCTCCGAGGCGCTGGAGAATATTGACAGTATACTCGAGGCCGCTGACGGCGTAATGGTGGCGCGTGGAGATCTGGGTGTGCAGATACCAATACAGCGTGTGCCTATTGTGCAGAAGGAACTGATACATAAATGCAACCATATCGGCAAACCGGTTATCGTGGCTACTCAGATGCTGGAATCGATGGTAAATTCCCCCGTCCCCACCCGCGCCGAGGCCACAGATGTGGCCAATGCCATCTTTGATGGCGCCGATGCTATTATGCTCTCGGAAGAAACCGCCGTGGGACATTTTCCTGTTGAAACTGTCACGATGATGCACCTGATCGCTCTGGAGGCTGAGGCTGCCCTGCCTTACGAGGAGATGTTCGCCAGCCGTGGACTTGACCTGCAACCTTTGACCGACGATGCCATCAGCTATGCCGCCTGTCATACCGCGCATCAACTGGGGGCCAGCGCCGTGATTGCCTACACAGCGTCGGGCAGTACAGCGAGGCGTGTTTCCAAGTACCGACCCCGCACACCCATTGTTGCAGTCACACCCAACGAGGTAATACAGCGCCAATTATCGCTCTCGTGGGGTGTTACAGCGTTAAAGGTCCGTGAACCAGGGAAGGTCATCAATATGTTCAGCAGTGCGGCCAATGCGGTATGCAAAGCCGGCATCGCCCGTGAGGGAGACCTGGTAGTGGTAACGGCAGGACTGCCCATCGGGCAGGCGGGCACCACCAACATGCTTAAAGTCGAGAAGATATAGATGATAGCAACCGTGACACTGAACCCTTCCCTCGACCAACATGTGGGGGTGGAGAACCTGGTGCTGGATGATACGAACCGTTGGGTCAGTTTTAAACGGCAACCCGGTGGCAAAGGGATCAATGTATCAAGGGTGCTCAAGGAGTTGGGTGGGGACACGATCGCTTACGGTTTCATCGGGGGTCATGCTGGCGATGAAATCAAGAACCTCCTGAAAGAAGACAGCGTGCACACTGATTTCACCCATATCAAGGAAGAGATCAGGAGTAATTTTATTATCACCGATCTAAAGACACACAGGCAGACGCGCATCTCGGCGCCGGGACCGCAGATCACAGCAGGAGAATTAAAAAAACTGGTAGACAAAATAACTACCATTAAACCGCGGCCGTCCTATATGGTGCTGGCAGGCAGCGTGCCGCCCGGGGTGCCTTACTATATTTATCGCGAGCTCATCGAAAAATTGAAATCACAGGGCATCATAGCAGTACTGGATGCCGCCGACATGTGGCTGATCGAAGGGCTACTCGCCAGTCCCGATATTATCAAGCCCAATGTCAGAGAAGCCCAGACACTGCTGGGCGTCGAACTCAAGACGGAAGAAGACATTGTGTACGGCGTCAAAACGATCATCAGCCGCGGTGTAGGTATAGCCGCGATCTCACGCGGGCGTGACGGTATGATCATCGCCGACAGGAGTATGGTATTGAAGGTGGTCCCGCCCGATGTCACCGTGATGAGCACGGTGGGAGCGGGGGATTCCGCCGTGGCCGGCCTTGTTCTCAAGCTTAGCCAGGGAGGCAGCCTGGAAGAAGCCTCGCGACTGGCCGTGGCAGCTGGCACTGCAGCTACACTCACCTCGGGCACAGAACTCTGCCATAAACAGGACGTGGAACGCCTGCTGCCGCTTGTTACGATAGAAAAACTGCCGTTCTAACGGGTGTATATTTTGGGTATCGGGGTGCAGGTAATCCAAAATACTAATTTATTGTATCTTTAAATTCGCTAAACGCTAAACAAACCCAAATATCAAAATTCAAATTTTCAGGCAGTCATTTGAAATTGGATTTTTAAATTTGTTTAGCAGTTAGTGTTTTGTGCTTCAGATTTAATTGGAGTTTGGTTTTTGGAATTTGGAATTTAACCGTCTATGGCTGATAATAGGCCTGGCAGCTTCCGCCTCTGCAATGTCCCCAGGTAGGGAACATCTGTTGGGCATAGGCGCTTCTTTTGGGGATGTAGCCGGTTGAGTCGGCGGTGGCGGTTGTATTTATAGTGCTATCGCTTGAGGTGTTGCCTGTGCCCGTTGACATTTGTATCTCGAACACCTCACCGTTTGATGTAGTCAGTGTGACGCCCGACGGGAGATAGTCCGTGTTGCCGGTCGCAGGGACCTGGGTAACGGGTGACGCGGGTAGGGAAGCAGACGAAGGTTGCCCGTTGGGGCTGGAAGCTGTGATCACGGCCTGGCTGGCCGAGGGTGATGAGCTGGGCTGGGAAGTCTGCAAAGTAGCGACAGTAATGTCGTTTTTGGTTGTATTCGAGCTGCCCGGATTGGTAATTATAAGCGCCGCCATTCCAATGATGAACAGTGATACCAGAATGGCTGGCCAGGGATTGCCCTTCTTCTCCACAACGTAACTGTATTGGGGAGCATACAAGGTGTCCCCATAGCTGTAATTGGAGCCGCCGGATTTGGGCCAGTTGAGCGCCCTGCTGCAGTTGGGACAATGATGGTAACGGTTATCCACCCATGCGCCGCAATGCGGGCAGTTGTAATAAAGCTGCTGCCGGCAGAAGCTGCATGATACAGCTCCAACAAGGTTATGTGTACCGCACCTGTGGCACGGAAAATACTGCTGCATTTACTTTCGGTATATAGTACGAATGATTTTATATCCGCTCTTTCCCAGTATAGCGAGAACATGACATA
>DKFA01000094.1:0-4318 GCA_002452695.1 Dehalococcoidia bacterium UBA6808
TGTTATATGATTTTGTCACCATTTAAGTGTGTTGAGAAGATGATCGACATTTAACCTTCCTCTTCTGCCGTTGTGCTTGTTTTGGACGCGGTAATCACCAGGAATCCGGCGCCTTTTTCGTAACCATTGACCGGTTCTTCAATTGCGGCCATCTGTCCGGGTTTTTGCCTAAGCGTTGAAATTGTCCTGCCGATTTTGAACCCGGCTTGATTAATCAAGTCCTGCCATTCCTGATAGGTGTAAAAATTGGCGTGCCCGTAGAAAGGGTGGCCGCGGCGCTTTTTCTCAAGGTACAGGCTGCCCCACGCGCTGTCGGCCGGAACATCTGCCACTATGAGCTTGCCAGCCGGCTTAAGGATTTGCCCGATTTTAAGCAGGGCTGCGGCTGGATTATCGAGAAAGCACATCGTCATGATGAGGAAGACGGCACCGAAGCTGTCCAAAGGCAGGCTGATGTCTTCGATCCGGCCTTTTAGCGTCAGGATGCCGCGGGTGCGGGCGATATCCAGGAGTTTGCCGGACGGGTCCAAACCGGTGGTAATGCCAAGCGCCTGTGCAAAACGGCCACTGCCCACACCGATCTCCAGCCAGGGCGCCGGCAGGGAGATCAAAACTTCCTGTAGCGCCTTCAATTCACTGGCAAAGATAATTTCGCCGTCCGGCTGATCAAACCACTGGTCGTAATCCGCCGCCATTTCATCGAATAGCGGATGATTGTTGTTATTCATATTGTGTCACCACAAATATCGGTGATCGATGCATAACCACTGGCTATATCGAGAGCGCCCATGTTTCTGAGATACAGAGCGTGATCTACAACCACAACGCTGTATGCTTTAGCCGTCAGTGCTTCGATCTGCCGATTATATTCCTCACGGCTGATACGCATGATCGTTCCTCTTTGGACTTTACGCTCGTGGTCCGATTGGTGTGCTGCTAATGGTCACAGAGGTTATCGCCGGTCGCCAGCTTGCCGTTCAGAAAATCGCTGACAATCTGCTCAGGGGTCAGTGAGAGGGCTCCCAGCACCACCTTGATTTTGTTTTGCTGGAAGAGGGAAATAGCGTTGCTGCCCATTCCGCCTGCTATTATAACCTGCGCGCCCTGCTGGGCCAGCCAGGGGGGCAGCAGTCCGGGTTGATGCGGCGGCGAAGATAACAGAGTTTTTTTCAGGATAGTCTTGCTGTTTTCGTCCGCATCGATCAGGGCAAACTGCTCACAATGACCAAAATGGGGTGAAAGCACACCGCCGCTGACAGGTATCGCGTATTTCATGTATTACTCCTTTTCTTGTTATGTATGTTATCTGTTACATCGGCAATTGAAGAGCGTCTCAAAGCGCTGTCCGCAACTTACGCAGGCATAAATATCAAGCAGGCATAAGTCTCATATATCAGCTAATTATCCGCTAACAACGGTTCCAGGTTTTTCCACAGGCGCCTGATCTCGGATGCTGCCGGGCCGTCATCAATTTCCACCAGAGGCACGCCCTGGGCGGTGGCGCGGTTGACCGCCATATCGAAAGGTACTTTGGCCATTATCTTCAGCCCGATTTCATTGCAAAGCTTTTCTATTTCAAGTGATTTTGACTCGTTGATATCGTATTTATTGATGCAGACTGTAGCCGGCACCTTGAAATGGCGGCATGTCTCGATCACACGCTCAAGATCGTGCAAACCGGATACCGTCGGCTCGGTAACCAGCAGCGCCAGTTCGGCGCCGGATAGCGATGAGATCACGGGACAGCCAATGCCGGGAGGCCCGTCGGTGATTATGGTGTTGAAGCCTTTTTCTTCGGCCATTGTCCTGGCTTGCTGTCTGACCAGCGCCACCAGCTTGCCCGAGTTCTCCTGTGCAATGCCCAGGCGAGCCCGGATCAGAGGCCCGAACCGTGTATCCGAGATAAACCAGTGACCGGCCATGTTGTCATGCATGGCAATGGCATCGACCGGGCAGATGTGTGCACAGAAGCCGCAGCCTTCGCAGGAATAGGATATGACCTTGAAGTCATGGATGGCATCAAAACGGCATAGCTCCTGGCAAAGGCCACATTCGGTGCAGCTTGCGCTATCGATCTCTGCGGTCTGCCCGCTCCAGAACTCCTCCTTTTTCCTGTCGACCGGTTGCAACAACAGGTGCAGGTCAGCGGCGTCGACATCACAGTCCGCCATCACCTTGTTTTGCGCCAGTGCGGCAAAACACCCGGCTATACTGGTTTTGCCGGTGCCGCCTTTGCCGCTAAGCACGACGACTTCTTTCATGTACTGCTCCTTTGATCTTATTATAAAGACCGGTAAAGTCGGCCTGCCACTCAGGCTTGCCTGCGGCCAGCGTAACGCCTTCCGAGTAAAGCCTTGCGATCTCACGGTCGAGAGGTATCTCGAGCAACACGGGTATCTTCTCCCGCTGGCAAAAGTCGTGGACACGCGTTTCGCCGCTGACAGCCCGGTTGATGATCACCCCGCAGGGAACGCCGAGTTGTCTCACCGTTTCAACGGCCAGCGCCAGATCATGCAGGCCGAAGGGTGTCGGCTCTGTCACCAGAAGGCAATAGTCGCAGTTCCTGACAGATTCCACCACCGGGCAGGATGTGCCGGGTGAGACATCCAGCAGAGCAGTTCTGTCGGGGTTGATCTTTTCCTTGACACGCCGAATTACAGGCACCGGCATTGCCTCCCCTACGGTCAGACGGCCCTGGATGAATTCGATATCGCCCGCGGTGCCTGATTCTACCACGCCCATTTCGCGGCCCTCTTCAGAGATGGCTTTTTCCGGGCACAGGTAGCTGCAGGCGCCGCAACCATGGCAGAGCTGGTCGAAGATCAGCACACTTTGCGGTACCACTGCGATGGCTTTGAATGCGCATACCCTGGCGCATTCTCCACAGAAAGTGCACCTGGTATAGTCCACTTTCGGCACGGGGATGCAGACCGGCTCACTTTTTATGATGACAGGATTGAGGAAAAGGTGGTCGTTGGGCTCCTCGACATCGCAGTCCAGGAGCTGTACCTTTTGCTCATTTTTAATCGAGAGGGCAAGGCTGGTGGCAACCAGCGTTTTGCCGGTGCCACCCTTGCCGCTGGCAATAGCTATAATCATTTAGCTCCTTGCCATCTTTGCCCCGCACTTGGGACAGGTGATGTTGTAGCAAGGTACTCCTGCCTGGTGGGGCAGCCTGGCGCCGCACTGCGGGCAGACGCAATCGCCGCCCGGGCCGGCACCGGGGCGGTTGCCGCCCATTCTGCCGCCGCCCATTCCTCCACCGCTCATGCCCCTGCCTGCGCCGCCTCCACCGCCTCTACCTGTTCCTCTTCCGCCTCCACCTGGAGGTCCTGTCATATCTCCCCTTGGCATTTTAATTCCTCCTTTTTATTTTATTTTATTGACCATCCTGTTGCCGTGGAGCAGATAGCCCATAATGCTGCTCCACGCTGGCTTGTCCGATATTCTTAAGTTTACCTGCCTTGAAAGCTTCAACAGCGTCTTTCACTTTTCCCGAGATTCCGGTATATATCTTTATACCGGCAGCCGAGAGCACCTGGAAGGCATTGGGCCCGACATCTCCGGTGATCACTGCTTTGGCTCCATAAGTTACTAACGTCTGGCCGGAAGCAATACCGGCCCCGCCGGCTGTAGCGGCGTTGGCTACAGCTGTAACGGCGTTCGTTTCGAGGTTGACGAAGATGAAATATCGGCACCTGCCGAAGCGGGGGTCGATATCCGAATCCAGCCGGTCCCCAACGGCGGTAATAGCTACGATCATGGCGTAATTCTCCTTATCAGTTATGTGCCGTGTTTATTTTTCGCTCTCTGCTCCCATGCTTTGCAGCCTTGCTTCCAGGGCCTCAAGCTCCTGTTTAAGCATGGCATACTCATTCCTGAGCAGATCAAGTTCGGTTAGGGTGGGCATAGCGGCGTAGGGCCGCCCGTAAACACCTGCATAGCCCCTACCGCGGTAACCGTAGCTGCCCGGAGGCGCAGCGCAAAAACCTCGACCCCCTCCTGTCATGGGCCCCATCCCACGTGGTCCTGTTCCATCAAATCCTGGCATTGTAGTTCCTCCTTTTTCTTATTTTCTGAATATACGCTGATCGACCGTTTCAGCGGTTGAACCCCGGAGGCGGCACCTGCCCCTGCCGGGCCGCCAATCAAAATCACCCTCGGGCAGTATCCATAAATTAGTGCTGTTGCAGACAGGGCAGGATGGCGGCGCTTCAATCCCTGTCTTATCAAACGGCATATCCCACTGGTGTCCGTTCTCGCAGGTGTAGCGCACGGGGCCCAATTCGATGGTCCCGCCTTCGATTCTGATGGCCTT
>DKFA01000094.1:4476-9392 GCA_002452695.1 Dehalococcoidia bacterium UBA6808
CCCGGCATAAAGGCGATTCGTCTGCATTTTCGTGGCCTCGGCAATTAGCTGTTCCTCACTGGGTTATGAGCATATGCTCATAATAATTATGCAATCTTAAATCAAAAGTGTCAAATGAGAGCCAGATGAAGATCTCGATCAGCGTGAAGACGGCGGCGCCGGTCGCCGGGAAGCCCAGTCTCATCGGAACGCAGAGACAGACCGACAACGCCATCAGGGCATCGATGACGAAGTCGCCGGCGTAAGCGGCCGGCCTGGTAAAGTTGATCAGACTGACCATGATCAGGCNNNCAGATCCATTAGTAGTAGTCTACTTGAATTTCACTTCCAGCATATGTGCCGAGCAGGAGATACAGGGGTCGTAGGCCCTGACCAGCATCTCCATGGCCAGCTTGATCTGGTCCTGCGGCTTGTCGATGATCTCGGGCAGCAGCTTTTCGAAGTCGTGCTGGATGCTGTTATGGTTCTCGTTGGTGGGGATGACGATGTTGGCGGCGATCAGCTTACCGCTATCGTCGAAGGTGTAGTCGTGGAAAAGGATGCCTCTGGGCGCTTCCACCGCGCCCACGCCGCGCCCGGCTTTGACCTTGACCTCGGGCTTCTCCTGTTTGATGCCCTTGCTCAGCAGCTTGTCCAAAATCATGATGCTGTTCTCGACGGCATGCACGGTCTCGACCAGTTGCGCCACGCTGATGAAGTAGGGGTTGTAGCAGGGCGCCTTGAGGCCGAATGTCTGGGCTACCTTCTTGGCCTTTGGGTGCAGCTTGTCGCTGTTGACGTTGAAGCGGGCCAGCGCTCCGACCTGATAAGAGTCGCGCAGGTGCCTGGTGAACTTGGCGGTGGACCAGGGCACGCAGAACTCGTTGGCTACCTTCTGGTAATCGTTGATGGGGATGGGCTTGCAGTCTGTGGAGCCGATCGCTCCGCCGATGAAGCTGTATTTGTCCGGCCTGAACAGAGCGATATACTCGGTCTCCCTGGTGAAATCGGGGAATTTCAAGGTTTTAAACAGCTCAACGGAGGCATCCAGATCCTTCATATATTCGCCTTCCAGTTTCTCCTTGAGCCATTTCAGTTGTTCCATCTCCGGCCATTTGACGAAGCCGCCCGCCACCATGGAGATGGGGTGCGTCTTGCGCCCGCACAGCATGTCCGCCCAATCATTGGCCGTCTTCTTCATGCGCAGCGCCCTTAAAACCACGTCGGTGTGGGTGGAGGCCAGGGGTATTACACTGCCTACACCGAAGAAATCGGGAGCGACCAGGAAATAGTAATGCAGCACGTGGCTGGTGATCGTCTCTGCGTCGAGCAGCAGCTCGCGGACCAGCGAGGCCTGCTCGGTCAGTTTAACGTTGAAGGCGGCTTCGGCCGCTTCGATCGATGCGGTGGCGTGCGCCACAGCGCAGATGCCGCAGATGCGCGGCGCAATGAAGTTTACATCCCTGTAGTCCAGCCCGCGCAGCATGGATTCGAAGAAGCGGGGTGATTCGGGTATTTCCCACTTCAATTCTTCGATTTTGCCGTCTTTGGCGTTGACTACGATATTGCCGTGCCCTTCGACGCGGCAGACATGGTGAACTGTAAAGTTTACATTGGCTTTTGTCATTGTTTGGCTACCTCCAGTGTTCCATTAAAGAGCCTGAACTGCTTGAGCACATCGTTTACAGTCAGCCCGTATTTGGCCAGCAGGTCTTTCTGTGAGTTGATGTTGGGTTCATCCACGAGCGACCGGCAGCCCCAGCATTTCCGGCCTGCTGTTATACAGACGGCGTTGCAGCCGCCGCGTGTGACCGGCCCCAAGCAGAACTCGCCACGCTCGAAGGCGCAAACATTCTCGGCCAGCTTGCACTCAACGCAGACCGGATTCTGGCATTGTTCAAATTTCTTGCCGGCCACCACGCATTTGATCAACCGGATGATCTCATTGCGGTTAGGTGGGCAGCCGTGCAGGAAGAATTCCACAGGCACCACGGCGTGCGCCGGACGCGTGGGGATGGTCTTGTAGTATTTGGCTGACTCGCCGTAGACAACCTTGAGGTTTTCCTCCATGGAATAGAAGTTCTTGAGGCTGTTGACACCGCCGGTGCAGGCGCAGGCGCCCAGCGCCACCAGCACCTTGGCCTTGTTGCGGATGTCCTGCAGACGGGCGATGTCCCTGTCGGTGGTGATGCTGCCCTCGATGAAGGCGATGTCGTAGTTGTCCGAGTGGTCCGAACTGATCTCACGGAACTCCACGATATCAACCGCATTGATCAGATCCACCACTTCCAGATTGAAATTAAGCGTTTCCAGCTGGCAGCCTTCACAGCCTGTGAAATCGAAGAAAGCTACTCTTGGTTTCATTTTATACGGCCTCCTTTAATGACTTTACCTGGGCGTAGGTAAAAACGGGCCCTTCCTGGCAGCAATACACGCCGTTGATCTGGCAGTGGCCGCACTTGCCGACGCCGCATTTCATCCTGCGCTCCAGCGACATTATGATATGGTCCTCCGCCAGTCCTTTCTTCAGACATTCGGCGATGACAAAACGGTACATGACAGGCGGGCCAACCACAATGGCATAGGTTTTCTTGGGATCGATATTGATCTTGGGGAAGAGCGTCGTGATTACGCCCACGTTGCCTTTCCATGAATCGTCGGGTACACGATCCACCGTCTCTAAAAAGCACATGTCCTTGCTGGAGTTCCAGGTATCCAGTTGGTCGAGAAAGATCCTCTCCTGCGGGGAGCGGCAGCCGAAAAGTGTAGTGACCTCGCCGAAGTCCTGGCGGGTATCCATCACATAGTTGATCAGCGAGCGCAGCGGGAATAGCCCGATGCCGCCTGCCACGAACAGCAGGTCTTGCCCCTTCAGCGTATCCAGGGGGAATCCGTTGCCGAACGGCCCCCGAATGCCGACTTTGGCGCCTTTGCCCAGTGTGTGAAGGTGGTTGGTCAGGCTGCCGGCAGCTCTCACCGCCAGCTCGAATGAGCCTTTATGCGTCGGTGAGGACGTTACCGAGATGGGGGCTTCGCCGACGCCGAAGATGGAGACCTCGACGAACTGACCGGGCTTATGTCCTAGCTCCTTGCCGTCGTCGAAGACGAACTCAAACACCTTTTCACGGTCGCTTAAGCTATCCACACGCACGATCTGTGCGATGCGCGGCAGGAAGATCGATTGCTTGGCAGTCAACTGCATTACCATTTACTTACCCTCCTTGAGCAGGTTGTAGGTGTCGGCCGGCAGGGCTATATCGGCCAGGCAGCTGGTGCCGCATCTGCCGCAGCCCACGCAGCCCAAATATTTGTAGCGCTCCAACAGGTACTTGCCCTTACGGTACATGCGGTGGCGAAACCTTTGCTCCTTGTGCTCACGGAAGTTCTCACCGCTGGCCACTGCAGCGAACCCCGGCAGCATGCAGGCATCCCAGCGGCGGTAGCGTTCACCGCCCTTCAGATTGAGCGCCGGGTCGTCCTGCACATCGAAGCACACGCAGGTGGGGCAGACCATCACGCAGGAGCCGCAACTGAAGCAGGTGGCCGACCTCTCTTTGAAGACCGGGCTTTCCCAGTTGGCGTCCAGCAAGGCCGGTATTTCATCTGGTTTCATTTTGAGCGAGGTCTTATACTTTTTGGCGGCATCCCTGCGTACTTTATTGCGCTTTTCCAGATCTACGTTCGTTGCCTCCCTGCCCTTGCCGTACTTTTTCATCATGCTGTCGCCGCGGTTGCTGCCGACCGTGACGAACCAATCGCCGCCGAGATCAGTCAGCATCAGGTCAAAGCCTTCCTCAACTGTGTTGGTCCCCATGCTGGCGGCGAAGGACTTGGGGATGGGGTTGAGGCAGTCCACGCCGATAATGGTGGCATTGTTTCGTTTGAGGAAGTAGTTGGGGTCAGGATTGTTGCCGCCGTAAACTGCATCGAAAAGCTGCAGCGCCCTGATATCGAAGGGGTGCACGCCTATGATGCACAGCATCCTCTCCTCGACCACCGGCTCCACTTTGAAAGCGGGTTCAACCTCGTACTTCAGCACCGTCTCCTGCTGGGGAAAGAAGTACTTTTTGGGGGGCAGCAGGGATATATCGTAATCGAGGCGCAGTTCGGTCGCGCTTTTCAGCGGGCCGAAATTGAACTTGTTGCCCTGGGCCTTGATGCCGATGACATCCCCGGCGGATTTCGTCTTAATCAGGTCATCCACAAAACCTGCCAGGTCTTGCCTGGAAATCACCCGGTTCTGCATAGTCAACTCCTTATGATTATTTTAACGTTACAATTAACGATAAACAACATATTTAAATATGTTCACATATAGTTATCAAACTCGTGCATCGATCCTGCACGCTGATAATTAAATTTTTAAAAAACTAACGCGACAGCTTTTTAACCACGCTTCCGTTCGAGCTGTAGACGGTTACCTCGAGCGGCATCCGTCCCGGCATGGTGTGGGTTGAACATGACATGCAGGGGTCGTACGGCCTCCAGGCCATCTCGATCTGGTTGAGCAGCGCTTCGGTGATGTCCTTGCCCGGTTTGATCAGCGCCTCCGCCGCCTTCTTGACCGACATCAGGAGGGCGGCCTGGTTATTGGTTGTCCCCACGATCAGATTGCATTTCCTGATGCGGCCTTTCTCATCTGCTATATAGTGGTGCGTAAGCGTGCCGCGGGGAGCTTCCACGATGCCCACGCCTTCAGTCGGCTTGCCCACCGGAATGTTTCTGATATTAGGCCCGGTGATCTCCTTATCGGTAGCCAGTTCCAAAAGCCTTTCCGCCGCATAGAGTATTTCGATCAGTCGTGCCCAGTGTGTCGCCAGGGTAAAATGGACGGGCTTGCCGCCCAGTGCGGAGTACATCTTCTCGTATTCTTCCTGCGCCAGCGGCGTGGCCATGCCGTCGGCAGCATTGAGACGGGAGAGGGGGGTGGCGCGATA
>DKFA01000094.1:9477-19633 GCA_002452695.1 Dehalococcoidia bacterium UBA6808
AGTATTTGACGAACTCCCTGCCCTGCGGATCCACCACCCTGACTTTGCCGTCGTAGAAGTTCACCCGGTTATTATCGTCCACCATGCCCATATAATAGGTCTGGTGCGTATAGGCGTCGCTGGTGATCATATCCACGTAGCCTTTATTCTTCAGCACTATATCATCAAAAACTTTGAGTGATAGTTGGGCGAAAGCCACATTGCGTCTGGCTATCTCCTCAATCTGCCGGCGTTCCTCCTCGCTGATGCGTTTGCTCACGCCTCCCGGCAGGCCGAAGACAGGGTGTATCTGCCGCCCGCCCACGGTTTGGATGATCCAGTGGTTTTCTTTGCGGGTGTTTATCACCTGCCCCCCCAACTCCAGACCAACCTTGGCAATCACTCCCAGGATATTGCGCTCGGGCACGGGAGCATCCGGTCCCATGATAAAATCGGGACCGGCCAGTATGTAAAAATGTGTAGTGTGGTCAGTGATGAAGAATGCGCTATAAAGCAGCTCGCGTATCTTCCTGGCCGTGCTGGTCGGCTCGGTATGGAACATGGCGTCCAGCGCCTTGGTTGAAGCCACGTGGTGGGCCTCAGGACAGACGCCGCAGATGCGCTGCGTAATCTGGGGCATATCCTCCACCGGGCGGCCCTCGCTGAATTTCTCGAAGCCCCTCAACTCGGGTATCTGCAGGTAGGCGTTAGCCACGTTGCCGTCGTCGTTCAGGAAAATGGTGATCTTGCCGTGGCCTTCCAGCCGGGTGATCGGATCGATGACGATCTTTCTCATGGCTGCATCCTCGCCCTATTGATCATCGCTGCAGGCAGACTGTAGCGGTAGGCTGTGCCGGCCGGATCGACGATGCCGTCAAGGATGTTCTTTATCTCGTCGGGGTCATTGGAATCGATGATCGAGGCCCAGGCGCTGAGCAGGTGGCTGCCCTGGTCGCGTACGCCCTCTACCGGGCCATAGCAGCCGGTGCAGGGCATGCCGGCCTTCGGGCAAAGCGCACCGCAGCCGCCCCGTGTACCCACGCCGCAGCAAAGTATACCCTGTTCAAGCAGGCAAATGTCGGGGTCGGGAACGATCTCATATGTCCTGTGGAAAGCCTTGATCTTCTTTTCGTGCTTGATGCGCGGGCATTCGTTGCAGACGGCGGTCGAAGGCGGTGCGATCACGGTTCCCCTGGGCGGGAGGTTGCCGCTGAGCAGCGCTTCCAGTGCCAGCCAGGTGGTGCTTTCCTCCGGAGGGCAACCGGGCACGAAGTAGTCTACAGCAACCGTCTGACCCAGCGTTTTAACCGTATCGTAAAAAACCGGTAGGTCAAGCTCGCCTTCGGGTACTATAACCGTCGGCTGAGGCATGGTTTTAGCAGGGTTATCAGTTGAGGCAGTCTCGCAGTAGGTGTTTTCCAAAATGGCCCTGGCATTGAAGAAGTTGGCCAGTCCGGGTATGCAGCCTTCGTAAGAGCAGGAGCCGTAAGCGATCAATATCTTTGATTTTTTACGCAGTAGTCTGGCCATGTGCTCATTCTCTGAGTTGCGGATAGCGCCGTTGAACAGGCAGGCGTCGATAGAGTTGTCGGCCATTTTCTCCACGTCGGCGTACTTTGTGTCGATGGCAACAGGCCAGAACACGATCTCAGCCGCCTCGGCCAGCCGCAGGATCTTGTCGCCAATAGCCAGCGTCGCGATCTCACAGCCGCCGCAGGATGCAGCCCAGTAGAGCGCTATCTTTAATTTAGGCAACTTTGTTTCCCTCTTTAGGTTTGTAGGGGCCGAGCTGGCGGACTTTTTCGGTGATCTCATTGACTACGCGAGAAAACTTATCCCCCTCTGAGGCGGAGACCCAGTCGAGACGGAAGCGGTCTTCCTCGATGCCCAGCTGCGCCAGGGTGCGTTTGAGCAGCTCCATACGGCGCAGCGCTTTGTAGTTGCCCTCGGCGTAGTGGCAGTCGCCGGGATGGCAGCCCAGCACCAGCACGCCGTCGGCGCCCAACTCGAAAGCCCGCAGGATGAAAGCGGGCTCAATGCGTCCGCTGCACATTACGCGGATGGCACGGACGTTGGCGGCGCATTTGATTCTTGAAGTGCCTGCCAGATCTGCCCCCCGGTAAGAGCACCAGTTGCAGAGAAATGCCACGATCTTAGGTTCAAAGTCATTCATGTTTGTTTTACCCAAGAATGAACGTGCGCGGACCGCTAAAATTAAACTACCAAAAGGATAGAATGTCAACTTGATATGCGAATATTTACTTAGATGAGCTGGTGGCCCTTGCCGCGGGCCTCTTCAGCCGTTCCCTGTGCAGCATGGCGGTCTGGTCCATTTCGAAAGCCTGTTTAACCATGGCGTCGAGTCCGGAGCAGTTTTTCTTGATCGATTTTGCGTCGAGCGAGTAGAAGACCAGTGGCCCTTCGCGGCGGGCCTTGAGCAGCCCTGCGTCGTGCAGTATGCCCAGGTTGCGCGAAGCGCGGGTCTGGCTTATCCGCATGGCCTGCTTGATTTCCAGCACACAGGCCTCCCTTTCCATAAGCAGATAGAGTATCCTGAGCCTGGTTTCGTCCGCCAGGGCTTTGAAGATTTTGAGAAGGTCACGCATTATTTGTCCTCATACAGTTATGCGCACATGCACATTAATATTATACTTGTATGATATATTACAATGAGAAAACGAACTTGTCAATTGTCGCTAAAGATACAGAACCACATTCAAGAGATAGGAATATTATAAAATAGATCAGGGGAAAATGTTAAATAATCGCTTTCATTTGTCTAAAATGTCACCAGAGGTGATGTGGTAACAGCTCTGCATCGCAAAAGCCTGATCAGGCTGATGCACCTGCCAGGTCTGGAACGAGCCCCCGGAAAGCTATGTACAGGCGAAGGCGGTATGGGGCCGACATTGTGGACGTGGCGCGCGTCATCTGGGAGAGTCTGGATTATGTCTGCGCCGGGCGCCTGACGCCGGTACTCCTGGAGCCGGGCTTTGCGAAGACAATTTCAGTATTATCGATGCGGTACACTTCAGAGAAAAGTACAGTATAAATATGGTATATAATTATTCCACGTGACCATGTTGAGGGTTTTATGGCTGTTAAGACTGTTGCGGAATATATCAGGAGCCTGCGGGACGGCCGTGTGATCTATGCCGGCGGGGAGAAGATCGCCGATATAGTGGAAAACAACCATGCCGCCCTTAAGGCCGGGCTGCGCATGGCAGCCTTTGAGTACGTTCTGGCCGCCGACCCGCGTTATCGAGAACTGCTGGTAGAAAAAGACGAAAATGGAGATCCCTGCCATTTTGTCTATAATCCACCGCGGACTGCATCTGACCTGTTAAGGAGGCGCGAGATCATCCAGAAACTGGCGCGCACCTGTTGCGGCCTGCCCGGTGCGGTGCATTACACAGGCATCGATGCCCTGCACGCCATCTCCGCCGTCAGCAGAATGGTGGACGGTGAATATAGCACCAGGTATGCGCTACGTGCCGATGCCTTCCGCAGGGAATGCCAGGATAAGGATCTGGGGCTGGCCTGCGGTCTGAGCAGCGCAGTTAGGGTAGATTCACGACCGGGCCATAAGGAGTTTGGCATCAGTATTGTCGATAGATCGTCCAGAGGGGTGACCATTAACGGCGTGATGGCGCACATTGATTTCGTCCCCTACTGCCATGAGATCATCATTCTGCCTGCCCATGGCATGCGCGAAGAGGACGCGGAACATGTTTTCGCCCTGGCAGTCCCCGTCAACGCGCGGGGAGTGAGCATGGTCTTATCCCATTCTCTGCGACAAGAACCGGCGGACAGCCTGGACCACCCTCTGCTTTCCCGCACCTACACCGGCAATTCGATGGTCATTTTCAATAACGTTTTCGTTCCCCATGAACGGATCTTCCTTGATGGTGAATATAAATTTGCCGGCCGCTACGCGCGCCTGTTCGCGTCCATCCACAGGCTGAGCGGGGAATGCCGCAAGGTGGCTGAACTGGAAAGTCTGACGGGTGTTGCCTTCCTGATTGCCGGATATAACGGGCTAGAGAAATTCAGCCATGTGCAGGAAAAGCTGTCTCAGCTTGTTTACTATGCCGAGGCCGTCGATGCTCTGTCACGCGCCTCAGCCCTTGATTGCGCGATAGACCCGGCTACAGGCTACGCTTATCCCAACCCCCTGCTGTCAAACCTGGCTAAACTCACTTTCGCCGATTACTGGCACCAGGCCGTCAAAATAGTTCATGATATCGCCGGCGGGCTGGTTGCCACTTTACCTTTAGGCATTGACCTTGCCAGTCCTGCTCTGCATAACGCGTTGGACCCTTACCTCAGCGGCAGAGAGGATGCCTCTGCCGAAGATCGCATCCGCGCCATCAACCTTGTGCGTGACCTGACCACGCCGGAAGCGGGCGCAGCCACGATACACGGTGAAGGCTCACTCATCATGCAAAAGATGACCATCCTGCGTGAAGCTGACCGTAAACGCTACCTGTCGGCAGCCAAGAGGGCGGCGGGCATACCTGACCCCGACCCCCACCCCGCCTACAGCGATATGCCCGCTCTGTCAGAAGCCGACAGCCTGCTTGAAAACCTATAAACGACATTATATTCTGCACCGCCTTGACATCGGTACACACAAACACATAATATTTTGTGTTGCGCCATGAAACTTCGCATACAGACTTTCTGTCTCATGCTGGCAATCCTTATGCCTTTAGCCGTGTGTTTACCGGGCTGCTCCGCACTGTTTGGTCCGGTTGTCACAGGCCTGGTTGTGGCCAGCGGACTGGACGCCGCCTCCCGCCCCGTGGATACCTGTAATTCTTTCTTCATCGACAGCCAGCAGGTCTGCTGCTCCGCCAGACTGGAAAGGGCGCATAAAAATACGGCTGTCACAGCCAGATGGGTTTTGGTCAACGGTGACCTGGCCAAAGAGAATAACCACCTGATGCATGAAGACACCGTCTATCTCGATACAGATGGTCTGGCGGGCTTCACCCTATCAGCCCCGCAATGCGGCTTTATCAGGGGAGACTACAGAGTTGATATTCTGGTCGATGGCAAAGCCGGCGCCTCCAGCGGTTTCGCCATACAGAAAGACATCGCTGGCGCATTGCCGCAAATACAATCATTCACACTGAATCCTGCTGTGATAACGGCGGGCCAGCCGGCTGTACTGAGTTGGATTGTATCCGGCGCGACACGCATCTCTATCACCTCTATCCCCGGCCAGATCAACGCTGTAGGCAGTGTGAAGGTCTCACCAGTTTCAGACACAACGTACACGCTAACTGCGGTCAACCGCAGCGGGGCCAGCAGCAACGCCATCAGTCTAAAAGTTGTCCCTCTCGTTACAGCGAGGGCTGATCTTGAGATACTCGATTTCTGGAACACGGGAAATGTGCTTTTCTATCGCATACGCAATAACGGCGATCTTACTTCATGTCCCAGCTTTTCGGCACTGTATAAAAACGGCATATTTGAGGCGAAGGATTACACCTCACCACTGACGCCCGGAGAAGAGAGGGTGGAATCATTTGCTAATTATCATTTCTCCCCGCGCTTCGGCTCCATGACCGGTTCGGCGCTGCAGGAAGGCGAGTCCGATGCCGTCAACATGCGCATCTGCCTGAACCAGCCAGCTTCCTGCGAGGAGAGCAATACCGAAAACAATTGCTTCGACCACAATTTCGGCCCTTTGCTGACAATCAATCTGATGAGGTTCGTAGCCAAGGCCCAATGGCAAAACAACCTGGGAACATTGCAATGGCCGATCACAAAAACGGGTACGGGTGGATGGGCAGTTATCGGCACTGCTGTTACGCAAAATGGCTCTTTCAATAACGCGCTTCTGCTTAATCCCGGCATTGATAAGCAGGGATGGATACAGGCTGTTATCGGTATACCACATGGCACACCCGAGATATTAAAACCTTTTACCATCCCCTATAAGAGCAGATTATGCTGTAAAATCGCTTTAAGCAGCGATGCGCCGGAAGGCGCCGCCGCCAAATTTATGCTAGGCACGCGGCAGGGGGATAAAGTGGAATTTCAAGCCCCCGTAACAATAAAGGCAAAAGGCAAACCGGAGAATTACGAGATTGATTGCAGTAAGCTCGCCGGCAAGCAGGTGGAATTTGTCGTAAGGGTGGAATCCGAGGGTACGCTGCAACAGGGAAGCGTGGCTTGGATAGACCCGGTACTCGTCCAGGACAGGTAAAACGTATCTTTATAGAGGCTATCTGTGCAACCTGCACTGTGGCCCTGGCTGTGCTGCCGTCTCCGCAGCACGTATCCGCAGGCAATGTTCCCTCGAACTGTGTACTTAGATGGGGCATAATCAATACGCCGGGCAGCTTCCCCCAGCGCAATGACATCGTATCGCCCTGCGAAATAACCGCACTGTCAGCTTCGCCCGACGGGCAGGTGCTCTATGCTGTTGATCAACCCAATACAGGCCTGGTATCTAAAATCCAGGCGGGGATCTGGAAAAGCACAGATGGCGGCATTTCCTGGAGCAGTAATCCCACACTACGCATTACAGGAGCGCTACCAGCCCCCACAGGCCCCTTTTCAAATATTGCCCAGGCGCCGGATTGCCCTGAATTCGTCGCAGTCATAAGTATAGATGCATCGACCACAGGCCGTCGCGAAGTATATTTTTCTGAAGACGGTGGGGCCAACTGGACATACAGCGGCCATATACCCTGGATGTACGGAGCAGATGAACAGGCCGGCAGTCTGGCAATTTCACCTTCATACACTGCTGCGGGAAAAACTGTGAGGGATATCGTGATCGGCAGCCGGATACCTGCCGACGGCCTTGCACAGGGACAGATCTATATCCTGAGCTACCCCGGTATGGCTGGATGGAAAGCGCAGGGCTTCACCAATGGCGATATCATCACGCTGGCCGTTTCACCTTCCTATACAACAGATGGAAGCCTGATCGTAATGTCAAGCACCACACAGCGCACGTACATCAATATCGGATCGAGAGACTTCGGGATTAACTCCTGCTTATGGAACACCGCTCACGGCTGGCCGGTGGAGCTGTGCCCTCCCGGACAATCAGGCGGTACGGGCAGTGGAGAAAGCCGGATCATCACGGGCAGTCTTTCCACGGCATCTGATTTCAACGGGGCGGAACCTGCGCAACGTATTATATTCGCGGCTTACGATTCCAATGGTAAAGCGATTGGCGGAGGCAGGCCGCTGGACGATGTCTACCGTCTCAACGATACCATCGTCACCGGTTTGAAAGTTCCGTGGGACGGCAGCAGTCCACGCATAACATCACTCTCCTGCTGCACCAATATAAATGGGGGTAAGCTACTGGCCGGTTGTGCAAAAGCTGATGCAGCCACAGGCGCAGCAACTGTCTGGTATACTTCGGACCCATTTAACAACTCCCCCTGCTGGACCAGGCCTTTAAAACCCCCCACAGGCGGATATGGCACAGGTTATGCCAACGTGATACTGGCCTGGGTTGGCAATGGCAAGAATGCCTTATGCGGCACAGGGACCGGCAACCGCGATACGCCAGCCAAATGGCGCAATCCCGTCGACCCGGCCTGGATGGGTGTTGCGCTGGACGAGTCAGCTTTCTCCGTCAGTCTGGATGACGCAGAATCATGGAACCAGCTCGGCTTGATCGATACAAAGATCAGCAATCTGGGATCAGTGGAAGCCTCTCCCGACGGCAACACAATTTATGTATCATCAAGAAATGATCAGGGATTGGACAGCGCCTGGCGCAGCACAACAGAGGTCATAGGAGAAACCTGGCAAAGAGTGCTATGCCATGATTGCGACCAGCCGCTCTTGAAGATTCCCCCGGATAAAGAGGACGGCTCTGTGATATTTGTCGGTGCGCGGAATCATGGACTTGTGATGCATTCCCGCAACGGTGGACGCACGTGGCAGGAGTGCCTGCCCGGCATAATAATAACGGACATGGCTGCTATCAGCAGCGACAGGTTAATTATACTGCAACGCAACGGACTGGTCAGGTGTGGAAGCTATTCAACAGCCGGTTGGAAATGGAGCGGCCTCATCGATACTGGTTTGCAGTCCGCCCATACTATAGTTGCCCTGGGAAACAATGTTCTGGCAGGGGCCGGCATTAACGAGGACCGCCCCGTTGCGTATTCCACAGACTGGGGCGATCACTGGATGCTGATCACCCAGCCTACCTATAGCTCAGGCAACCGCCACGTCGCCTTTGATGATGAGTTTAAAGATAACCGTATTATCTACCTGGCTGACGATGCCGGGGGACTTTACCGCTGGTCGATCGGCACCAGCAACCGCTGGGACGACATGGTCCCGGCAAACAGCAGCTATTACGGAATTGTTGCGCTGCCCCGTGACATAATCTACGCTGCTTACAGCTCGGGCAGCAGCGGGGTGGACCGCACACTCTACTCACGCTCCGGCATCCCCAAGGGCGGCATGAGCTGGGATTCACTTTCCTCGGGGTTAAATAAAGGCGTGTGCTTCACGTTGGAGCCTTCAGCCCTGACCTGTCACTCTGACACTATTCTTGCAATCGATAGCAGAGCCTATCAACCCCTATCAGGCGAGGGCCTGCTGTGGGGTTTCAAAGACACCCTGACAAAACACGGTCCCTGGCTGATCAGTCCTAAAGGAGGAACGCTGCTCGGCTGCGATCCGGTCAGCGGGCGCAACGCCCAGGTGGACCTCAGGTGGGAACAGCTTTCCCTGGCTGACTCCTATGAAATCGAGGTAGGCAAAGATAAATGGTTCGACCTGGCCATCCGGGAGGCCGCTCCAGCCACTAATCCTTTCTTCTCTCCCAACGATCTGCGCTTTCCCTGCTATTACATTGCTCCCGGGGCGCTGCCTGAAGCTGGTCATACCTATTACTGGCACATACGGGTGCGCAAGGCAACCACGGGGCAGGTGATCCGCAGTCCCTGGTCTTATGCGCTCAGTTTCAATATCAGTCCCGGTTTTCCTGTTGTAGAACGTGCCATTCCACCTGTTCAGAGCAGTTCCACAGCGCCCGGCGGGACATCCCCGACATCTTCCACACCAGTGCTGATCGATCCCTCTAATAACAATGCCACCAATTTACTCCTTATGGTTCTGATCATGGTTATCCTCTTCGGTCTGTCCATGCAGGTCATCCTGTACCACCGCAATAAAAACCGTTAACGAAAGATTGAAGAACCAGCTTGCTCGCTCGCCTTGAGAAGAGCGTCAAGTAAGAGCTGGAGATATATCTACCATTAGCAAAAATGGCGCCCGGTACGTTATAATATTCGCCGTTGTGCGTGGTGAGTGTGGCCCAGAGGCCTAAGGCGCCAGGTTGTGGCCCTGGATATCGAGGGTTCGAATCCCTCCACTCACCCCAAACCTCTTCCCCCAATTGATCCTCATGGCTGGTTTATGCACTTTGGTACCCGGCTTTTTATAATTCGGCTGATTTACCCCGATGTGCTATTTCAAAAGCTTGTTGGGCACATTGCCCTGTCACCTGCCTCCACAACGCTCGCCTTCCACATCGGATGGAAATCGCTCTCCTGTGTCGCTAAAAAGCGGGTGCCCATCAATACACCGTCTGCCCCCAGAACCATAGCAGCGGCCAGCGTCTTGCCGTCGCAAAACCCGCCGGCGCCGCAGACCAGTGTATCGTTATCAGATACAGCTTCCACCACAGCCGGCAGCAAGATCATTGAGTGCACCGGCTCCCAGGAAGTATGGAAACCGCCTTCGTGTCCGGAAGCCACAATTACATCAATCCCGGCCTTCTTGCAGCGGAGAGCGGCCCTGACCGAGGGGACTATATGAATCCAGGTAAACCCTGCACCCTTGATCTTATCTTTCCAGCCCATGGGACCCCCGCTGATGTATACATGACTTTAAAATGCTTTTTGATCTCGGGGGGGGGGGTTCTTCCCGTACTCTGATGGCCGTATCAATAATCTCGTTAGAATACTTCAGGACTTCGGTTGAAACCATCACATTAAAACCGAAAATGCCGCCCTTGTCCTTGACCTTCCTGTAAGTACGCTTGATCAGCTTTTCCATCACTGTAGGAATATCATCATCGAAATTAGCTTCCGCCGTGCTTATGAAATCCTTATATACCCATGGCTGAATATCCTTGTCAAAAACACCGCTGGTAGAAAGCAGCCCAAGCACACCTGCATTG
>DKFA01000024.1 GCA_002452695.1 Dehalococcoidia bacterium UBA6808
TCGCCGATCACTGTGCTATTGATGTTGCCGTACATATCCACCTGCGCCCCACCCAGGAACCCAACATCAATATATCCAGCCTGACAGACCGACATGACATTGTGCATGCTGCTGGCCTCAACCCCCCGGTGATAGGTCAGTGCCTGACCGACCGAGATAGGCAGCTCTGGCAACACCGGCCCAACACCTCCTGCTTCAAAGATAATCAGCAACTGCGGGGCATGTGTTTTCTGGGCCAGGATGGCCGAGATCATGGGCAGGCCGGTGCCTACGAACACAGCCTTCTTGTCCTCGAGCAATTTTGCGCCGGTGACAGCGATAAATTCGCGTACATTATATTTGCCATTATTATTGGTCATATCTGGTGACATCTCTTTTCTCCTCCAGTCTTATTTACGCCAGGGTGTAACCAGAGGTACACGTAAATTCTCGCGCTCGATGAGGAATTTCATCTTGCGCAGGCCGCCGCATAACTCGATATAGTCATCGAAGTCATTCGTCCCGTAGATGTATTTGTCGGCGTACTGCTGCACGCCTTCCTCCGTCTTCGACAGGCTCAGCCACTCGGCGATATGCTCTTCATCGTAGAAGTAACGGCCGGGCATCTCACAGGGATGCGAGCCAAAGGGCTGCACGACCACCGCATCGACCAGGTAAAAAGGTATCACCGTACGCCAGGGCTCGCTGCGGATGACGTCGTTATCCACGATCTCCTCAGTGGTGATGATCAGCCTGCGGGCACAATGCGCAAGTTCGCAGTCCTCCACCAGTATCCCATCGATCTGGCAATTGCCATAAATATCACAGCGGTGCACATGGATGAAGACACAATCAGGATAGGCGGCAGGGATCAGGTTGATCGGTTTACCGCTGAAGGGGTCGATGACCGTCTTGCATGAGCTGTATTTCCCCGTATCTGTACCCAGCATGACCCGACTGGGTACAAAGGGCAGCCCCATCATGCCTGCCAGGAAGCGCCACTGGTAGCCTGCGTTGCTCGTCTCAGCCACTACCTGGCAACGTCCCGACTCCACCATCCTCCTGCCTGCCGGAGATAGCCCCCTGATCTCGTGGCCGAAGCTGTAAGCAACCTCCACCCTGTTAACACAACCATTGCCCAGCAATATATCCAGGTCGTGTACTGCTGTTTTTCCCGCCATGATAAGGTTCCTTTTCTTCTGTCGCACGATCTCATAGATAATATTCATGGAAACACGTACGTGGCCGAATCCGCCGCTGGCCACGAAGTCCCCATCTTTGATAAATCGAGATACGGCCTCGCTGGCCGTCATGGTCTTGTCTTTCAGTTCCCTCGACTTGTTCTCCAGAATAAACTGCCTGTGTTCATCAGGGTCGTGCCAGCCAATAAGCTGGCCTTTCCCTTCGCTTATAACATCCATACCTTAAAAGCCTCCAAATAAAGTATTATATATGCGCAAATAGAAAAAATACCGAATAAATCATAACATATTCCGATCTGCATGAATACAGCCGCTTCGGTAACATTTACATTTGAGTTGACACGCCCTCAGAAGATGTTATTTTTTCACCTGGTTGACCATTGCATTTTCCACAGCGGCCGGTTCGTTCACACTCAACCCCCTGCATCAAATAGCGCACTTCCTAAATGCTCACACAGCGGCATAGCTCTTAGGCAGGCCCAGCACTTTTTCGCCGATAAAACCGAGCGTCATCTGCTGAGTAACAGGCGCCAAGCGTATCAGATTCACCTCGCGCCACCATCGTTCTACATCGTATTCGCGGGCATACCCGTAGCCGCCAAAGATCTGCATAGCCCAGTACACGGCTTTGGTAGCATATTCAACCACGATGGCTTTGGCCATATTCCCCACTGCCCCCACCTCTGCAGGGTCCTGCCCCCGGTCAAACAAGTCGGCCGCTTTTAAGTTCAGCAGCCTGGCAGCTTCCAGTCCAGCGTACGCTTCAGCCAGGGGGAATTGCAGAGCCTGGTAGCTACCAATGGGATTCCCGCCAAATACTTTGCGCTCGCGCGCGTATTGCACCGCCTTATGGATGGCCAACCTGGCAATGCCGATGCCGGCCGCGGTAAAGCTCATGCGTTCAGGATTCAGCGTATCCAGCAGGTCATTCCAACCACCACCCTCAGGCGGCACCAGCGCCCCGGCGGGCAGGATCAGGTTAACAATATTGACGCTGCATGTATGTGAATAATTTATACCATGCTTGGATATCGGCGTTACCTGCACTGCACTGTCCGGCAGGTCCGCCAGAAACAGGCTGATGCCGTCTGTCCGATGGGACACTCTTTCCCTGGGTACCGTGCGGGCAATGATAAGCATACCCCCGGCCCGGTCAGCGCCGCTGATGAAAGTTTTATCTCCGTCGATGATCCAGTAATCCCCCTTTCTTTTGGCCGAGGTCCTGATATTGGGCGTGTTGGAACCGGCGTCAGGCTCAGTAAGAGCCATGCAAAACTCCAGTTTGCCACTAGCGATGCCCGGCAGGTATTTGCGCCGCTGGTCCAGCGTGCCGTGTCTCAGCACTGTCAGCCCGCCGAAAACCTCGCTCAGGATCAGATACCAGGCCCCGGCCATGCCACAGCCGCCGGCCGCCAGTTCCTCCATGGCAATCATCAGCTCGGTCGTACCGCTGCCTGCCCCACCATATTCTTCAGGTATAACAAGACCGGTAAAACCAGCCTCCGATACAGCCAACCAGAACTCGCCGCCGAATTCGCCTGCCTCATCTTTTCCGCGCCAGTATTCCGGCCCAAATTCACCCGCCAGGCTTCTGGCAGTGTTGACGATCATCTTCTGCCCTTCACTCAGCTCAAAATTCATGGATTCCTCCTGCACCCCGGTACCGGGCGCCGCTCACCATCCCCGGTTGCTGTTATCCAGCCCATAGCGGTTCTTGATGAACCGGGAGGTTGCCGATGTAGCTTCATCAAGCATCTTTAACTGCTGTTTGTCCCGCTGCAGCACAGCCCAGGCAGGCAGTTCCTGCCCCGGTATGGCCACAGCATACATATCCATCAGGTCTCCTTTCCTTTCTTTTTGGGGTTTAAACTCCATCCTGACCTTCTGGCCAATAAACATATCCTTGTAGGGTATATGCAGCATCGTACAAATGGCAGTATCCGCTCCATCCACCTGAACCCAACCCAGTGAGAACGGCAGCATATGCTCAAAAGGAGCTGCCGCCAGACACTGAACAGTAAACGTGTGTATAATTCCCGTCAGCGGCATATCAATCCACTTTGTCTCTTCTACTTTACAGGCCGGGTTCCAGCAATGCGCCCTGGGCGGGCAATACACCGTGCCGCACTTAGGACATTTCGTCCCCTTCAACTTGCCGTGCAGCAAGCCCAGGAAAAAAAGAGAAACCAGACCGTAGCTGTGCGAGTACAAACAGGCCTCCGAACGGTCAATGACCATGAACTCTTTCAGGTTCATTTTGGAGTCGTCGATGGTGCCTCCACCCGCCGGTCCTTTTACGATGCGGTACCCTTTGATGTCCCACAGGCCCTGCCTGACCCAGGGCGCCCATTTTGCCTGCGCCTCGCTGGAATGGTCTACAATACTTGGATAGTTGGTATATTTCTTAGGAGTTTGTTCCTTTTTGAGCTCAGACTTCTTCGCCGGTTGATTATTTTTTTTCTTTTCCATATCACCCTCCTGCATTAGTCACGTTCAAATACGATGACGCCGCCCTGGCAGGCGGTGCCGCCGTGCCCGGTCAGGAGGCCCTTACGCGCTCCCTTTACCTGCAGCGCATCAGGACCATATTTCTTTTTCATTTTTCCGGCCAACTGATAGTAGAGAAAAATCGTCTGGTAAAGGCTGGTCGCTCCAACCGGATGTCCCTGGGCAGTAAGGCCGCCGCTGAGGGTAACGGGCAATTCACCACCGTACTCGCATAACCCTTCCCTCACAACATCCTTTCCCTGACCCCTGCCGCAAAAGCCCAGGTCTTCATAAAAGCACAGCTCAACGCCGTCATACGGTGTGAACAACTCGGCGATATCAATTTCTTTCAAAGGGTCTGTGATGCCGGCCTGCGCATAGGCGCGCAGCGCCGCCACATGCATAGACCCAAAATTGGCCATCTCAGGATACGGCGTCTTAGGCCTTTTAACAAAATCGGGATAGATCGCAGCCTGGTCCCGGAAAGAGGCAAAGGGGAAATCAGCCAGCCTGTCGCCCGGCCGCATGGAATCTGTCCCCAGTCCCACACCGGTTATCCACATAGGGCTGTCCGTATATCGCTTGACTCTGTCTTCCGCAGCCAACAGCAGGCAGGCAGCGCCCTCGCTAATCAGTGCGTTGTTAAGCGTCCTGTACGGCCAGCATACCAGCCTGCTTTTCCAGTAGTCGTCCAGAGTAATATAGGATTTGCCATGCTCCATGCGCCATTGAGCATAGGGATTATGCGTTGCCGCATTATGGTTTTTTATGGCGATCTTCCCCAGGTCCTCACAGGTCTCACCATAAAGCTGCATGTGCCTGACTTCCAACGACGCATAATATGCGTTGTAATAGCCGCCGACGGTAAAATCCCAGTCGGTATCCGCCGCCGAGGCAATCATCATATTGGTCGTCGCTGTATCGACTTCACTCATCCATTCCCAGCCTGGCACAAGGATTACATCGAACAGCCCCGACCTGATCATGTAATAAGCATTGGCGATGGCATCAAGCGACGTCGATCCCCCTGCCTCCACTCTGTAACCCGGCTTATTATGCAGTCCCAGGTAATCCTGAATTATCCAGCCCATACATAACTGCTGATTCAAATGGTCACTGAAATAGCTCATCATCAGGGCATCGATATCAAACGGATCAAAGCCAGGCATTGAATCCAGCATATCCCTGTATGCAATAGCCACTCCTTCCTCAGCATTTTCGCCCCTCCATATGTCAGGCCTGAATATACCTCCACCGCATACTGCAACTCTTCTTTCCGACATTAACTTCAACCTCCTTAATATCATTATGCTTGCTTTTCAGCCGGAATAAATCGATGAAACGTTCATTAGGGTAATAATATCCTTTTCTCTCTTATCACCTGCCTTTTTAATAAGCGTTTTTCGTTAACTTTGCTCATCTATTAGTATATATCATATTGATTGAACAGTCAATCATTCTTGCATAAACCAGCTTCCCTCGAGAGTCTGATATAGATAGGGATTTTGAGCGATAAAAAAGCGGTTGAACAGGGCCGACCACGTTCAACCGCCAGTAATTTTTAACCTTTATACCTTTTGCTCTGATACCTGCTTTTTAAATTCTCCGGCTACCGTCAGCATTGTTTTGCTCGACTCCGCCATTTGCTGAATCTGGGCTGTGATCTCTTCCGCCGAAGCCGAGACCTCCTGCGTGGCGGCGCTGTTCTGCTCCGCTACGCCCGCTACCGACTCGATCGATTTGGCCACCTGTCTGGCCGTGGCCGACATCTCCTGGGTTGCCGCTGTGTTCTGCTCCACC
>DKFA01000040.1:0-15421 GCA_002452695.1 Dehalococcoidia bacterium UBA6808
TTCCTCTCCAACACCGTCTGCCCCTGCGCCGGGGCGGACATCAACGGCCCAACGGCCAACGTGAACTCGGTCGGCAAGGTGATGGGAGGCAGGGACGCGGCGGGTCAGGGCGACTGGGAAGGCTATCTCAACATGTTGCCCAACGGCGCCGGCCACACCATGACCTTCAGCCCCTCGCTGCTCAGGGACCCCGAGCAGAGGGCCAAGTTTAAGGCCTTCCTGCGCAGCTACGCGGATAACGGCGGCAGCGCCCTGCAGGTCAGCGTAATCGACGCCGATATCCTGCGCGATGGCCAGAAGAACCCTGATGCCTAACGCCATCTGCTGGTGCGTGTGAATGGCTATAATGCATATTTCACGGCCATCGGCCGTGAGTTGCAAAACGAAATCATCGCCCGCGAAAGCCACGGCATGCGAAGCGTATGAAGATAGAAGAGTCATCCGCACCACCGTCTTCTTCAAGGGCTGCCCGCTGAAATGCGATGGGTGCCATAAGCCTGAAAGCATCCCTCTCAAGCCACAGATTCACTGGCTGGAGACGCGCTGCATAGGCTGCGGCCTGTGCGTGGAGGCCTGCACACCGGGGTCGATGAAAAAACATGACAGCACGCTGAAACGGGACCGGGAGCTGCGCAGTTACCTGCCCTTCCGGCGCTACAACAACTACTGACAGGGGGACAAGGTGATTGATATACTGTGTCCCGAATGTGATTGCATAATACCATCCGATACTTCACGCGCCCTGAGTTATTTTGATACCCGCAAAAGTCTTGCATTGATGGCTACAATAACCGTGCTGACAGACATGAATATCGCTCCGATGGCGGGTGTAAGAAGGATGCCTAACCCATAGAGTGCACCAGCCGCCAAAGGGATAGCAACGGCATTGTATCCGGTAGCCCAGGCGAGATTCTGTACCATTTTATTGTAGGTTGCCTTTGCCAGACCTACAATTGCTACGGCATCTAAAGGATTGCTCCTCACGAGGATGATGTCTGCAGTCTCCACAGCTACGTCCGTTCCGGCGCCGATAGCAATACCGACATCGGCTTGAGCCAAGGCAGGAGCATCATTTACGCCGTCGCCCGTCATGGCAACCAGCAGGCCTCTTGACTGTATTTCTTTCACTTTTGCTGCCTTTTGGTCCGGTAAAACATCGGCGAAGTACTCATCAAGACCGATTTCCCCAGATACCCAGGCCGCTACCTGCTTATTATCGCCGGTAATCATCATGCATTTGATACCCATCTCTTTCAGCTTTGATATGGCTACCCTAGACTCAGGGCGAATGATGTCAGCGAGTGCGATTGCGCCGACCAGTTCACCGCCGACAATAACGAATATCACAGTTTTGCCTTGGGAAAAAGCCTTATCTATCCGTGCATCGGATACCTGGATATTATTCTCCCGCAGATAACCAGGGCTGACTACCCTGACAATTCGCCCATTTACCATTGCCTCTGCTCCCTTACCCGGGATGGCTTTGAAATTTTCGACAGGAAACTTATCCACACTTGAAGCTGTGACTCCCCTGGCTATAGGGTGTTCTGAGAACACTTCCACAGATGAAGCATATTTGAGCAAGTCACTTTCAGATAAGCCTGGCTTCAATATAATTGTGTCGGTGACCCCGAACTTGCCCTCCGTCAGAGTGCCCGTCTTGTCGAACATAATAGCCTGGATATTTCGAGCCTGTTCAAAGGCACTCCTGTTCCTTATTAACAAGCCATTCCTGGCGGAGATAGCTGTAGACACTGCCACGACCAGTGGCACGGCCAATCCCAAGGCATGTGGGCAGCTTATTACCAGCACCGTCACCATACGCTCAAGAGAGAACTCAAAATCCATATTCATTATGGCCAACCAGATGAAGATGGTTATTGCCCCGACCGATAGGGCTATTATGGTCAGCCATAGTGCGGCACGGTTGGCCACGTCCTGAGTCCGGGACTTGCTTTCCTGCGCTTCCTTCACAAGTTTGACCACCTGTGATAGATAAGAATCCTTTCCTACCTTCTGCACTTCTACTGTTAACGAACCATCGCCATTGATGGATGCTCCTATCACTTTCGACCCCGTTGACTTTGGAATGGGTGCGGACTCGCCCGTAAGCATGGCTTCATTAACAGAACTCTCTCCATCAGACACAGTTCCATCGGCAGGGATTTTCTCCCCAGGTTTGATTATCACTTTGTCGCCAGGCAGAAGCTGTTCAATGGGAACTTCATTCACACTACCATCCGGCATCAACTTATGGGCAGAAGAGGGCATAAGCCGCGCCAATTCTTCCAACGCCCTGGAGGCACCCATGATAGATCGCATCTCAATCCAGTGACCAAGAAGCATAATATCCACCAGTGTGGCCAACTCCCAGAAGAACACCTCTCCTCTCAGGCCGAAGGCCACTGCGCTGCTGTAGGCATAGGCTACAGTGATGGCAAGGCCTATAAGGGTCATCATGCCGGGTTTCGCTGACCTGAGTTCATCAAACAGGCCTTTTAGAAAGGGATAACCACCATAGAAGAATACGACGGAAGACAGTGTCCAGAGTAGGTATATATCGCCGTTGAACCTAATGATATTTCCTAAGCCCAAGAATCCTTGTATTAAAGGCGATAGGAGAAGGATTGGTACAGTTATAATCAGGGATATCCAAAACCTTCTTCGGAAATCAGAAACCATTTGCTCGTTGTGTCTGCCATGTACCGGTGGCTTACTTGATTGTGCCGGCATGTGCCTGGTGTGTGGGGACATATCCATTCCCTGATGGGTACCAGACATTTGAGACATCTGGTAATCCGCATGGCTCATACCCTGCATGTTTTCATGTGTGTGATCGTCTTTCATATAAAGCCCCTCCAATCAACCAGAGTATCCGTATCGAACTACATGATCAGTCAAGCTCTTTCTCTGTAATAAATGGGCCGTGCCAGAAATGGTACCATACCTGCCCGGTGTAACCGTTCACGCTAAGCATGCCATATATCTTCTAATACCTCTATCTGTGTAATAGCCATAAAAGCGGTCGACTCCCTCGATTTTGGAGCCTGGCAAATAGCGATCAATGGTCGTGGAGCGCAGCCCAAGACAAATAGGGATGCCGTGAATACTAAAAGTAACGCCAAAATAAATCCGCTTTTCAACATACCAAACCTGCATCAGCAAAGATTGATTTAATTATAGCAAAAGTTAAAAGTGTGTCAGAATCAAAAGCCATAATATTTAAAATTCACAGAATTTCACATTTATTTTCATAGTGGTTTCATATGCGCAGACTAATATATTTATGAGAAATAAACTGATAAAGGAGGAATATTATGATGGGATATTGGTTCGGAGGAATGGGATGGTGGATGGCATTTGCCGCTATTTTTTGCGTCTTGTTCTGGGGTGGAATCATCTGGCTGGTAGTTTGGGGAGTCAATAAAACCACCGGCCACAGGAATTCGGCTGCTGTGATTAACAGCCCCCTGGACATAGCTAAAGAACGCTACGCAAAATCAGAAATCACAAAGGAACAATATGAGCAGATTAAAAAAGACCTGGCACAGTGAGCACAATCGCTTTCATAGGCAAGTCTTTAAAGCCTTACCTGTTAATTTAACCTGCGTGTACCATCACATATAGCTGTGTTATTGCTCTTTATTGTTCACCGTTAAGTGTGCTGAGTTTGGGGATGCTATTACCAAACTCACGAGTAAAAAATAGGCTATTTTGGACTCGGTCAAATAACTCGAAGCTAGAGTTAGACAATAAGATCACCCTGATGGTGGGGCATTGTGGATTTGAACGTCTTCCGCCTTGCGCGAAAACAACGCCTATTGACTTGTATTCTTCTTAATAAACCCAACTATTGCATCGATCGTTTCTTCCACAGCTTCGATGTAGAAGCCGTGGCGCATGCCCTTGAGCATCACCAGCTCGGCGCCCGGTATACATTTCGCCATCTTCTGGCTGTTCCCGCAAGGCACGATCCTATCCTCGCTGCCTGTGATCAGCAGGGTCGGGGAAGTGAGGGTTCCCAGTCCGTCCCAAGTATCCTCCCCGGCGATGGCCTCAGCCTGGTACCTGAAGGTGCGGGTGGGTATGGCATGATCCACGGTCGCCCTGTGGTAGGACTGATAGACTTCAGGATGCCGCTTGATGAACTCTTCGCTGACCATGAAATGGAAGACTGCCATTGTGCGCTGTTCGGGCGTCATGCTTTTTAAATACTCAAAATCAAATAAGAGCCTGACCCCGTCGGGCGGCGCGGGCACATGCTGCCTGCCGCAGGGTGTGGTGCAGCCCAGCACCAGGTTGCTCACCCGGTCCCGGTGGTTAAGGGCGAACCGCTGCGAGATCACACCTCCCATCGAAACCCCGAACACATTGGCCTTGCGGATGGCAAGAGCATCGAGCACCCCGGCAACGTCATCAGCCATCATGGGTATGGTTATGGGGGAATCTATTATACTGCCTCCCATGACCTCGTAGAATATGCTCATACCGCCAATTTCGACTGAAGACATTTAATCCTCCGGCATTTGTTCCGAGCATCATCCGGCAACAACCGATTATACATTTTGCGCGACCAAAATCAAACAGACTGCAATTTGGAAATCAGGCTCCCTGCAGCATATAATCGCTGTATATGCGGAAGACCATCGCCTCGCTGGTTATCGTAATCCTGGCCGGGCTGGCCCTGCCGGGGTGTTACCATATCCCCATCGGTCCGCCGACACCGGTTGAACCTCCCAAACCAACGGTCCCGGCATCTGCAGCTTTTTCCTTCGGCTCCATCGATGTTTCACCTCTCCCCATCGCCACCAGTCAATCCTTCAACATCTACATGGAGATAGAGAATACGGGCAAGGCGGCGGGCGCCTACAAGGCGGACCTGCTGATCAACGGCGCATTGAACAGCAGCCAGGTGGTCATTCTCGGCCCGGGCGAGAAGAGGCAGGCCAGCTTCCAGACGTCGCTGTCAAGCGCGGGCAAATACGAGCTTAAGATCGGGCCGCAGTCCCGCAGCATCGAGATAGGCCAACCACGCGTCCCGGCCACGATCAAAATCAGCGGCGATAGGGTGGACGGCTTCGATCCGATCGTCGGCTCAACTGCCTACGCGACAGAGGTCCATGATACCATTGAAGGTCACACAATCAGGCTGACGGCGCCTGCGGAGGGTTTCATTATCGATTCGATCAGGGTGCTGGGCTACCTCAAGAGTAGTACCCATGATTTCAATACCGATCCTATCTTCGGGCCGGGCATCTGGGTCTACGGGCCGGACATCGCGGCAGCCGAACCGATCAGCACGCAGTTCACCGTGAACATTTACGATGCCAAACGCAACCGCCTGTACAGCGGCAACTTCAATAAGGATCTTTTCTCCTACTCTCCCGGATGGGTGGTGCTCAACATTACGCCAACAAGGTTGGCGGGGGATTTCCTGGTCGAAATCAAGACCTATAACCCGCCTAAGCTCGCTGCCACCGGCTGGGGCAACTGGGATCCCTGGCACAGGTATGTCGTGCACACCTGGTATTACCAGATCTGCATCGGCTATGAGAATTCAACTGAAGTCCAATCCTTCGTCTCCCAGGACGGCAGCCCCGTCCCCGAACGCTATCTCACCTATAACTGGCTGATCCAGGCCGCCGGCTACCGGCAGTAGTTCCGCCTGTTTATTTACTTTACCCCTCCTTTTATGGTATAAACTGCCTAAGAAAGTGTAGTTTAGTTTTGTCTCATACTCATTGGAAACTTTTACCGGAGGCTGAAAAACCCCTTGCCATTAAGGGAGTGGATCCGCTTGTTGCCAGGTTGTTATACAACCGGGGTATAACCAGTTCAGCCGAAGCCGATAGTTTCCTCAAAGCAGACGAGCGCCTGTCCATCGACCCTTTCCTGCTGCCCGACATGCATGCGGCCGTCAACCGCGTCTTCAAAGCGCTTTTTTCAGGCGAAAAGATCGCCATCTACGGCGATTTCGACGCCGACGGGATTACCGCCACTGCATTGCTGGTACAGGGACTGACCGCACTGGGCGGAGACGTGGTGCCTTACATCCCGCACCGCCAGTATGAAGGCTACGGGCTGAAGGTAGCTGCCCTTGAAAAGCTGCGCAACCAGGGCGTAACTCTGGTTATCACGGTGGACACGGGCATCACCGCCTTCACCGAGTGCGAGAAAGCCCATAAAATGGGCATTGATATCCTGATCACCGACCACCACGTGCCGCTGGAAAAACTGCCCGCCGCCAAAATCATCGTCGATCCCAAGCGGACCGATTCCCAGTGCCCCTTTATCGATTTCGCCGGCGTGGGGGTGGCCTTCAAGCTGCTCCAGGCCATGCTGGCAGGCTCGACTAAAGAAGAGCTGGTGAAAAGCTCGCTGGAGCTGGTCACGCTGGGCACGATAACCGATATGTCGCCTCTGGTCAGCGAAAACCGCCACTGGGTCAGGACCGGGTTGAAATTATTGAGCAAGACTACCCGCACAGGACTGCTCGAGCTGATGAGCTGTGCCAATATCGACAAGTCCAAGCTGTCGACTGAGACGATCTCGTATCAAATCGGACCCCGTCTCAATTCAGCCGGCAGGCTGGACGATGCCGGGACGAGCTACCAGCTGCTGGTAACGCAGGACAGGAACCAGGCCAGGATGCTGGCGATGAACCTGGAGGAGAAGAACAAGGAACGCCAGCGTATCGTCGCCGAGACCTACGACAGAGCCCGGCGGCAGATACTCGAGGACGGCGCCGACAGGTATATCCTGATGGCTGCCGATGCCGATTATCCGGCGGGAGTGATGGGACTGGTAGCCGGCAAGCTAACCGAGGAATTCTACCGTCCCGTGATACTTTTTAAAATAGGCACAGACACCTGCCGGGGCAGTGCTCGCAGCATTCAAGAATTCGACCTGATGGAGGCACTTAAATCATGCCACCACCTGCTAACCAGATACGGCGGTCATGCCCGCGCGGCCGGCTTCAACATTCATACCCGCGACCTGCCACAGATGCAGGAAAGAATGAAGCGCGAGGCAGAAGAGAAGCTCAAGGGGCTCGACCTGCGCCCGCATATAGATATCGATGTCGAGGTACCCCTGTCAGCCTTTTCGAAGGGAGTTTACGAGGAGATCAGACAATTGGAGCCTTATGGTATGAGCAATCCTGCACCAGTTTTTCTCAGCCGCAAGGTGGAGGTGGTCGAGCAGAAACTGGTAGGCAACCAGAACGACCATATCAAGCTCAAGCTCAAGCATGACAATGTTACCTGGGATACGATGGGCTTCCGGCTGGGCAATTACATCGGCGACCTGGGCCGCCACATAGATATCGTCTACTCTGTCGAGGTCGACAACTTCAACGGCAAAGGACAGCTCAGGCTGAACCTGCTGGATTTTGCCCGGTCGTATTAGATTCAACAGCCGGGGCTGGCTTCCTGCTTGCAATTACTCTCCAGATCCACAATACAGCGGCCACAGTAACTACGGCTATATCCACCACCTGCGCCTGTTGCAGATTGAACATGAAGATGTCGCCCTCACGGTAGAAATGTATGACGAAATCACCCACACTGAAGAAAATCAGCCATAGCAGGAACAAGGCGCCCTGGGGCTTCATTTTTTTGCGCAGCAACCAGAGCAGGACAAAGCCTGCTACATTCCAGATAAGATGAAAAACCTGGGTCGGGTAGAGGGGTATGCCGTGAGGAGCATAGCTGTCCGGATGCTGGTAAAAAACAGCTATAGGCAGATCACAGGTCAGGCCAAAACAGCAGCCGTTAATCAGGCAGCCCACCCTGCCGACAGCCTGGCCCAAAATGGCGCCCGGCGCAACGATATCGCCGAGCTCCCAGAACGAAATCTTCTTGACTTGCGTATAGACGATGATGGCGACCAGCGCGCCCAGCACAGCCCCCCAGATGGCCAGCCCGGCAAAATTGAGCAACTGGTCGGGATGCTGCATATAATAGTCCCATTTATCAATGACATGCAACAGTCTGGCTCCAAGAATGCCGCCGATAACGCCCCATAACGCAACATCCCAGATCGTATCACGAGAGAAGTTTCTGCGCTTTGCTTCCAGCAGCGCCATTCCAATAACTGTGATCACAGCCAGCACCACAAACACGCCATACCATCTGATTTCGAAATTGCCCAAATGAAATACTATAGGATTCCAGTTAATCTCCATCTTCTTTACCAGCCTCATTAAAAATAGCGTCGACGAAGGACCTGGCCACGAATGGCGCAATATCGCCAATCTGTTCTCCCGTCCCGATGTATTTGATCGGTATCTGTAACTCATCACTGATCGCCAGCACAATACCTCCCCTGGCAGTGCCATCCAGCTTGGACAGGAAGATGCCTGTCACGTCAGTGGCCTCAGTGAAGCTGCGCGCCTGGGAAAGACCGTTCTGGCCGGTGGTGGCGTCGATGACCAGGAGGACCTCCTGCGCGGCCTCGAATTTGCCCGCGATCTTCCTGATCTTCTTCAGCTCGTCCATCAGGTTGTGCTTGGTCTGCAGCCGCCCGGCAGTATCGATGATAACGACATCGGCCTTTCTGTTCTGGGCTGCCTGCAACGTATCGAAGACTACCGCGCCCGGGTCGGCATGTTGCTGATGGGCGATGACTTCCACGCCCACCCGGCTGCCCCACAGCTTCAACTGGTCGATCGCTGCGGCGCGAAATGTATCGGCTGCTCCCAGCAGTACATTATTACCCGCGCTCTTATATTCCCCTGCCAGTTTGGCAATGCTGGTGGTCTTGCCCGTACCGTTCACACCTACCATCAGTATGACCTTCATTACACCTGCGGGTTGTTGCGCGTCTGCTTTACCCTTAATATCAAGCAGCGAGACCATTTCAGCTTTGAGCGCCTGCCTCGCTCCTGCGCCATCCGACAGCTTTTCATCACGCACGCGTTTTTTGACACGCGCAAGCAGTTTCTCCGTGGTCTCAACGCCGACATCGGCAGAGATGAGCAGTTCTTCCAGTTCATCCCAGGTGGATTCATCGATTTTGGAGCGGTTGAACAGCCCGGCGATTCTGCTGAAAAAACCTTCGCGGCTGCGTTTAACACCCTGCTCCGTGCGCTTAAAAATATCGACCATAAATTAGCACCAGCAAAGGTGAATTGTATGCCATCCGGGGCTTGCAGGGCAAGCTACATAAATATCATCTGTCAAGAGCAATCGAATTTAATCTACTTGCTTTCGACTACCTTGGCATAGCTCCTTATCATTTCAGTCTTGATCATCTTGCGCACAGCTTCTTTCATCTTGGGATCCTGGATCATCTGTATCATCTGCTGGCTGAACTCTTTGTAGCGCACATCGTCCTGTGGGAAATCAAACATCTTATGTTTCTCGTAGAAACGGAAATCAGCCGTAAAGGGAAACCGCAGCCTGGCCCACAGCTCATCGCGGAAGATCTTGTGGCCGCCCACACCGAGGAAGGTCCTCGGCCTGAGGTATTTGTGCTGAGCATAATCTACGCATTTCTCTGCCAGCGCATCCAGCATTTCATCGATTTGCCCGGAGTCGGCGCTCTCATCGGTCACGACGCCGGTCAGATTGGCCTCCATCATCTCCGCATGCGCCTGCATTATCTCCTGCATATTGTGCAACTGCGCCAGCGGTCCTGATACCAGGAAACCTATCTGCCGGTCAATAAACAGCGGTATATGGCCGTTGAAAAAACTCCTGTCCCAGAACATCTTAAGCCGTGAGGAGAAAAACCTGTCTTTGATAGCGCCGGCAAAAATGATCACATCCTTGTCACGCATGTGCTCGTTGAAGAAGTTCATGAAATCATCTTTATCGCCATAAGCACACTTGTTATCGAAGCCGCATTGAATACAGCCCAGGCACCCACCCTTGATGTCGATCTCTCGCACGTTGTAAACCTCGATCTCGTCCTTAAAGGCGGCGGTGAACCTGCTGACCATCCTGGCGATATTGGATTTCTCATTCTCTATATCCGCCAGCACGAGTACCTTCTGCCCTCGAGTCTCCACATTTCCGGCGGCCTTGCCCGGCTTGTAGGCAAACTTGCTTTGGACAATGGGCAGATTGGCCCTGTAACAAGGGGGGCCAAACTCGATGGAGGAGAAGAACACGTCGGCCCATTTCAGTAAAGCCTCCCGACGTTCCTCTATAAACAGATCGTCCATATCGGCAGCGAAGAACTCGGTAAATTTCATGCCAAGATCATCGCAAATGCCTCGCATGTAGCTATTGGCCGTATGGTCGAAGAAATGCACAGACGTAGTGATAACACAGGCATATTTATCTTTGAAGGCATCCTGCACCCCCTGCTCAAAGATCATCTCGATGAAACGCTTATATTGGCTGGGCACAAGAAAGACATAAAGCGGGACGGCCCACATGACCCCGTCGGCTTTCCTGACCTGGTCGATGATGTGCCCGAATTGCCGGGGCGACTTCTCGATCTTGAGAATGTCGTGCGATACGTTGAAGAATTTCAGCTCGTGCTGGGGGAATTTTTTCTGGATGAACTTAACGTATTGCATTGTCACGCTTATTTCACCCTTGGGGCTCCCATTGATCACTGCGATATCCATGCCTGGGGCCTCCTTGCTAAAACGCATTATTTTAGTCGCCATTTAAACAGCATTGATTAATTTAAGTGCAACATCTGAGTTCTTCAAAAAAGGACATCCCGAAGGTGGGCATATCAGTCAGCTACGCTTAAATGCGTCTTTTGCCGCAGTCCCCGTACCACATAGCTGATCAGGAGCACCGTCCCGCTCAACAATATAATGGTGGCGCCGGAGGCCAGGTTGAGGACGAACGATAGCCACAACCCTCCAAAGGTAAAGAGCATATCGAAGACCACTGACAGCAGCATCATCTTTTTCAGGTCATGCGTGAACTGGCGGGCCAGCGCCGCCGGGAAGGTCAGCAGGGCAATTACCAGTATCATGCCCACTACCCTGATCAGCACCACCACCGTCAGCGCTATCATGCATAACAAGAGCAGGTAAAGACCGGTAACCGGCAGGCCGGCCACGGTGGCATACTCTTCATCAAAACAAAGCAACAGAAAATCTTTGTAAAAGATGATAACCAGGGCAACGATAATGACATCCAGGGCCAGCATAAGGTAAAGGTCGCCGGCCGGGACCGTGAGTATATTACCGAAGAGGTAGCTCATCAGGTCCGGAGCATAGCCTGCCGACAGCCCGATGAACAGGACACCCAAAGCCATGCCCAATGCCCATATAATGCCTGTTACGGTATCTTCCGGCAGCCTGGTCTTCCTGACTGCCAGCCCCATGCTCAGCGCCGAAAGCAGGGCAAAGAACATGGCTCCCAGCACGGGACTGAATTTAAGAAAATAGCCCAGTCCGATCCCGCCAAAGGAAGCATGAGCTATGCTACCGCTCATCGACACGATCTTCTTGACTACCACATAAACGCCAACAATGCCGCAGGCGACCGAAGCCAGCAGACCGGCCATCAGGGCATTGCGCATAAACTCAAATTGAAACGCTTCGAACATAGTCAGTGCTTGCTCAGCACGCGGTGCGGAACATCGCCGTGGGCGATCAACTGCACAGGGCATTTATAGGTAGCTTCAAGTACCTCGGAAGTTATTTCGCGCGAACCGTGATAGAAAAGCCGCTGGTTGAGGCAGGCGATCTTATCGACAAAGACCGAGACCGCGCCTATATCATGTGATACCATAATAATGGTCAATATCTCTTTCAAATGGCCCAGCAACTCATAGAATTCGGCCTGCATGGTCGCATCGACGCTGGCGGTCGGCTCATCCAGCAGTAATAGTTCAGGACCGGATGCCAGGGCGCGAGCAATAAGCACGCGCTGTTGCTGTCCTCCAGAGAGCTGTCCGATCTGGGACTTTGCGTTATCCAGCATGCCGACCTTTTGCAGGACTTCGTCCACGGCCTGCCTGTCCGTCCTGTTGTAATTATGCAGCAGCCCGGTGCGGCTGTAGCGCCCCATCATGACTACTTCCCGCACACTGGCAGGAAAGCTGTGATCGTAAGTGCTGTACTGGGGAACATAACCGATCTTACTGCGGTTTCGCTCCGGACTGCCGCCGAATAAAGTTACCACGCCGCTATCCGGTCGGATCAGCCCCAGTATGACCTTGAGCAAAGTGCTCTTGCCCCCGCCGTTGGGACCGATGATTCCGAGAAAGTCATGTTCGCTGACCGATAGGTTAATATCCTGCAATACAGTATGAGTACCGTAGGTTACGCTGATATTTTCCAGACGCACAACTTCCTTATCCATCGCTCGCTATTATTGTAAGGCTTCCTTAAAGGCTTTTACCACTTCCTCCATATTTTCCAGATAATTAACTGCCAAAGAAGATATAACGACCACCCGTCCCCCGATTTCACTGGCAACGACTTCGGCATTCCGGGAGCTAAATTCGGGGGAAACGAAAACAACCTTGATATTTTGATCCCTGGCCTGCTTGATGATCCTGGTCATATAGGCGGCCTGCGGCTCCTTGCCTCCTTCCTCGATGGCCACCTGCTTCAACCCGTAGTCATGGGCAAAATAGCCCCAGGCCGGATGGTAAACGATAAAGGTGCGATTGTTCACACTTTTAAGCGACGCCGAGATGTCACTATCAAGCGCATTCAATCTGGCAACGTAATCATCCCTGTTCGTCTCATAATACTGCCGTGAAGCAGGGTCGATCTGCACCAGCCCGGCGCAGATATTGTTGACCATGATCTTAACGTTTCGTAGCGAAGTCCAGATATGGGGATCGATACCCGGCTCATGTTCATCTGTACTTTCGATCAGCTTGATGCCTTTGCTGCAGTCAACCACCAGCATATCCCTGTTTTGTGCGATCAGCTTCTCCAGCCAGGCTATTTCAAATTCAATCGGCGAACCGACCTTGGCATACATCTTCGCCTTACTCAGCTGGGCCATCTGGGCGGGGGTAACCTCGTAGGTATGCGGGCTGGCCCCGGGAGGCACCATCACGGTCACAGATACCCTGTCTCCTCCCACAGCAGTAACGAATTCCTGCTGCGGCAGGATGGAAACAGCGACACCGATCCGGTCTGTGCCGGCGCTTTGCTCTGCCGGCGCACAGGCCGGAACAATTAAAAGACTGATAATTGTTAATAGAACGACTATTAACTTTGACACGACTGACATTCCTTACTGGCCAGGCATTTACTGCAACGGCCCATAAACTGAAGTAAATGATTGTCTATTTTGAAACCGGTCTCGGCGGCGAGCCTCTCCTGTAATTTATCCAACTCGCAGCCGGTGAAATCCACGACCTTACCGCAGCCGCTGCAAATAAGGTGATGGTGATGGACATCGGCCTTTTTATTCAGGTAACTGCGGCAGCTGTCGCCTATATGCACCTCACACAGCAGCCCGCTTTCCTGCAGCAACTCCAGCGTCCGGTAAACTGTAACCAGCCCAATCCCGGGGTGTTCATCCTTCAGCCTCGCATATATATCCGCCGATGTCAGGTGCTTGCCACTGGCGCTGAGCACATCAATGATCGCTCTGCGCTGGCACGTCAGCTTGTATCCCCGCCGCTTCAATGTTGCTGCTATTTCTCTGCCAGTCATGAATCCCGCCACCTAAATGAAAATGATTTTCATTTATAATCGTAACAAATATTATACAGTCTGTCAAAAAGAAAGGCGTTTATGAGCCTGGATACAAGGTCTGCGGACCCATTTTAATCTTTCCCATCAGCTTCGCTCCTTAAAAAACTGCTTTCCCGGCATGTCCTTTATCGGCGCTTAGTTATGGTTGCTCTGGCCCCATCTGCGTTCCTCATATAAACCGTAGCTGTTATTTTAACATAATGCCCATATAGTTACATTACTATGGAATAGTAACAGTATATGCTTGTAGGTTGAAAACCGTCCACCAATACTGTACATTAGGACATAATAGGTGTTCAAAATGAGTATACTAAGATATTTTATTACTTCCAAAGCCAAGCGTAGCGTGTTGAAACTCTTCCTGTCGCATCCCGATAGCGCATTTTATACCAGGGAAGTCGCCCGTCTGACGGCTGAACCGCTCAATGCGGTCAGACGTGAACTGGGATACCTGGAAAAAGCCGGGCTGCTGCGATCCTACATGCAGGGAAACCTCAAATATTACCAGGTGGTCAAAACCTTCCCAGTGCTGGCTGAGTGGCAGAAGATCATCCTGTTTACACCCAATATTGAGCAAAAATCTGCTATCCAGCCTGGGGAACCGGCAGGTCTTGTCCCGTCAACAACCTCAAAGAAAGCGGAAAAAGCTCTACCGGATGAAGAAGTGGCAGAGGAGATCGGGGCAAAGGAAATGGCCGAGGCAACCCGGCTGGATACAGGCGAGGCCCCGGCAACCGAAGAAACGCTAACGGAGGAGGAACCAGCCACAGTACCTGTAACCACAATATCCGACATTGTAAACATTTTGCAAAACGAGTTCCAGCAGATCAACTCTATCACACTGGCCGTAGTCTACGGTGAGGCCGCCGTATCGGAAGCCATACCGGAAGAGGGCCTGGATCTGCTGGTAGTCGGCGATATCTCCAGCGACGACCTGCTTAAACTCCTGGCTGATATAGAGGACAGAACAGGCGTACCGATCAATGCTGTACGTATGACGCGCAGCGATTTCGATTACCGTAACGCCAAAGGCGACCCGCTCATCCGACATATCTGGAGTGAGAAGAAACTGATAGTTAAGGGCAGGCATTAACAATGTGTGACATCGTTCTCCTATGAAATTAAGTGTCGCGGCCTTCAGGTTTCAATTCTCAGCAGTCCGCGCAATAAAATAACCGCTGCTTTTTTATCCAGCGGTTCGTTATTATTACCGCATTTGGGCGACTGGATGCAGGCCGGGCATCCATCCCGGCAGGGGCATTCTTCGATCAATTTGAGTGTGGCCGCCCACAATCCTTCGATAATCTCATAACCTTTTTCGGCTATACCGATGCCGCCCGGATAGCCATCATAGATGAAAACCTGCGCCCGCCCCGTGTCGAGGTGGAAAGGCGTAGAAACGCCGCCGATGTCGTTACGGTCGCACATGGCGAATAAAGGCAGGATGGCAATGGCCGCATGTTCGACAGCATGCAGGCCGCCGTGAAAATCGAGCTTGCCTTTTTCTATCTTCTCCACCGCTCCGTCGGCCAGGTCAAACCACACAGCCTGCGTGACGAAACGCTGCGGCGGCAGGTCCAGCAGCTCTTCCCCCAGCACCTCATCGGAGTAATGCTTCTTTTTCTTGAAGCCGACCACCTGGTTGCTCACATCAACGATCCCCAGGCAAACGCGCACCCCGTAGAGATCTTTTTCCCTGATCCTGTGCAGGACCTTGAGGTCGGTCAACTCCAGCGTCTGAGTATAGTACGGAACGCTGGCAGGCTCGACAACAGCAACATGCTT
>DKFA01000040.1:15580-15801 GCA_002452695.1 Dehalococcoidia bacterium UBA6808
GCGATATGCCAGCGGTCGCCCACTCTGCGCAATCTGCCTTCTTCCTCCAGCGCATCCAGCGCAGGCGCCAGGCTGTCGCCGAAATAAAGGCTGTCGGAACGGTCAATCTGCTTCTCCCAGGCGGCACAGAGCAGATGAGGATGCAGGATGTTGACGTTTTCCCAGTTGATCAAAGCGTTTTCAAAAGCCTTGCCAAAGAAAAAATCGGGGTTGTTCATCAG
>DKFA01000016.1 GCA_002452695.1 Dehalococcoidia bacterium UBA6808
GCATGCGCAGCATGGCTACTTCCGGCGGCTATTACATCTCGGCCATGGCCAGTAGGATAGTCGCCTTGCCGTCTACACAGACCGGCAGTATAGGTGTGATAACACAGATACCGAACCTCAAAGGCCTCTTCGACAAGCTCGGGATTAAGATGGAAATACTCAAGTCAGGCAAATACAAGGATATGTATGCCGGCATGCGAGAGCTTACGGCTGAGGAAAAGGACATCGTACAGAAAATAACTGATCAGTACTACGAACAATTTATTGATGTGATCGTTAAAGGCAGGCACATGGACCGTCAGAAGGTACTTGAGATTGCCGACGGCCGTATTTATACAGGTGTGGAAGCCAAAGAACTGGGACTTGTGGATGAGCTCGGCGATGTGCAGACTGCCATCGATCTGGCTGCCGAACTTGCCGGCGTGTCATCTTTCGAGCCCGAATATTACGAGCCGGAAATCACCGGTCTTCTCCGGCGGTTAATGGGGGCCGGCAGCGGACCGATAAAAGATGCTTTCAAAACTGGTTTTCTCGATGCCGAAGGCATCACGGTGATGCGAATACTCGAAAACCCGTATCCTGTTTATAGATATCAATAGATTAGCGCCAATCGCCTTTCATGGCTGAACAACAGATCTTTTGATACATGTTCTGAAACGTTATATCATATTAAGGTTATTGTTAAAATTAACTGCACGTTGACCGGATATTGGAATTGAGAGCGATAATCAAACCTAAAGCCAGTCTTGCCGACTATATCGATGTACTCAAACCCAGAGAGACGAGCCTGTTGGTTTTCATAGGCACATGCGCCGCCATCATCGCTGCTTCAACTACCACCGCTGGGTTCCCCGTCCGTGATTTAATTATCACCGTCATTGCCATCCTTTGCGGCAGCGCCGGTGCCAATGGTTTAACCAACTACCTTGACCGTGATGTGGATGCCCGGATGAAAAGGACCTGCCACAGGTCGCTTGCAGCGGGCAGGATCGACCCTCCTGCCAAAGCCCTTCCCCTGATAATTATAATGATCGTGATCGGCCTGGCGCTTGCCTGGATGCTATCGCCGGTCTGCTTCTTTATCGGCCTGGTCGGCATGGTTTCATCAGCAATCTGGCGCAAGACCGTATCCTGCACCTTTCTCGGCATCATCGCGGGCAGCGCTCCTATCCTGATCGGCTGGTACGCTATCACCAAGCAGCCTGTGATTGATATCCTGCCGGTACTGTTCTTTATCATGATCGCGTTCTGGACGCCCCTGCATGTCTGGACTCTCATGATCGCCCACAGAGATGATTACGAAAACGCCGGACTCCATTATTTCCCGCTCAGCTGGAAGGACAGAGATGTTATCAGGCTCCTTGCTGTCATGTCGATTATGCTGGCTGTAATGGGCCTGCTGATCTACCTGTTGTCAGGCAGGTTTCACCTGTTGTATCTGATCGTTTCTTCATTGCTTAGTCTTGCGATGGTTATAGCCAGCATAAGGCTGTTGTTCAACCCGGTTTCCCAGAATGCCTGGGTGGTATACAAGCTGTCGGCTTTCCCTTACCTCGGTATTATATTTACAATAATGGCAGTGGATGCATGGCTTCATTAGCTCCCATGAAAAAACACATACTCGATCATGCTTTCTCTCCGGATAGCGTAGCAGTTGTGGGCGCTTCCGACCAGTCTTTTTCCTTCGGTTATCACTTTCTCAAGCATCTGCTGGATTATAAGTATTCAGGCATTGTCTATCCAGTCAATCCGCGCAAGGAATCAATACTTGGACTGAAGTGCTATCCGAATTTGACTGAGATTTCGGGTGAGGTGGAATTCGTTATCTGCTGTCTGCCGGCCAGTAGAATACTTTCTTTGCTGGATGAATGCGCACAGAAAAATGTTAAAGTGGTACACCTCTTCACGGCCAAGCTGAGTGAAACCGGCAGGCCGGATGCCATCGATCTGGAACAACAAATTTTGCTGAAGGCCAGGCAATACGGAATACGTTTAATAGGGCCTAACTGCATGGGGGTTTATCATCCTGCTGCCGGCATATCATTTGGCTATGACCTGCCGATCGAACCCGGCAAAATCGGCCTCGTATTTCAGAGTGGCGGGGCAGCCTGCCTGCTCATCCAGCAATGCGGATTGCTGGGATTGCGCTTCAGTAAGGCAGTTAGCTACGGCAACGCGTTGGACCTGGACGAATGCGACCTGCTTGAATATTTCATGGAAGACAGCCGCACTGAACTGATCGCCGCCTATTTTGAAGGGGTGAAAGACGGCGCCAGGTTCCTCAAAACTATCAGGCAGGCCGCGGCTAAAAAGCCGGTAATCGCTGTGAAAGGAGGCAGGGGTAACTCTGGTATCCGGGCGGCAGCTTCACATACTGCCTCATTGGCTGGGACACAGAACATCTGGCATACCGCTCTACGCCAGGCAGGGGTAATGGAAGTCAACAATTTCGATGAAATGGTCAATCTCCTCCAGCTTTTCTATAAGCTGCCGCCCATCTATGGCAACAGGGCGGCTATCATGGGCGGCGGTGGTGGTAAATCCGTGATCGGAGCAGACTTGGCAGAGGAAGCTGGATTACAGGTCCCGCCTCTTACCTTTGAATTAAGAGAGAAGCTCAAGGAACTGGCGCCTGAGATGTGGGACTGGCTGGGAAATCCGATTGACATCTCGATCTTCGGAGACAACATCAATACTATGCACGGAATATTTGACCTGCTTTCTGACAGCCCTGATTATGATTTCATCATCAGGCAAACAACCGACGAGAATCCCATGGATGACGATCTCTGGACGTTTATCATCAGGAGTGAAATCGATGCAGTTGTAGTCGCATTCAAACGTGCTAAAAAACCCCTGGTCTGTGTGCTTAGCGGAGGGAAGCCTGGCCTTGATGACATGAAGGACATTCGCTGGCAGACTATGGCTGAGATGAGGTCCCTGCTAATCCGGGAGGGCGTACCAGTATTCGATACTATGCCTGAGGCTGTCACAGCAATAGGAAAATATGTCCGATATTGGCAGGGCAGGCTGCGTTAAGAGCGCGACTGTATTATGACGGGCACGAATTTTACCATATCCTTTAATTGTCCAACCACGCAGGCACGATTGGGTGAGTTAAAACTACTGCACGGTGCCGTGCAAACGCCCATTTTTTTACCTGTCGGAACACAGGCCACCGTGCGCAGCCTGACGCCGGAAGACCTCGAGCAGATGCACATAAAGATGATCCTCTGCAATGCCTATCACCTCTATCTTAGGCCCGGTGTAGAAATAGTTGAGAAAGCAGGCGGTTTACATAAATTTATGCAATGGAAGCGCCCCATTCTGACCGACAGTGGCGGGTACCAGATCTTCAGCCTTTCTTCTTTCCACAGCATTTCGGAGGAGGGGATCAGCTTTAAATCGCACATCGACGGCAGTCAGCGCTATATTACGCCGGAGACCTCCGTCGATATTCAGGAAAAACTGGGGGCCGACATAATCATGGCGCTCGATGTATGCCCTGAGAGCACGGCCAAAAAAGAACACATCATCCATGCCATGGAATACACTGCCAGGTGGGCACGGCGGTGCCGTGAAGCCAAAAAAGACAACGGGCAGCTTCTTTTTGGCATCATCCAGGGCGGCACCTATCCGGAGCTTCGCTTGAAGTCAACCGAACAGATCGTTTCTCTGGATTTTCCGGGCTATGCCATTGGCGGGTTGAGCCTGGGAGAATCCAAGGAGGCCATGTGGTCAACCATCGATTACACTGTGCCGCACATGCCGGCCGATAAGCCCCGCTACCTGATGGGAGTCGGTTCACCTGAAGATATCGTGGAGGGCATCTCCCGCGGCATCGACATCTTCGATTGCGCCCTGCCCACGCGGGTGGCCAGGAACGGAGCGCTTTTCACCCGTAAAGGCCGCAAGAACCTTAAGCGCACACTATACAGGGATAACCTGGGGCCCGTTGAGGAGGGCTGCGCCTGTTATACCTGCGCCAATTTCACATCTGCTTACCTGCACCATCTGTTCAAGTGCGAGGAGTTGCTGGCTTACCGTCTGGCTACCATCCATAACCTGTACTTTATGAACCAGCTGGTGCTGGATATTCGTGAAGCTGTCCGTCGTGGTGAATATGGAAAGTTCAGGCAGGAATTCCTGTCAGGGTATCAGACCACCGACGAGGAACGCAGGATCGATCAGAAGCTGCGCGGGCTGGAGACCAAAAAGGAAAGGGATTCCACCGACTTTCAATAAACGGGCTATGATGTTAATATAAAAAGCCTGTTTCATCTTAAAGGCAAACGCAAATGAGCGACAAAGAAGTAATTTTAAAATTATCGGATGTATCCCTGGCTTTCGGTGGCGTCAAGGCGCTGACGGATATCGATGTCGAGATCAAAAAAAATGAGATACTGGCCATTATCGGTCCTAACGGCGCCGGCAAGACCTGCCTGCTGAACTGCATTAACGGCTTCTACAGGCCCCAGAAAGGCCGGATTACTTTTAACGGCAGGGATATCGGCGGCATCCGCTCGGACAAAGTTGCCAAAATGGGCATAGCCCGCACTTTTCAGAATATCGAGCTGTATTCCGGCCTCAGCACACTGGATAACATCATGGCTGCCCGTCACGTGTTGATGAAACAGAACCTGTTCAGCACTTTGCTCTACTTTGGCCCGGCCAGGAAGGAAGAGCTCGAGCACCGCAAGACCATCGAGGATATTATCGACTTTCTTGAGATAGAGCATATCCGTAAGAGCATCGTAGGCTCGCTGCCATACGGCCTGCGCAAACGGGTGGAACTGGGAAGAGCGCTGGCCCTGGAGCCCAAAGTGCTGCTGCTGGATGAGCCCATGGCAGGCATGAACCTGGAAGAGAAAGAGGATATCGCCCGCTTTATCTACGATATCTTCGAAGGACAGGGCGAATCCTACCCGGACACCCCCGTACTGCGCGACGGCGTCGATTCCATCGTGCTGATCGAGCACGACATGGGCGTGGTCATGGACCTCGCCGACAGGATCGTGGTCCTCGATTTCGGGCGCAAGATCGCCGAAGGCACGCCCGCTGAGATAGCCGCCAATAAGCAGGTCATCGCCGCTTACCTGGGGCAGAACTGATTATTTATAGCCAGCGCTTGCGGCGCTTGTAGTGCTTGATTTCCTTGTAGCTTTTCTTGGCCCCGCTGGCCGAGATGCCCATGTAGAATTCCTTGACATCTTCACGGCCCTTGAGGTAATCGGCTGAACCGTCCAGCACCACGCGGCCGTTCTCCATCACGTAGCCGTAATGGGCCGTGTTGAGCGCCACCCTGACGTTCTGTTCCACCAGCAGGATGGATGTCTTCCTGTCGATATTAAACTTCTTGATTATTCCGTAGATCTGCTCCACCACCATAGGGGCCAGGCCCAGCGATGGTTCATCCAGCATCATCAGGTGGGGTGCTGCCATCATAGCCCGCCCGATCACCAGCATCTGCTGTTCGCCGCCG
>DKFA01000066.1 GCA_002452695.1 Dehalococcoidia bacterium UBA6808
TATCGGCGGATTGTATTTTCTATATGGGAAATATATCTTTTGCAGTGAAAAAGCAGGGCGGTTTATTGCTTGCCGCCTTCATCATGACGTGTCTGGCCTTGACGGCCTGCGCCGTCCAGCCGGTCCCTGCCGATAAAAACCCGGCCAACGATGTGCAGCAAGGGGACCTGTACCGGAATACGAAATATAAATTCAGCATTGTCTTTCCCGCCGGCTGGCAGCAGGGCGGCAGCACGGGTGCCAGCGTTGTCAGGCGGGCCGCCAGTAGCCAGGGGTACTCGGTGGTGATCGGTGTGAGCGAGCTGCCCTCATATACCAGGTTCTTTGTGCGCGATGTCGAAGCTGCGGCAAATGAAGCCGACATCGTAGAATCGATGAACAAGCAATTCGAGGATTTTAAACTGATCGATAAGGGCACGGCGCAGGTTGGCGGTGAAAAAGCCCTCTGGATGAAATACTCGCTTTCCTACATGGCAAAGGACGTGAAATCATCCATGACCCTGATCGTTTACAACCTTTTGCATGATGGCATTTTATATACGCTGACGGTATCCGATGTGCCCGAGGCAAAAAGCTCGGTTGAAACATTCAAGTTCGCTGACAGGTAAAAGCCGGCCAACCCTGCCTGCCGCACGACACGCTGCATAAAAATAGAGGGGGAGCCTCACTGCCTGAGACTCCCCCCGATCTTTCGGATCCTTTTCCTTCCTACTCCCGCCTTCAGATAAGCCTGAAATCTGCTTTATCTATGCCAGAGCAGCCTTTTCGCCGCTAAACCGGGAGCTCGGAAGTTTTGCAGGCTCTCTCATGCTGCAACTCAGGAGCTTACCTCTGCTCCTCGTGCCGCGGAGAGCGTGGAACATCAATCTGCCATACCGCCAATATTGCCTGTTTTCTTACCATTTATCGACCTCCCCGAGAGAAGTATTTGTTATCTTTTCTCTCTTATTTCGATGTTAGCAAAGTTTTTGAAACCCGGCAAGCCGTATTTCGGCGCAAAAAACCTGGATATCTGGCTCAGACTTTGGGGCGACTACAACGACTGCAGTTCCCTTTGATTTCTTCGATAACGTCTGTGTTATATATCACCTTTTGGTTGCCCTGCCTGATGGAGATAATATAGAAGACCCTGCCGCCATATTTTTGCTTAAATTGCTGGTGTGTTTTCGCCTGCAGGCCATATATTTCTGAGGACAATACCTCTGTAATTTTTACATAAAGTCTATTTCCCCAACCGGTCAAATGCTCCTTCGAGCGAACGTTTTTTGTAACAATATTCTTCCCATATACATATTCACCACCTTAAGGCTGAAAGCCTGTATGCCATGCTGATTTGATCTTACATTATCAGCATACTGCGGAATTGTAAAAAGAATGTTAAGCGAATAAGACGCATATGCATGAATTGCCTTGCCGATAGCATTATCAAGGCTATCAAGCTTGTATACTGCCATATCATCTTTTTTTATATGATCATAACAAATAGTCCGCACACTAAAAATCAGTGTTAAGATAGCAATAGATTTAAATCGTAGAGAAAAATCCCTCATTACCTTATACCGCACAACAAATTAGTTATTATTAGAGACTATTATGCACTCGTCTGTGCAGATAGGAAATATGCTGTTAATAATCTCAGGTTAAATTACCCTTTTCATCGAACCCCTGGGCATCAAATGTGACTATCACCTGCGGTCTGTTCAGCGTATGTATATTAAGCGAGACGAAAACCTGGCGGAAGTGATACTGGGCGCGTGCCGTGCCCAGTATGCCGGTGAATGCGCCATTATAGAGGCTGGCTTACCAGTCCAGGCGCTGTCACCCGGTGGGTGGGAAGCCCAGTCGATGGCGCTCTTAAGCATCCCCTGTATCGAATAGTTATACTCCGATGTGATAATCAATATGGCATCGGCGGATTTAAGCCGATCCTTGAATTCTCGAACCTTTTCCGGTGGTGTGTTTTCGATATCCTGATTAAAGGGGGGATCCCCGACACGTCGAAAATATCCAGGGAAGCGTTAGCCGGCGCCATAGCAACGGCAGCCCGGAGTAGTGCCCGGTTGTACGAGCTCTGCCTGAGGCTGCCGGACAGGCCAAGTATATTTATTTTATCCCCCGTGTCACTTGCCTCCACTCGTCGATCTTCGCCGGCTATTTAATCGGTTCGAGCTCCAGTGTATATGCGGCAGCAGCATCAACCTGTTTTCGGCTCCAGAGCATTGGATGATATTTTACTGTTCGCCACATCTCGATCTGGTCGCCGTACCACTTGCTGCCCGGATTTCCACTCTCGCCGGTGGAGTTGATACAGACGCAGTTACTGAAGTCACCAAGATCGATGATCATACGCAAAGAAGGTATAGAGCGCACCTCGAAATCACCGCTCGCAACGGTCCAGCGCATGGCGTTGACGGCATCGGTGGTACCTCCGTCGGGAACAGGCCCGCGGTTGACGATTGATTCAATCAGGCTGATACCGCTCTGGCCGAGCGGATCGCTGACGCAGGTGGCGGTATGCAGTTTGCCCCATTTCCAAAGAGTTCGATTGCTGCCCAGGTCTGCTACGGTTGCCGCATATCCCTCTTTGAACGATTTTAGCAGGATATCGTCGCGAGTTTCTGTCTTATCCTTGGTATTGGGGTCGTCCCACCATTTATTATGAGGGTCTTTGAGCAACAGAGCGACGGCCCACATCTCCTTGTTATCTCCGGCGGGCTTCTGCAGGTCACCCAGTTCACTGACGAAGATGTTGTTTACCAGTTTCATCCAGAACTCGGCGTAGAGGGCGGCCTGAGGGCTGTCCTCGTTGAAGAAATAGTCCCATTTGAAGAGCCAATCGCGCAGATTGACCAGTTCGGGGTCCTCGAGCTTAAGGCTGGTCAGATACGGCATGATCTCACTCACGCTTAGCAGTTTGTTGTCGCCCTGAATTTTCTGGAAGGTAGCGATGCTGTGGGGGGCGAGTTCCTTGATCAGTTGATCAATACGTTGCCCGCGGTATCCCATATTGAAGTTATATCCCAAGCTGTAATTTCTGTCCGGGCCAAGCTCCTTTTCGATAAAGGTGTAGTATTCGGGAGGCACTACCTGCTGATTGGCGCTGAAAACATAACCCCTGACCGGATTGTAAATACGGGGCAACAGGTCAAAGGGAATGTATCCCTTCCATTCAAATTCATCGGTCCACCCGGGCATTGGTAGTTTTCCGCTATGGCCTTTGGCCCGTATCGGCACTTTACCCGGAGATTGATAGCCGATGTTGCCCCGGATATCGGCGTAGATAAAATTTTGGGCGGGAACATCCCACATCTTTAAGGCATCGCGGAATTCGTCCCAGTTACGGGCGGTATTCAGCTTGAGGATAGCCAGTACCAGGTTGCCGGGTTCAAGCGCAGTCCAGCGCAACGCCAGAGGGTCCTTGTTATTAAAGCTGTGAAACTGGCCTGTCTCTTTATCAAACCTGTTATCGTTGATGATAGGTCCAAGGTGCGTTACCCTTACCTTGATTGCCATGGGCGCCGCCCCGTCTCCGAAGTTGATCGTTTCGTTGCGCACGGTCATATCACGCCACGCGCCATTCCATTCGTATTGGAGAGGGTTGTCTGGGTTCACTTTTATCTGGTAGTGGTCGGAGACATCGAAGTACAGATTAGTTACCGCCCAGCTGATATCGTTGTTATGTCCGACAATGATTCCCGGGCTGGCGGCAAACGAGAAGCCCACACAGTCATAGGGCCGGCCGTTGCCGTCGTCGGTGCTGTGCAGGCCGATTTCGTACCAGATAGAAGGTATCTGCAGACCCAGGTGAGGATCGTTGGCCAGCAGGGGTTTGCCCGACACGGTCAAAGCTGGGCCGACTACCCAGTTGTTACTGCTGCCATCAGAGAATTGTTCAGTGAGAATATCGGACTCAGGCGTGAAGTCAGCGTAGTTGCAGACCAGTCCTGCCTCTTCACTCGATCCCCGGGATTGCCCGGCGTCGCTGGTGATCGGAGAAGTTTGCATCTTCTCGATGTCCTCGGGCTGGACTATAGTCGGCTTCTCCCCATACGGCCAGGATGGAAGAAGGTAAAGCTCGGCCAGGTCCTTGTCCAGTAGGCTATATAGTTTGCTACGCATTATCTCGTCATCACCGCTATAGGTGAGATCCCAGGCCATCAGTTTTCCGAAAGCCAGGGAATCGATAGCTGTCCACGGCTCGATTTTAAATTTAACACCGGTTAATCCCAGAATGGAGTAGTTGATGGAAAGCTCCCGGGGGCTTTTACCGGAGATATAGGCATTCACCCCTTCGGCAAAGGCATCCAGACGTGCGCGGACGGTAGGTGAATAACTCTGGTATTCCTGTTCGGCAACCTGATACCAGCCCAGGGTGCGCAGATAGATGTCAGTCTCAACCAGCTCTGCATTTTTACCGGTTAGCTCTTCAATCCGGCCTCCACAGGTATGACGGAAGAATTCCATCTGCCACCAGCGGTCCTGTGCCTGCACGTAACCCTGCGCAAACAAGAGATCATGTATGTTCTTGCTATAGACGTGCGGAATGCCATACGCGTCGCGAATTACATCGACCCGGTCCCACAAGCCTTTAATCTGCAATTTCCCGTCTATCTTGGGCAGCGGGCTGGTGAGAATGTACTGGTAGTAACCGAAGCCTCCTCCGCCGATCAAAATAATTATGGCCAGTAAAACAATCAGGGTTGTCAGCCAGCCTTTGCCTTTCTTCTTGGTGGACGGTTTCTTTTTAGTAGTATCTTCCACTTTCTGCACTGCATCCTCCTTTGATGTCA
>DKFA01000057.1 GCA_002452695.1 Dehalococcoidia bacterium UBA6808
TAAAAGGTTACGAGCAGGTCTATCTGCTGGGCAGATCGGACCAGGTGCTCCGGGCCTACTTTGACGCCGACATGGCGGCCATGATGGAAAAGGCTGCCAGGGACAAAGGTATTGAAGTGATCCTGCCTGCCGGCATCGAGAAGGTCGCTACCGTGAACGGCCATAAGGTAATCACTCTGAAAGACCGGGAAATCACGGTGGACCTTGTATTCCTCGGTGTCGGAGCGGCGCCCAATACAGAGCTGGCGAAGAAGGCCGGCATAAGTTTGGGAAAGACAGGAGCAATTGCAGTGAACGAGTATCTGCAGACCAGCGATCCTGATATCTTCGCTATAGGCGATTGCATGGAAAACAGGGAAAGGGTCACGGGGTCAAGTATCGTCTATCAGACTGCCGCCAATTCAGCCACTACAGGCAGGGTAGCGGCAAGAAACCTTATGCTGGGAAATGTAACAGTATTCCCAGGCACGACCCTGGCTTTTGTAACGGAATGTTTCGGACGTCAGGCCGGCACGGTCGGCCTGACATCTTCGAGGGCGCGTGAAAAAGGCATTGATTTCATTGCCAGTACAACGGTTTCCGCCGCGCGGCGGCGGCTTTTCGGCGGCAAAACAATGCATATTAAGCTTATCGCGGACCGAGCCACCAGGACCCTGGCCGGGGCACAGCTCATTGGAGAAGAACTGGTCGCAGGAAAGATCGATAAGTTATCAGTTGCCGTCGCAGAAAAAATCACCACCGACCGTCTGGCGTTAATAGACACCTGCTACTCACCTACGGTGGGTGCGGCTTACGATGCGCTCACCATGGCGCTTGATGATCTTAACGCAAAGCTTGGTTAATCCGCCGGCGGGCTTAACAATTTTTTTACGTTATAGCTTTTGCTATAATCTAATTTCGCCATATGATATATTCCCTCGGTGCAGATATTGGTTCGGTCAGCATCAAGATCGCGCTGGTGGATGAACAGGGACAGGTAGTCCACCTCGACCACAGGAAAATATCCTCGGCCCCCGGCGCCATCGTCATGTCCATGATCGATGAACTGGGCCGGAAATTCCCGCTTGAAAAGATCAGCTCTGCAGCGGTATCCGGATCGGGTAAAGTCGCCATACCGTCAGAGCTGGGCTGGCAGGAATTCAGCAGCCCTCTGTCTGTGGCTGCAGGGCTGCTGAACGTCCATCCGGATGTCAGGACCATCATCCAGATCGGCGGGCAAAGCTCCCTCGTCATTGAATTGGAAGACGGCCTGGAGAAACCCTGGAAGGTGGCCTCCAATCCTCTCTGTGCAGCGGGGACCGGCAGGTTCATTGAGCAGCAGGCCTACCGGCTGGGCATCAGCATGGACGATTTCGCCAGCCTGGCCCTGCGTTGCGAGGGACCCGCGCCGCGCATAGCCGCCCGCTGCAGCGTGTTCGCCAAGTCGGACCTCATCCATCTACAGCAGAAAGGCGCTCCGGTGGAAGACATGCTTTATGCGCTCTGCGAAAGCGTTGCCCGCATGGTGGGAGCATTGAAAAAGGGACCCTTCGCCGAGCCCGTCTATTTCACAGGAGGCGTCGCTGCCAACGCAGCTATAGCCAGAGCGCTCAATGAGATGCTCAGCTCCCGCAACGGCCGGGACGTACAGGTGAAGATACCGGACAACTACCTTTACCTCGAAGCCATCGGCTCGGCGCTGCTGGCCAGAGGCAAACCGGTTAACAGCATCACATTTACCAACCCCGCACAGGCTCAGAACTATTTCACCCTGCCCGGTCTGGAAGCCATACCCGCTGTTCAGAGCAAACCGCTGAATAGAATAACAGCCAGGCGCAGAGGCTACCTGGGCGTCGATGTCGGCTCCACCAGCACCAAGGCCGTAATCCTGGATGAAACAGGCAAAGAAGCACTGGCCAAATGCTATTTGATGACAGCCGGCAGGCCGGTCGATGCGATCAAAGATGTATTCAGGAACCTGGTCAACGACGGGGCTGAAAACGTGGAGATCGCCGGCGTGGGCGTGACCGGCTCTGGCCGTTACCTGGTCGGCAGCCTGATCGGGGCTGATCTGGTCAAGAACGAAATCACAGCCCAGACCCGCGCGGCCGCCGAGATCGACCCCGACGCCGATATTATCGAGATAGGCGGGCAGGACTCCAAACTGGTGATCAAAAGAAACGGGGTCGTCATCGATTATCAGATGAACAAGGCCTGCGCAGCCGGCACAGGCAGCTTTATAGATGAGCTGGCCGAGATGCTGGGCATATCGGTCAAGAACGGCGAGTTCGCCGACCTGGCCTTCACAGCCCCCCACACCATTGACCTGGGCATGCGCTGCGCCGCTTTTATGGGCCAGGCGGTGGCCTCCGCTCAGCAGGAAGGCGTTCCCCTGTCAGTGCTAACCGCCAGTCTCTCCGACTCCATTGCCCGCAACTACCTGTCGAAGGTGGTCGGCCACAGAAAGCTGGGCAAGAACGTTATCCTGACAGGAGCGGTCTTCCACAACCGCGCTGTGGTCTCGGCCTTCCGGCGGCAGTTGCCAGACAGGACATTGACCGTAGCTGAACACAAGGAGATCAGCGGCGCCATCGGCTCAGCCCTGCTGGCCCGGGAGCAGATGAACGGCCGGAGTTCAACATTCAAGGGCTTTTCCCGCGTGATAGAGAGCGAGTGCAAACTCACTACTTTTACCTGCAAGTTATGCGATAACAACTGCGCCATCACGCGCATGCAGATGCCGGGCGAAAAACCCACTTTCTATGGCAGCCGGTGCGACCGCTACGACAGCGCCGCCGGCCTGGCGCGGATGGAAACCGCTTTCGATGAGAAAGAAAAGCTGCTCTTCAAAGAAAGAAATGCAGATAATTTGAAAGGCCCGACAGTGGGAGTGCCGCGCTCCCTGTTGATCTACGATTACGCCCCGCTGATAGGCGGCTTCCTCGATGCGCTGGGAGCAAGGGCGGTCTTTACCGGTCGCACCAGCAAGCAGATCATCGAGCAGTCCGTTGAGCTGAGCTACACTGACAGTTGCTTCCCCTTAAAGCTGCTGCACGGTCATGCGGCTTCGCTAAAGGGTGTCGACTACCTGCTCTTCCCCTGTGCCATCCGCCTGGGAGTGAAGGACGGCGACGAGAATCAGCAATACTCCTGCCCGCTGGTGCAGGCCTCGCCATTCATCATCCGCCAGGCGCTCGACCTCGAAGACAGGCTTTTAATACCGATCATCGACTTTTCCTACGGTCCCGACGAGACCATCCGTGAGTTGACCAGGATCGGCAGGGAAATGGGCTTCAGCAGGGCTCGGGCCAGGCGCGCCGCGCTGGCCGGATTGGAAGCGCAGCGGGAATATGAACAGGAACGTGACAGGCGCGGCCGCGAGTTGCTGCAGCAGATACATGATAACAGGCAACTCGGCGTTGTGCTGTTCGCCCGTTCCTACATGTCCCAGGACGCCGGGGCCAACATGGGCATTGCTGAAAAGCTGGCGCAACTGGACGTCGTACCCGTGCCGATGGACTACCTGCCCCTCTCCACCATCGACCCCAGGCAATACTCCGACCGTCCCTACTGGTTTTACGAGAGCAAGCTGATCGCCGCCTCCGCGATTACCGTCAATGACCCTCAGTTATACGGCTTGATCTTGACTAACTTCGGCTGCGGTCCCAATTCGTTTATTTTACGTATAGTGGAAGATATCATGGGAAGCAAGCCTCTGGGACAGTTGGAAATAGACGAACATGCCGCCGAGGCAGGCATTGTCACCAGGCTGGAAGCTTTCGTTGATACGATCAAGGGCTACCATGATTCAACCCGTCAACCAGTGGCCGCCGCACATATTTACCGCGGGGCAACCCCTTCCATAAGCACAGGCAAAACATTGCTGATTCCACGCATGGCGCCGCAAGCTGCTGCTGTAGCTGCCGCCATGAGCGCCTGCGGCGTCAAAGCCAGCGTGCTGCCCTCCTCCGACGAGCGCAGCCTGCTTTATGCCAACCAGGTGACCCTGGGGACTGAATGCCTGCCCTACCGCGTCTGCCTGGGTGACTTTATCCGCTATTACCGCGATAACGGGGGAGGGACAGTGCAGGCGGAAGCCTTTATGGCCGGCTCCTATGGGCCCTGCCGCCTGGGCAAATACTCGATCGAACAGATGCGTGTGCTGCAGGAGATGGGCATCGACCTGCCCATCCGCACCACGGTCTCCAACAGCGCCTATCGCGATCTCAACATCGGAGCTGATTTTGAGCGCCTGGCCTGGCGCGGGATCGTAGCCTTCGATTACCTGCAAAAGCTGCTGTGGCGCACGCGCCCCTACGAAAAAGAGCGCGGCGGGGCCGACAGGCTGTTTGAAGAATACAGCAGCAGAGTTATAGAGATGATTGGCAGGAAAGCCGGTTTCAATGGCATCCTGTCAGAGGCAGCCGCCGCTTTCAGCAGACTGATCGACCGCAGCCTGCCACGCCGCCCTGTGGTGGGCATCAACGGCGAGATCTTCCTGCGCTCCAACGACTTCAGCAACAGCAACCTCGTCAGGGAATGCGAAAACGCCGGACTGGAGGTAGTGGTCTCTCCATTGGGTGAATGGTTCAAATATACCGCCTATCGCAATCTGGAGGACGCTTCACGCGACAGGCTGCTGAAAAAAGCGCTGATCAGCTATATCAAGAAACGCATCCAGGAGCACGATGAGTCCGTAATCGCTTCCTGCTGTAATGCCCTGCTGGCTGAGAAGGAGCCATCCACAGAAACGCTGCTGAAACTATCGGGACAATACCTCTCGTCCCGCTGCGGCAGCGAGGCCGTGCTCAGCATCGGCAGCGGCATAGACTGGCTGAAAAGCCCGCATTTCGCCGGTGTCATCTCGGTCATGCCCCATGGCTGCATGCCGGGCGGCATCGTGGCTGCCCTGTCAGACAAGTTCAGCGCAAGGTACCGTAAACCCTGGATCAACCTCACTTACGATGGCTTCCTCGAAACCAATAACCTGGCGAGGATTACGAATTTCGCTGAAGTGCTCAGGTTCTGCAGCCGCGCGGACTAATGGCAAGAGCAAGATCAGTCAGTTTATAATAGCGCTGATCGCTTTAAACCCTCAACGCATCTGCTACGGACATTTCGGCTGCTATGATAATGCGGTGGAGCAGCTCAGGCGCGCCAGGCAACAGATCCTCGACTGGCATAAAATCGCCAACGGGGAAAAAGCGCGTGGGAAATCCCCCGGGCAGATCATGGATGTTATCCGCAGCAAAGACCCGGAGCTTGACTACCTTAACGGCCTGGATAAAGATGCCTTCGAGCGCGAATCGGTCCTGCTGCTGAACACGGTCCGCGGGCTGTCCGGAATAAGCCTCCAGAACTGACCTCACCGGCCCCTGACCGGAGAATGGGACAGCCTGAGCGATCGGATGCGAATATCATCCTGGAGTTCCAGAAAGCCATCGGCAACGGCGAAAATTGAAAGCTGCGCCGGGATGCCTAAGGTTTGAGTATCTTAACCAGCTCTAGGTCGAAGGTCAGGTCCTTGCCAGCCAGCGGGTGGTTGGCGTCGAGGAAGACCGCCGAGTCCGTTATCTTCGTAATGATAGCTACGATCACCGAGCCGTCCGTCTGGGTCGATTCCAGCTCCAGTCCCACGGCAGGTTTGATATCTTCGGGGAATTGGGAAAGGGGCACCTCGATCACGAGCTGATCATGGCGCGGCCCGTAGGCCTCGGCGGCGGGGATAGTCACGGTCTTCTTTTCCCCGACCTTCATCCCGGTAACGGCCTTCTCGAAACCCGAGATGACCTCGCCCTCGCCGAGTGTAAACTCCAGCGGGGCCAGGCCGGCCGAGCTGTCGAATACCGTATTGTCGGAAAACCTGCCTGTGTAGTGCACCTGGACCTTGTCGCCCGTTGCGGCCTGTTGGGGCTGAGTCATATTACACCCCGTTAGGGCTAGCGCAGCCATGATTATTATGATGATCTTTTTCAATGTGATAACCTCCGCTTGATGGCCTCGATTAAGTCACGAGACAATACTTCAGCATAGCATAATTGCCCCTGAAGTCATAACGTTTAACACAATAAGTTAACCTTTTCGTAATAATATATTAATTCATTTGAAATATCATGTGCCTATACTTATGCTTGATGATCGATAACAAGCTTATACACAGTCCTGCCCGCCGCCGTTCAGGCAGGTTGATTGTCATAGTATCACGGGATGAGATAATGGTATCCCGTGTCAAGCATAACCTGTCGCCGGAAGGTTTCCAGATATTGGTCATACCTGATTACACGGACATATTTAAAATCGCCAGGTCCAGGAATATTCGCATGATCATTACCGATCAGGCTGTCGATCATCCCGATGAAGCAACGGTCTTCCGTGCCCTGCATCACAAATATAACTGTCCTATCCTGGCCATTGTACACCGGCCGGAATATAAAGTGGAACATTTTATCAATGCCGGAATAGACGATTATGTCTTTGATAATGGCAATGAAATCGCCTTCATGGAACATATCCGGGCGCTGCTAATGCGTCATGGTGTGCACGTGCTGAAGAATCGGGTAGAAGAGAGCAATTACTTTATCAAAGACATTTGTATCAATCCGCTGTCACGCGAGGTCAAACGCGGCAATGAAGAACTTAATCTTACTTCAATAGAATTTGATATCCTGCTTGCCCTCGCGCATAAAGCCGGTTCGATCGTAAGCCGTAATGAGATCCACAGGCTGGTCTGGGGAGATAATGCATTTTATAATGAAAGGATGATCGACGTCCACATCAATAAGCTCAGGAAGAAAATCGAAAAAGATCCCTCGAAACCACAGCTGTTGCTATCTGTGCGGGGCGCCGGTTATAAACTCAATGTTTAAAGAGCAACCTTAAAGAGCGACTAATGAGCGCCCCCTTGCGGGCTGTGCGCCTGTTTTCTTGGCAGAAAAGCCGGCGACCACTTACGCACTGGGGGCATCGTGCGATTCCTTCGTGGTCGCCTGGGCTAAACGCCCTGGCTTTTCTGCCGACGACAGTGTTATGCCATAAAACAAAACCATAGTCCGAAGCCAATTAAGTTCAAATACCAATAAAACTAAAGCAGTCTAACAAACAGGCATCAAGCCGCCAAATGATTATGTGCTTAACCATGTATCACAGCGCACCTTCGCCTCTCTCCCCTGTTCTTACCCTGATTGCGTTTTCCATGGGAGAGATAAAAATCTTGCCATCGCCAACCTCGCCGGTTCTGGCCTTAGCCACAATTGCGTTCACTATTCCGTCTACATCCTTGTCGGAGACGACGATTTCCAGTTTTATTTTAGCGGGGAATTCCACCTCGTATTCCGTGCCGCGAAACTGCTGCTTGAGCCCTTTCTGTTTCCCATGACCCTCAACGGAGGTCCTGGTCATCCCCGGATAGCCCAGTTCCTTCAGTGCATTCTTTACCTCCTCGAATTTCTCCACCCTGATGATAGCCTCTATTTTTTTCATTTTATTCTTGCTCCCTTACTTCATATTTCAAAACAACCTAGCTTTTCCTGGTAATAAAGTCGGGATAAGCCGATGAGCCATGCTCCGGAACATCCAGTCCCTGCAATTCCTCTTCGGGAGAGACGCGAATGCCAAAAGATTTGTCCATTAGCTTAAACATTATATACCCTATGCCGAATGCCCAGACGAAGACTATGGCGATACTGATAAGCTGGGCGATCAGCTGTCCACTTCCGCCGCCATAAAATAGACCGGTGACGTATGGCGCATCAATCGAGTAGTTTCCGTAGGTTCCATCGGCAAAGAAGCCTATGCTGAGCAGACCCCATAGCCCACAAGCGCCGTGCACGCTCACTGCGCCTACAGGGTCATCCACACCCTTAGATTCAAGGAACTTGACGCTGGCATACATCAGCGCTCCGGCAATGAGACCGATTATGATTGCCGCCCAGCCTTCCACCCAGGCACAGGGTGCGGTGATAGCAACCAGTCCTGCTACGGCGCCATTTAAAGCCATGCCTGTGTCCCATTTCCCGGTTCTCCATTTTGCTACAAGCAATGCCGATAATGTAGCAGCGGCAGCCGCCAGATTAGTGTTGACAGCAATAACCGATATTCTCAGATGATGTGCGTTATAAGTGCTGCCTGGGTTAAAGCCAAACCAGCCAAACCAAAGAATAAAGACGCCTAGAGCAGCCAGTACAATACTGTGCCCTGGAATAGCATTCGGCTTCCCGTTTTTATCGTATTTACCGAATCTGGGGCCGAGAACGATCGCTCCGGCCAGACCAACAAAGCCACCGATAGCGTGAACCACCCCCGAGCCTGCAAAATCCACAGCCCCTACCCCGAACGGTAAACTGGAAAGCCAGCCTCCACCCCAGACCCAGTGGCCGTAGATCGGGTAAATAATGGCGCTTACAATGACACTATAAATAAGGTACGCCTTGAACTTCAGCCGTTCCGCAACAGCGCCGGAAACAATCGTGGCTGCAGTGGCACAAAAGACCAGCATCCAGAACATTTGGAGATATTTACCTACATCATAATAATCGCCGAGCATAAGCCAACCTTCTGTGCCCCAGAGACCATTCCAGTCACCACCCATCATTATGGCATAACCGATGAGGAAAAAGGCTAGCGAGCCAATAACAAAATCCATCAGGTTTTTGGTCATTAAGTTGGTAGCGTTCTTGGCGCGGCAGAAACCAGCCTCCAGCATGGCAAATCCCGGCTGCATAAACATCACCAGAAAGGCGCAGACCAGTATCCACACATAGTCTACCGCCATATCTGCCGTTCCTCCTGCCCCGGTGGGGTCGGCGGCAAGCACGGCGCTGCTCGTTGCCGTCCATCCTATAAACATCATGCAAATGAGTCCAACAGTTAACCCCATTCTTAGTATTATCCTCATAACCTTGTCTCTCAGATTCACGGCTGTCCTCCTTTTTATTACTTTAGTTTGCAATCTGTGTTCTTATCGTGATTTATATATTTGTACCAGGTAACGATGACTGCAATAGCTTCGACTGACATTTCATTGCTCATTTCATTGCTCCTTGTAATTATTTATAGATACAGTTTATGAGGCAGAGATTTCAGCGGCGTTAAATACAGGTTACAGTTCAGTTAAAAGCAGATTTCAGACATGTTTCACCATAATAAACCACACTTACCCCGAAATTGACACCGCGTAAATATAAACACTATCATTAGAAAACAGAATGTTCACACGAATATTTATCTGGGCACGTTAGGAGAAGGCAATTGGAAGGTAAAACAGTCAAAGAAACAGCAGTGATCATGGCCGAAATCATGAACATCAAGGATTGCAATCCGGCAGGCAACATCCACGGTGGCGTGATTATGAAGCTGATCGATACAACAGCCGGCGCAGTGGCGGTCAAACACGCCCGCGCCAACGCTGTCACAGCATCCATCGACAGGCTCGATTTTCATTACCCGGTCTACCCGGGCGACATCGTCACCTGCCGCGCCAGCGCCAACTATGTGGGCAGAACATCCATGGAGATAGGCGTCAGGGTGGAGACAGAGAACCTCGTTACGGGCGACGTCCACCACACCGCTACGGCCTACCTGACCTTCGTTGCACTGGACAATGCGGGCCGTCCCATGGCGCTTCCGCCGCTGATCTGCGAGACAGAAGAGGAGAAAAGGCGCAACGCCGATGCTGCTGTCAGGCGGGAAGCCCGCCTTCAGGAAAGGCAGAAGAAGCTGAAACGAAAAAACGGCCTGTAAGGCTGGATACGCTTATGGCCAAACTGGCGCTCGACCTGCACGACATCTTCAACAAGGGCACCTCTATCGACGCCGAGCTAAACCGCGTGATAGATGAAGCCGTCCGCAAGAAGATCACCCTGGTCGAGATCATCCCCGGCAAAGGGTCCGGCCAGCTCAAAAAGCGCGTTTTACGCTTCCTGAACCAGCCGGAGATCAAGAAGCTCTACCACCGCCTGGAAAAGGACGACAAGAACTTCGGCCGCATCTTCGTGCACTTCAGGTTCTGAGCTAATCCAGAGATATATCAGCTTACCTCACACCTGCACTATACCGCTGCCGCCGCAGATGTGGCAGGTGCGCATGGTTTGAAAGCCGGGGATGCCGGCCTTTTCATATCCGGTACCCTGACAATGGCCACACCACGAGTCACCGGGGTTGAGCCTGACCTTGCCCGTACCGCCGCAGGTGGAGCAATCTCTGGGGAAATCGGTTGGCAAAACGGGTTTGCGCTGCCCGGTGCCACCGCATGCTCTGCAATTGACAATACGACCCTGATAAAACATAGTTTTTCCCTCCGTTCGTTTTATTAGATTTTGAAGCCGATGAAGCTGCCGTTTTTGTGACTTATACGGCGCAGGATATCGTCGACATGTTCGATAGTGAAGGCAATTTGCCCATCCGCAATATCCTTCTGGCGTATGACCAGGCTGTACATGATTTCCTGTATCTGGGCGGGAGTGTAGCCTTCCGTCCTGGTGACAATGTAATCCTGAACGTCAACGCCGACCGGGATTTTACGGCAGAGGTTCTTCACGATGCGGGCCCTGAGCGAGCTGTCTGGCAAGGGCAGATGGATGGTGCGGTCAAAGCGAGCCGGCCGCTGGCTGAGCGCTTTATGCAGCAATTCCGGCGCATTGGTGGTGGCCACGGTGATCACCTGGCGCTTTTCCTCCACGCCATCGAGGATATCCAGCAAACCATTGAGAGCCTCCCTGACCCCCACGATAAGATCAATATCCTCAAGGAATACGATGCTGGGCATGAGGTCCTGAGCGATCTGATAGAGGTTGTGGATATATTGCGGCTCGACGAGCAATGACGGCTCTGCCGAGAGGCAGGTGATGCGGGGGCTGTTGTTGATCAGAACCCGTGAAACCAATGTCTTGCCTGTGCCGGGCGCGCCGGCCAGGATAATGCCGCGTTTGCTGGGGATGCCGTAAACTGCGAGCTGCCTGCTGCGTTTAATGAAATCCACCGTATTTTCGATGATCTCATCACGCAGTTCCGCCGGCAGGGAGAGATCATCCCACACGGCTCTGGAAGGCTGCAGGAAATGTATCTGGCCGTCATAGCGTAACTTCATACTCTTATACGGCTTCAACTGAGCTACGGCATGGTCGACCAGTTTATACAATCTTTCCGCGGCAGAGCTGGACGATTCTGTGCATATTATCGATAGGAAAGAATTATCATAGTGAGGCTCGATGATCTGGACGACCACGTTATTTGAATCCTGGCTGAGCAGCATGCGTCCGTTGACAAGAAAACTGGTATGCTTGCCCGGCGCAACGCTGATCCTGGCATAGCGCGGGGCATCGTGGCCAGTGGAAGCTACTACTTCATTTACATGCCAATTATCCCTGTTTATGCAGAGCTGTAGCATCCAGGCGAGCAACTGGCCATAATAACGGGGCACCGCAATCGGGAACCGGTATTTTATGCCGGGCCCGAGAAAGCAGTTGACGGCATCTTCCTCTTCCCCATGATCAGAATCAAGCATGCCCGCAGCCCTATTTTCAGCTATCCTCTGCAATAATTTTTCCTCCGGGCTGAACAATTCACACCTCCTTAACACCGGAAATTATATAAATGGGGAGTGACAAACATGTGTCATTATTGTTTTTGGTTTAAAAGCATGGCAGGTGATGTTGTATACGATTGACTTTGATGCTATAATTTAAAGCCAGGCGGCACTGATGAGGAAGGCATGAGAGCGAACAAGAAGGACCGCATCGCACGCATAAACAAGGTGGAGCGCATCCTTTACCAGTATCCCGAAGGGCTGACCGTGAAAGAGCTGTCCGATAAATGCGAGGTTGGGACGAGGACGATACGCCGTGACCTGGATGCGCTGGATAAAGAAATAGGCACGCCGATCTGGAATAAGCAAGGTCGGTGGGGCATCATGCCCGGGCATTTCCTGTCTCCGATATCATTTAACCTGCAGGAGGCCATGTCATTTTTCCTGGCGGCGCGACTGCTGCTTTCATACAGCAATGTATATGATCCCAACATAGCTTCGGCATTTGAGAAGTTGAGCGCCGTGGTGCCACAGCCGCTGCGAAACCAGGTAGCAAAAACTATCGACTGGATGCATAAATTGCAGCCGGACGACCGGTACCAGAAGGTTATGCACACACTGACGAACGCCTGGGCGAATGGACGGAAGGTAAAAATATGGTATCAATCGCTGAACAGCAAAGCCGCTACGGAACGAGTAGTTGAGCCCTATTTCATACAACCGGCATCGGTGGAACACGCGACTTACCTGATCGCCTATTGCCAGAAGTCAAAAGAAGTGCGTACGTTCAAAGTAGAACGGATCACAAGTATCGAGTTGCTGAACGAGCGCTACGAGACGCCGCAGGACTTCGATGCCAACCAGTACCTGGGACAAGCCTGGGGCATTACCGTCGACGGCAAGCCTGAATTGGTCAAGCTGAAATTCGACCAGGAATTGGGGCGCATCGCACAGGAAACGAGGTGGCATCCATCTCAGACAACCGAAATGCAGGCCGACGGATCTGCGGTTGCGACATTCAAAGTGCAAATAACGCAGGAATTCATTTCGTTCA
>DKFA01000114.1 GCA_002452695.1 Dehalococcoidia bacterium UBA6808
CTGGCTATTTTTACTCATTAATTTTTGCTTTTATGTGAAGGGACCTACCTGCATGTCTGTTGATATTTTACTTTACCTGCCCGGTTTTATAGTGCTGTAGCATTCGCTACAGTAGACAGGCCGGTCCAATCGAGGTTCGAATGGTAACTCGGTCTGTTTGCTGCATTTAGCACATACTGCAGAGAACATCTTCCTCTTGTGGTTGCCGTTGCTGTCGCGAGATGCTCTCCTCGTCTGCCTGCATTCCTCACAACGCTTGGGATCGTTAGTGAACCCCTTCGACGCGTGAAATTCCTGGTTTGCAGCGCTGAATACAAATTCTTTGCCACAATCCGCGCAAGTGATCGTTTTGTCTGTGAAACCCATGAATAATCCTCCTGATGAGTTAACTAATGGCTTAAAAGCGGGGATTCTGAACAAAGACTAAGCTAAGTGGGGTGAGACTTTAACGTAATTCTGTCAGCAACTACCGGTACTAAACCACCAATATAACTATACGCTAAAAAGAAAAGTCAGTCAAATTCATTGATAAAAATTTTCTATTACAAATATATGTGATTTCAATAAATATTTTAGCAGTTCACCTATTTGCAGGACTGTAAATGCAGGAAACAGATAGTATATAATGAGGTAATATAAATCAATGAAAAATCCTATTATCGATTGAGAACAGCGGAGCAGTAATGATGTGCAGTCGAAATAGTGTAAATAGCAAAGAAGGGGAAAAGGCAGCAAAGCCAGACCAGGTTGGGTGGATAAGTGGAGCGGCTGTTCTTCTGATCAGTTTGATGATGGCCGTTCCGGTGATGAGTGCGTGCACGATCAATGAGGCAGCACAGACTCCGCTGCCTGCCGATCAGCCTGCTGCCCAACCACCCGTAACGACGCCTGACGCGACTACGCCGTCCATACCTGTTACACCTGTTCCGGCTGCTCCCGCCACGCCTGCTGCTCCGGCAGAGGCAACGCCTGCAGCATCCACGCCGATTGTGACTGTAACCCCGCCGGCCAAACCCATTCCTACAGTGGTCCCTCCGGAGTTGGAAAATATCGTCAAGACAGAAGCCTGCAAGATGACGATAACGCTGCAGGATATGGGGCCGGGTTGGATAAAGGGCAACCCGGTCCCGCCTTCCAGGGGAGAGATTATCTCAGCCTGCACTGTACATTATTATATGGGCAGTTCATTTTCTCCTGTACTGCAGAATACGGTCGCTGTTTACCGCAGCCTGAGCTACGCACAGCGGGCGTATGCCAAAGAAGAAGCCAGTCATATCAATAAGACACACCCGCCGTTTGGCGATGAATGTTTCATGGATACTTCCGTGCCCATTAATAAACTGCTGGTCTTCCGCAAGGTGAATGTGGTGGTATGGATCTGGCTGCAGAATGATAAGAAAGGTGAACTCGAACCGTACGCCAGGATCGTAGAGCAGAGGATTATACAGTAAGCTATGTTCCGCCTGGCAAGACGGCGGGCTATGTCAAATAGTAACATGTCCATTTATCTACACCGCTAAAAAGAACAGCCCTGCTTTGTAGCAGGGCTGTTCTTATAGAAGTAATCTGAGCTTCTATATTACCAGATGTCAGGGCGGGGTTTATTGTTGACTTTGGTTATCTCGAGTTCTTCCCTAATATGGCGAATAATCCTGCTCAGCAACGAACTGGCCTGATTTGAAACTGTCTTATGCATTTGCTTTTTCTCCTTGTGACCTTCCCATTGATAACATATTAGAAGCAGGTAGTTACCAAACAGTTAACTGCTGGCGCCATAAGTTAAGAAAGTGTTACAAAAACGGGAAAAATAGGTAAAAATTCAGGGAGAATAATGATTTCTAATCGTAAAACAAGTGGTAGGCCGTATAGGAATCGAACCTATGACCCACTGATTAAAAGTCAGTTGCTCTACCAACTGAGCTAACGGCCCATGAACAGCCTGAATCTTCAGACCGAGTATGAAGTTTATCATAATCCAGTCTCATCCGGCAATTCCAGTTGTTTACTCTGTTAGGAGTCTATTATTTTGTCATAGGGTTAAACGCTGTCAGTCGATTTGAATGCCCAGAGGCAGGGCTGCTCTCATATGTATGAAAGGAATGGGCAAAAAGTACTACCCGGAAAGGTACCATCAGGCGATAGTTAATTGTTGGCCCGGGTGTTATGCTGTTTGTCATAAGGAGAGTACGCAGAATTAGCAGAGTGCTCATTGAGGGACGTGAACAGATGAGCAACATGATTAAAGCAGAAACTCAAGACATTGAAGATGCGCTGGCGCTTCGCCGGCATATTGCCGAGCTGGAGGGTTTGGAGGTTTCACACATTCAGGTTGTAAAATCAAACGCCGCTGTCAAAGCTGGAAGGAGGTCAGGCGTCAGGCAGCACAGGGAAGGCATATTAATCAGCACGCGACAGGGTTCATTGATTGATGGCAATCAGGTATTGCTGGAGATGCTTGGATGTACTATTGAAGAGCTTTTTGGATTGAATATAACTGATCTGTGCATAAACCCGATAGACGGAGCAGCATTCCTTGAGGAACTGGATAAAAAGGGGTATGTGGTCGACTACAAGATTAAGCTGCGCAGGATGGATGGCAGCGAGGTTGTCTGCATGCTGACATCAACCATCCGCTGGTACAATGATGACAGTATCCCCGACAACCAGCCGTTGTTCAAGACGTGGGTCAGGATGGCCAGATAAAACAGCCGACATCGGTGAGAAAAGCGCCCTGCCAGTTTTTTGATGTCGGGGCGCTTTATTTATTGTGAAAAAACGGGTGCTCATGTGCAAAGGCCTGGAAGGCAGTGGCAGCCAGAGCGATAACAGCGGCAGCGGCATAAAGCGGGAAATTGTATCCTGCAATATCTGCCAGCCAACCCAGCAGGACGGGACCGACCATCAGGCCAACGTCGCTCAGCGCCCGGAAGATGCTCAATCCTGTGCTCCGATTTTCGCTGGTCAATATGTCGGCCAGGTAGGCGGCAGGGATCGCCCCGACCATGCTGGTACCGATGCCCATTATCACGCAGCTCAGAACCAGGAAGCTGTAGTTGTAGCTGAAAGCTATCATGACTAGCGACACTGAAAGGAAGATGCAGCCGAGCAGGATCAATGGTTTGCGCCCCACGTTGTCTGAGAGGCGGCCGCTGATGAACATGAATATCACATTGATGCCGGCTATAATGGAAAGCGCTATGCCTATTTCGGCGGCGCTGATGTGCAGCCGTTCACTGGCCAGCAGGGGGAAAATCTGATTGCGTGAGCCATTGCTCATCATAAACACCACCAGTGAGACAAGGCAGATGAGCATGAAATTGACGTCGACCAGTAGCGCCTTGAGCTGTTTGACTGTCTCGGTAACATGGCCGTTGATTTTATTGGGTACTACTGCATCAGGATCAGTGCTTGGACGGGTTTCGGGTAGACGCAGATAAGCCCAGATGGCAGACAACAGTGAGAGGACGCCGTAAACGTAAAAGATCGACCGCATACCGAAATACTGACCGATGAACCCGCCTATGAAAGGTCCGAGACCGAAGCCTACCCATAGGCAGCCCTGGGCGATGCTCATGTTGCTGCCACGATTGGATGTTGTGCTGATATCGGCGAGCATGACCATGGATGCCGTATTGAAAAGGCCCGAACCTGCTCCTTGCACGGCGCGGCATAAAAGCAGTTGCCAGAAATCGGTGGCCAGGCCGCAGCCGAATGAACCGGCAGACAACAGAACAGGGCCGGCGATCAGGGTGGGACGGCGGCCGAAGACATCTGATATCCGGCCGGATGGGATATCCATAACAGCGCGCGCGGCGGCAAAGATGGTTACGATAAACCCCACCATGGTGATGTTGAGGCCGAAATCGCGCGCGTATAATGGCAGGATAGGGCTGGCCAACCCCATCCCAAGCATCATAATCGCACCTTCGATGCAGAGGATTATGAGGGTTTCATTAACACGCAGATTGTTAAACAAATCTGTATTGGTCTGGATTGATGAAGATACATGTCGGATAAACTACTTTAATAAATTACGTTTTGACTGTATATTATAATACTATCGGTTAATTTTATCTGCGCTGCAGATTTGGAGGAGCGCCATGAGCAAGCTGGATGAACTGATCAGGTCGCTGCCGAAAAAGGAAGTTGTTACAAAGAGTGGTCCGGTGCAGGGCTACATCATCAACGGGATATGCGTATTTAAAGGTATCCCCTACGCCGCCGCACCGGAGGGAGACCTGCGCTGGCGGCCGCCCCAGCCGCGGAAGACTTGGAGCGAGCCGTTAAGCTGCCTGAAAAACGGCAATGTCTGCCCCCAGGACAGCTTGAGATTCCCGGTTTACGGTCAGATGGGCGAGGACTGCCTCAACCTGAATATCTGGACGCCGGAAAAACCGGCGGGGCGCTGCACGGTGATGGTCTGGCTGCATGGTGGAGGTTTCAGCACGGGAGCGGGGTCTCTGCCGATTTATGACGGCAGCTATTTTGCCTCTCAGGGCGCTGTGGTTGTCACCCTGAACTACAGGCTGAATGTGCTGGGCTATCTTGCACATCCTGAACTTACCTCAGAATCAGGCAACGGTTGTTCAGGCAATTATGGAATGATGGACCAGATTTTTGCCCTAAAGTGGATAAAAGAGAATATAGCCGGTTTCGGCGGCGATCCTGATAGGGTGACTATCTTCGGGGAATCGGCAGGTGGAGCGAGCGTAGTTGCGCTGATGTCATCACCCCTTGCGGTAGGGCTGTTCCACAGAGCTATCGCACAAAGTCCGGGCTATACCCCGTACAGATTGAGAAAACTTGGACATAAACAGGGACACCTGGAAAGCGCCGAGGCGATGGGAATATTGTTTGCCGAGAGCCTGGGGTTGAAGGGAAACAAAGGGGTTATCGAAAAGATGAGGCAAATGCCTGCTGAGCAGTTGTCGAATGAGTGGTTCAAGATTGCCCAGTTAAACTGGAAGGGCACCGGTGCAGCAGGAAGCTGGATGCTCAACCATTTGATTATAGACGGTCATGTGCTGCATGAGGCGCCGGGAGAGGTATTCCGCAAAGGTAAACAGCACAACGTGCCTTTCTTAATAGGTACTAATGCCGACGAGGGAACCCTGTTTGAGTTCCTATTTTTTGGTGATAATCAGAGCAAGGGCAAATACCTGCATTACGTTAAAGAGGTTTTTATTAATGGGTATGAAAAGGTGGTTGAGCATTTCGGAGATGGCGACGGTGACAGGACCCGTGTACCTGTGAGCGATCTGATGGGAAGCTATTTCCAGGCCGGGGCGCGAAGGCTGGCAAGGAGTATGGCTAATCTACAACCCCAGACCTACCGTTACCTGTTCAATATGCCGCCCAAATTCTTTATCTATCAGATACCAGAGATACTAGAAATGCCAGACTGGCAGAAACGTTTTGGCGTCTATCACGCTGCTGAGATACCCTATGTCTTTCATTTCATGGCGTTGCCCGGCATGACAGAGGCGGATAAAACCTTGTCGGAACACATGGCGGCATACTGGGCGCGTTTTGCTGCTACGGGAGATCCCAACGGCGAAGGCGCCAAGCAATGGCCGAGATATTCTTCTCAGGATGAGAGCTATATCTTGCTGGATGATCCGATCTCGATCGGAAGCGGCTACATGGAGCGCCATTGCGACTGTGTGGATGAAGTCGAAGGGCTAATAGTGTAGACGGACCAAACAGTTGAATAATAATCGAGGAAGTAAAGATAAAGTTACAAATCGGAGAAAATTGTATAGAGTTTTCAGGAATATACACACTATGGTGAATGATGGAGCGGGTGAAGGGATTCGGACCCTCGACGTTTTGCTTGGGAAGCAAACACTCTACCGCTGAGTTACACCCGCACCGGCTTTATATTAGATTCTAAGTCAGGGGGCTGTCAAGTTGACTGCTAGTACTTGTGGCCCAGCCGGGCAGCTTGATTTGAGACGCGGCTATGCCTGAGGGGAAATAGCCTTTAATATCAATAACGGGCGTGCCGTTGAGAGCATCCAGCCCCTTTATGCTGAGCACATTGCCTTTCCTGCCGACCAGTTGCACTGTCGTGACGGCAATAGGATTGGGGCGCGCCGGGCTGTGGGTTGCAAAGACGCCTGTGAGCGGGTTGCAAGGATTGCCGCGTGGATGGACCTTGAGAACACGGCGCTGCGCAACAGTGATACGGTCAAGCCAGAAGACAACGACCACATGGGAGAAATCATCTATTCCTTCCAGTGCTTCGCTATAGGCAGGATCTATCACGATATGTGAAATGTCATTGCCGCCCTCCAGGCGTTCGCTCCTGGTAAATGTGTTGTCTACCGTCCCGATAACCTTAATGGTGAGGCGCATGCATCCAGTATATACGATCAAACTGGCAGGCAGCAATATGCCGGAACAGCAGATTGAAAACAGTTTGGTCTGGCTGCCTGCAGTCGAACGGACATAAAGCGATGGATAGATCAGACCTTGCCTGACCAATGTGCGCGGCCTTCCAGATACAGGTCGCCGCCATGAATGTCATTGATTACGGTGGCAGGGAAGTCAACTACCTCAAGCCTCCGGACGGCCTCGGCTCCCAGGTCGGCGTAGGCGATAATCTCGGACTTCCGGATGGTCTGGGAGATAAGCGCACCGGCGCCGCCGACGGCAGCAAAATAAACGGCTTTATATTCTTTTAGAGCATCTTTTACTTCGTCGGAGCGATGGCCTTTGCCAATCATTCCACGGATGCCCTTCTGCATAAGCCGGGGGGCGTAGGTGTCCACACGGCCGCTTGTGGTGGGACCGGCTGATCCTATGACCTGTCCCGGCTTGGCCGGAGCAGGCCCCATATAGTAAACGACCTGGCCTTTGAGGTCGAAGGGTGGGTCTTCACCCCTGTCGAGGGCTTCGACCAGTCTTTTATGTGCGGCATCGCGGGCCGTATAAAGAACGCCCGTGATAAGCACGTCGTCGCCGGCCTTCAAGCGTTTTACAGTTGCTTCATCCAGGGGAGCGGTTATTTTTAGGGGCATGTTAGAGGATGGCCTCCCTGTGCCGTGCGGCGTGGCATTGCAGATTGACGGCCAGCGGCAGGCTGGCGATGTGAGCAGGTAATATCTCGATATTGACGGCCAGTGCCGTAACAGTGCCTCCGTAACCCTGCGGCCCGATACCGAGGGCGTTGATTCGTTTAAGCAGTTCCTTTTCCAGTTCAGCGGTCTCGCTGTCGGCATTGTGCAACCCGACTCTGCGCAATAAAGATCGCTTGGCGAGGTCCATGGCCTTCTCAGCGGTGCCACCGATGCCAACACCCACGATAACGGGTGGGCATGGATTGCTGCCGGCTTCGTCGACCGCCTTTACCACGGATTCGATAATGCCCTGCCTGCCGCTGGAAGGCGTCAGCATGAACAGGCGGCTCATATTCTCGCTGCCTCCCCCTTTGGGCATTACGATTATTTTTAATTTGTCGCCAGGCACGATATCGGTATGGATGACGGCCGGGGTATTGTCATTGGTGTTGATGCGTGAGGAGTAGGGACTGTTAACCATGGACTTACGTAAAAAACCTGTATCGTAACCCTGCCTGACCCCGTGATTGACGGCGGTATAGAGGTCACCGCTTGTGATATGCAGGTCCTGCCCCAATTCAAGGTAGACAACGGCTACGCCGCAGTCCTGGCAGATGGCTATTTTTTCCTGAGCAGCTAGCTCAGCGTTCCTGATGATAAGCTCCAGTGCCCTGCGTCCGGCGGGGGACTGCTCTTCCTTCGCCGCCTTTTTCAGCGCCTCCAATACATCTGCGGGCAGGTGATAATTGGAATCGCGGCAGAGCTCCGAGACGGCAGCGGTGATTTCATGTGCGTTGATCTCTCTCAATTCAATATCCCTGCCGGGTCATGTCGTGTAACGATTTCAAAATAGCTGAATCCCGGCCTGATCATGCCGCCCCCGCAGAATGGATGAATACGGTATGCTTCTGCCAGGCTGGGAGCGACTCGGGAAAGTCGGTGCGGTAATGCGCGCCGCGGCTTTCCTGGCGCAGCAGGGCCGCTTCGGTGATCAGCCTGGCATTAGTGATCATGGCGGATAGCTCATAGGCGGGACGGTCGGCGGGCTTGGGCAATTGCTGCTGCCAGGCAGCCAGGATGCCTGCCGCGTTATTCAGCCCGTCACCGTTCCGCACGATGCCGACTTCGTCCCAGAGGAGGGACTGCAGATTTTGCAGGTTCAGAGCCGGTATCTCACCGGAGGCAGGCGGGCAGCTCAGTCTGTGATAATCGGCCGGGCCGGCCCTTTGCTCTTTGTTGCCGTTGGGCATCAACGATTTTTCGATGATCCTCTTGCTGAAGATGACGACTTCGAGCAGTGAGTTGGAGGCCAGCCGGTTGGCGCCGTGTACTCCCGTACAGGCCGTCTCGCCAGCGGCGAAGAGGCCGCGGATATTGGTCTCGCCCCACGTATTGACCTTGACGCCGCCCATTAGATAGTGAGCGGCAGGAGCTACCGGGATTAGACCTTTGGTGATATCCAATCCGTGGTCGAGGCAGAAGCGGTAGATATGCGGGAAGCGAGTGGTGACCTTGACGGGAGGCAGATGGGTGACATCAAGGAAAACGCGGTCGCTGCCGGTCTTCCTCATCTCGGCCACGATGCTGCGTGCCACTATATCACGGGGCGCCAGCTCGGCCTGGGGTGTGTAGTCCGTCATAAAACGTTTGCCATCAACATTGCACAGGATGCCTCCTTCGCCTCTAACTGCCTCGGTGATGAGGAATGGCCAGACGCCGGGCAAACGCAGCGCGGTGGGATGAAACTGATAAAACTCCATATCTGTGATCTCCGCCCCGGCGTTGAAGGCAAGGGCAATACCATCCCCTGTGGCTGTATCGGAGTTGGTCGTATATTTATACAGCCGGCCCGCACCACCTGAAGCGAGAATAACGGCCCGGCAGGCATACTCCTCACTCAGCCCGCTGCGGAAATCCGTTGCTTTGACACCTTTTACCTTGCCGTTTTCGATGATGATCTCGGTGGCCAGACAGTATTCGAGCACATCGATGGGCGACATCAGCGCCAGCTCACTTAGGGTAGACTCGATATATTCGCCGGTGGCGTCACCGCCGGCGTGCAGGATGCGAGGCACGGAATGAGCAGCTTCGCGTGTGAGAGCGATCTCGCCGTCCAGTGTATCGAAGGGAACGCCGAAGCGGATGAGGTCAGAGATGCGGTCGGGGGCCTCGTTGACCAGGATCTTTACCGCCTCAGGATCGCATAAACCGGCGCCGGCCTTGATGGTATCTTCGTAGTGCATTTCGGGAGAATCGTTCTTGCCGATTGCTGCTGCAATGCCGCCCTGGGCATAGCGGGTATTACATTCCTCAATATGGCCCTTGGTAATAATGATTACAGAGCCGTGCTCTTTAGCCAGCAAAGCGCTATACAGTCCGGCGATACCGCTGCCGATGATGACGTAATCGTAATATTTCATCAGTTAAGACCTGATCCACCCTGGCTACCCACAGATACAGTATATCAGGATTTCTCGAGGATACCGCAAATTCCCATGCCACCGCCGCCGCAAATGGCGATCAGGCCGGTCTTTACATCACGTCTATGCATCTCGTTAACGAGGGTGGTGAGGATGCGGGCGCCGGTGGCTCCCAGCGGATGGCCCAGGGCCACGCAGGAGCCGTTGACGTTGACGCGCTCGCGGTCCTTTTCTGTGATTCCGAGCTCTTTGAAGTTGGCCAGAATCTGGGCGCTGAAAGCTTCGTGTATCTCGATGAGGTCTATTTGAGCCAGGCTGATCCCCGTCTTCTGCAGGGCCTGGTTGACAGCCAGCGTGACCGATTTCCAGGCCTCGCGGGGATCGGCCCCGCTGTAAGCAAAGCCCTTGGTCGAAGCCAGCGGATTAATCCCAAGGCTTTTAGCCTTCTCTTCGGACATCAGCACACAGACCGCCGCCCCGTCATTCTCACCGGATGAATTGGCCGCTGTGCAAACGCCTCCCTGCACCGGCTTCAATTTGGCCAGAGATTCGAGGGTCGTATCGCGGCGGGGGCGCTCATCGATGCTGAACATGAGGCGCTCTCCCTTAACTTGTGGGACAGGGATAGGCACGATCTCCTGTTTGAAATTTCCATTATCCTGGGCAGCGCAGGCGCGCTGATTGCTGGTGACGGCCCACTGGTCGACCTCAGTGCGGGTGAGGCTGTGCTCCCTTGCGGCGGTCTCGGCCCAGGTCATCATGGATTGCAGCACGCCAAACCTTTCCTCGGGTTGAGACATGACGCGTCCACGCAGCATCCTATCATAGAGAGGCAGTGACCAGGTAGACAGGCTGCCGTGCCCTTTAGGCATATCGCCGCTGCCGCCGACGCCCCACCTGATATCGCCTTTAAGGTACAGCTCGGCGGTGCTCATGCTCTCAACCCCTCCTGCGACCACGATATCGGCATTGCCGGTCTGTATCATCATGGATGCGAAGGTGATGGCATCAAGCCCGCCGGGGCACCGCCTGTCTATGGTGAAGCCTACCACATAAACCGGCCAGCCAGCTTTGAGAAGCGCCATACGGGAGATATTGACATATTCCCCGCTCTGGTAATTCTGGGCCATGATAACGGCATTAACATCACTGGGAATTAGGCCGGATCTTTTGACTGATTCGTTTAAAACAACGGCTGCCAGGTCATAGGCGGGAACGGAGCGCAGTGCGCCCCCGAAGTTGCCTATAGCAGAACGCACGGCGCTGGTAATAACGACTTTAGTCACAGCAGACCTCCCTCAAAAATAGAATTTGTTGTGCCCGCAGACAGGCGGATTATATCACTGAGCTATTTAAAAGTGCTACAAAAATTTTACAGACTTAAGTACTAAATAATCGAGACTAATTAGCCATTGAAAAACATATTTACAGAGATATAATTCTCCTATACCAGGGAATTAGTAAGATGAAAGGCGTGAAAAAGATAAAGACGCAGGCGCTGAAAAAAGGAGCGGGAATCAGGATAATCCCAGCCCTGACCGTGCTATGCATCTGTTGCATTGCCGTAGTTGGGATCGATCACAGGCCGGTCAACGCCTTCAATAACAGCGCTTCCGGAGCGGCGCAACCGGCTCCTCTAAGGCCCCAACTGACTGCTGCATTGATTATGCCGGCTCAAATAGGTTTCTGCCAGAATTTTAGTTTCAGTGTCACGGTAATCAACTACGGCAATGCTCCCGCCGGGAATGCCCACATGTATTTTCAGAACTTCCCCGGTGATTTTTTTACCCTTATGAACGTCGATCAGGCCTCGAACAGGATGAATGAAAATACAGAGGATATCGACCTGGGCAACCTGTCTCCCAACCATCAAAAGACCGTAAATTTTGTGATATATACGCCATTTCAGAAAAAGTTGAACGCAGAATGGTCACGTAAGTTCTATTTCAACTTTTCCGCAAGCTATGACAATGCGCCTGAACAAATGCTGGGAAGGATTCTGTTCCTGGCGGGTTATGGCAAGATACAGACGCAGAGGTCCGGCTTCATCCGGCCGTAAATTCAGTCCACTTGCAGGAATTACAGCGCCAGACCTTCATTATTTACACCGACACCGGCAAGACAGCAACTGCTCTCCAAAAGAACACTATAAGCATCTGCGTACGACCAACGTAGTTGAATCTCCCTTTGCCGCTTTGCGGTTAAGGACCGATGCGGCCAAACGCTATAAGAAGGTCGAGAACGCCTTGACAAGACCTCCAGAATCATCTGCCTGATTTGCGCCCTGCCCTGTTTGATTTAACCCTGTCCTGACGGTATGATAGACATATAAAATTTGATTAGAGACAAATAGATTGCTATGAATAAGAAAGACAGGGCTGAAAAAATCATGGGCAACCTCGCCCAGGCGGTAGCCATGTTGCAAAAATGCAGGGAGTTTTCCTTACTCATGCCGGAGGTGCGGGTAAATGTCGTCTATGCTCTTCCGGGTGCAGACGACAGCCGGGATGTTGCCGCCATAGAGGGCAGGATAACAGTGGTCAATGGTTTTCCGCACGCGTCGGGATGGCCTGAATGGGGGGTGTCTGACCATATGGCAAGGTTGGTAATAGAGGCAAGGAAATTCAACCCGGACATCAATGCCGGTATCAATTTCAAATGCGACAAAAGTATTATCACAGTGGTGAAAAAATATGCCAGGGACAATAAACTGTCCTATGGCTGGATTGACCGTACAAAAGAGCCCCAGGCCGCAGCGGAGATCGACGGCTTGTCCATCCCCTGGAAAGTAAAGTATCTGGTTGAACAGAATGGGAAAGTGCCGGTGTTGTTTTATGAAGGGGATGGATGGGGCAAGGAGCCCCTATTTTTCGCGTTGGGTAAAGACGCCGTAGCAGTTGTAAAAATGGCTATCGAAATCGCTCGTAGTTATAAACAGGCAGCGCAATAAATATCATAAAAACGGTTTATGGATACTGAAATGGACGAAGCTGAAAATAACGCCGCAATCCTCGCTAGGATAAAAGAATTAAAGCGCAAACGTAATGCCATTATACTTGCGCATAACTACCAGCGTCCCGAAATACAGGACATTGGTGATTTTACCGGGGACTCACTGGAACTGAGCCGCAGGGCGGTCAGTGCGGCTGAAGCCGATGTTATTGTGTTTTGCGGCGTGCGTTTTATGGCTGAGACTGCCTCCATACTCAATCCTGGCAAGATTGTCTTATTGCCTAATGCAGATGCAGGTTGCCCCATGGCAGATATGATAGATGCCGCCGCCCTGATCGCAAAAAAGAAGGAAATACCGTCAGCCCGGGTTGTCTGCTATGTCAATTCAACGGCCGAGGTCAAGGCTGAATCGGATATTTGCTGCACCTCGGCCAATGCTGTTCAGGTAGTGCAGAGCCTGGGCGACGGGGAAATACTCTTTGTCCCCGACCAGTATCTGGGTCAGTGGGTTGCCACGAAGCTCAAAAGGGAGCTGATCCTCTGGCCGGGATATTGCCCGACGCATGTAAAAATTATGCCTGAGGACATTTTAAACCTCAAACAAAAACATCCAGGAGCTGTGGCGTTGGTACACCCGGAATGCAGACCTGAAGTGACCTGCATTGCCGATGAAGTGTTGAGCACAGGGGGTATGATACGTTTCGTCAAACAATCGGATGCCACTGTTTTCATTATCGGCACCGAACGCGAAATCATACACAGGCTGACTATAGAAAACCCCGGTAAAACCTTCATACATGCTTCCAAAAAGGCAATTTGCCCGAATATGAAGAAGATCAAGCTTAAACATGTATTATCTGCGCTGGAGGAAATGAAGCCCGAGATCAAAGTACCCGAAGCTATTCGTGTACGTGCCAGAAAGGCGCTGGACAGAATGCTGGAAATCTAAATGTGGGTTGCTATAATATATTTTAACTGTGTGCAAGGGATATAGCAGTTGATTGCATTGCCGTAAATGCGTTGCTATAATTGCTGTCATCGGTTACTATTTAATTAGTAAGTGGAGAATATACGAGGATAAAATGGCTGCGAAGCCTCGAAAAAGTGTAGTCCAAAATATTATCAAGAACCTCCTCGAAATGGAGATTCCAGAAATCCAGACCGCCTCTAAGGAATTGGCGGAATGGATCAAACAGCTTGAGCAGCACAGCTTTAAACTCCAGCATTATGCTACCGAAATAGAAAATTGGGCTTCTGAAGAAGATGAAGTCGACTCAATTGAATTGACTGATCTCATTAAAGACCTTGAGGCCACCCTGAACGATATGCGTAAAGCAGGACCAGTAAGCCTTGCCGCAGGGGAAGATGAAGCCCCGGAGCTTTCATCCGAGAAGTTGATGCGTAGTTATGGCCGTGCTGGCCGTGTGCTGCCTGAACCCAAAGTATTGCCGCGAGCTGAGCTCAAAGGCGCTGAAACGAAAATACCGCCCAGGTCTGTAACAGAGCCAACCAAAGCTGTTAATGAAATCAAGAAGGAAACTGCCAGAACACCGCAGGGTGTGCTCATTGCCAGGGATACTGAAAAAAGCAGGGTGAAAGCCGAATTGCCTCCGAGCGGCAAAGAAGTTGTTTTACGTGAAACATTAAGAAAAGCCCAGCCGGAGGTCGAAGAAGATAACCAGACTGGCTATATGACACCGGAAGGGTTCCTGATCAGGCGTCTTCGGCCGTAATTATTGTAAGCCCCTGTAGCTCAGTGGATAGAGCAGCGGTTTCCTAAACCGCGTGTCGGGCGTTCGACTCGCCCCAGGGGTACCATATTATAAAACATAAGATTGTTTACATAATTTCGTTTTTAATTGCATGGGCAGTCCGTTAGAAGAAGAGAGGAGGGTTATATGAAACGGCAGGGGATGGGTATTTTCATGAAGGTGGACCTGCTGCAGGAAGCCCGCCTCGG
>DKFA01000089.1 GCA_002452695.1 Dehalococcoidia bacterium UBA6808
CAGTCTGGCCCAGTCCCCGGTAGGCCAGGCTGCGGGTGTAGTAGTAGAGCGCCTCCTGCGGGTCGAGCTGCACAGCTTTGTCGGCATCAGCCAGGGCGGCCTCCCAGCGGTAGATCCTCGATTCGCTGGCCGACTTTTCGTTGTAGGCGGGGGCAAAGTCCGGTTTGAGCTTGATGCATTTGGCCAGCTCCAGCACGGCCATGGACTGCATCATCTGGTTGTTGTAGAAACGGCCCAGGTCATAGTAGACCCTGTAGTAATTGGGTGCGGTCTCCTGGGCGGAGCGCAGGTCGCTCCAGGTGTATGTGGTCAGGCGCTTGGCCTTGTAGAACCAGGCACGCGCCATATAGGCGTCGGCCAGCTTTTCACGCAGGTTGTCCGAGGTGGCGGCTTCCAGGGCGGCGCGTGCCTGCTCGATGGCCTGATCATAATCTTCGGCTTTGAGCAGCACGGCCACAGCAGCCTCTGCCTTTGACTCAGCTTCGTTTCCGGGGACTGCGGAAGCTTCCTCAATTCGAGCGGCAGCAATGGGGTCAGGGTATGTTGCATTATCCTGCCGGACCGGCGCGCTGCAGGCTATCGCGCACAAAAACAGGATGCAGAAAATAACAGTGCCTGACTGTATGATCGCCCTGCCCGGGCGGTTTACTGCAAAAAAGGACATGGGCTAATATTATAAAGCTGCATGGCTAGCGAGTCCAAACAGGCTGCCAGGGGTTGAGCATGCCGGTTGTAACAGCATGCCAGCTTGTTTATCATCCGGCTTGACGTGTAAAACGGCGTATTGTTATGCTGTTAGGGTATTCGCACCGTCAGGCTGAAAAGCAACGGTGATTATGTTTGATCAAGAGGAACGAACGATGACTGAAATGCCTGAAATCGGGAAAATCTCTCCGGATGTTTTCGAGAAAATGATACTGCCCTTCCTGGGCGCCCTGGATAGGAGCGTGCTGGTAGGCCCGCAGAACGGCGTCGATGTGGGCATTGTCGAAATAGGCGGCAAAGCTGTGTCCTTCACCACCGACCCGGTCTTTATCGTGCCTGAATACGGCTGGGAGCGCGCCGCCTGGTTTGCTATCCACATTATCGCATCAGACTCTGCCACCAGCGGCCTGGCCCCGCGCTACCTGTCGATCGACCTCAACCTGCCCATGGACATTTCCACCGCGCAACTCGATACCGTGTGGCAGACCATGCACAGGGAATGCAAGAAGCTGGGCATAGCCGTGATTACCGGCCATACAGGCCGTTACGAGAACTGCCATTATCCCATGGTGGGGGGCGCCACCATGGTGGGAGTCGGGGACATCGATAAATATGTTTCACCGAAATTCGCCTCCGCCAGGGACAAGATCATCATTACCAAGGGCCCGGCCATCGAGGCCTCGGGTATCTTCGCCACCATGTTCCCCGCGCTGCTGGAAAAGGAGTTCGGCCAGGAGTTCAGCCAAAAGGCCCAGGGCATTTTTTACAAGATGTCCACGGTGGAGGAAGCCATGACCGCAGTGAGCGTGGGCGTCAGGGAGAAGGGCGTTACCGCCATGCACGACGCCACCGAGTGTGGCATCTGGGGCGGCCTGTTCGAGATAGCGCAGGCGGCAGGGCTGGGCGTGACGGTGGAAAAGGAGAGCATAGTCGTAGAAGACTGCGTCAGCGAGATCTGCCGGCATTTCGGCATCGATCCCTACGCCTCTATCAGCGAGGGCACGCAGATCATCTCCTGCCGTCCCCATTACGCGGACGCCATCCTGAAGGCCATCACCGACAAGGGCATTAAGGCATCGATTGCAGGCGAGCTGACCGATGCGACGAAAGGCATGGTCCTGATCGAAAAAGGCAAGGCTCGCAAGCTTGAACACCCGTTGGTGGACCCGTTCTGGCGCGCATTTTACGATGCGCTGGCAGGCGGGAAATGATTTTTCTCAGCCTGTAAAAACAACCCCACTTCGTATCCGCAGGTTGGAGGAGCGCGGGCAAAAACCGCGCCCCCAAAACCCATCGTAGCTTCAATGTAAAAATTTTTTGAAATTTTTTGCCGAAAATACTTGACATGCTTTTTTATAAATGCTATAAAAAACCAAGAATAAATTTTACGATGGCAGTAAATAGGAAAATTTAATCAATTTTGAAGGAGGCACAGCCCAAAGTGGCGCAAGCGACTATTACAAGACAAAAGGACCTGTTTGACTTATCTGCTGATGAGGAGCCTCCAGGCTGCACCGTAAACGAAGCAGATGAGCCTCCAAGCTTGCGTTTGCTGAGGAACAGGGAGAAGTTCTTCAGCAATGTCAGAGATGAAGACTGGAACGATTGGAAATGGCAGTTCCGTAACCGCATCTCCAGTATAGAAGATTTAACGAAACTCACACCGCTCTCACTGCGCGACCAGGTGAATATGACCCTGGTCACCAATAAATACCCCATCTCAATCACACCCTATTATTTTTGCCTGATCAATCACGACGACCCCGCTGATCCTGTCAGAAGGCAGGCTATGCCTGCCATTGAAGAGACCGCTTTGACCGGAATACTCTCAGAAGACCCTTTGGAAGAAGAGCGCGACTCGGTCGTGCCGGGACTGGTGCACCGCTATCCCGACAGGGTACTGATGGTTGTTACCGATATCTGCCCCATGCTCTGCCGCCATTGCACGCGCAAGCGCGAGTGGCGCCACGGCAGGTGGGTAAGGAAACCTGAAGAGATCGACCGCATGATCGCCTATATCCGCGACAACGCAGCCATTCGGGACGTGATCGTCTCGGGCGGCGACCCGTTGACGCTTTCGACCAGACAGCTTGAATGTATCCTGAAAAAGCTCAGACAGATCGAACACGTGGAGATCATCAGGATCGGCAGCCGCGTGCCTGTTGTCATGCCGCAACGCATCGACGATGAGCTGTGCAACATGCTGGAAAAATACGCCCCGATCTGGCTTAATACGCATTTTAATACTGTGCGCGAGCTGACCGATGAGGCCAGAACGGCCTGCGACCGCATCCTCAGGCACGGCATACCCGTCAACAACCAGTCGGTGCTGCTGGCAGGCGTTAACGATTCTGTGCAGGCGCAAACCGCACTCTGCCACGGCCTGCTCAGAGCCAAGGTGCGCCCCTACTACCTGTTCCAGGCTGATGAGGTCGAGGGCACCGAGCACCTGCGCACCACAGTGGAAAAGGGCCTGCGCATCATCGAAGGCCTGCGGGGACATACCTCAGGGCTCGGCATCCCCACCTATGTTATCGACCTGCCGGGCGGAGGCGGCAAGGTGCCGCTGCAGACCAGCTACCTGGTGTCGCGTTCCGACGGCCATTTCGTCTTCAAAAACTATAAGGGGAAAATCTACCATTACCATAACCCGAAGGGCGTTCAGGCCGAAACGGGCCGCAACGGGAAGAGCAAGGTCAATAATTTGCAGATGGCCCTGCCGGAGATGGTAGCAGTTTAACTTCGAACGCAGTATGAAAATCGGCCTCACCTACGACCTGAAAGACGATATAGAGGCAAAAGGCCAGGATTTTCCCGAAGACGCTCTGGAAGAATACGATTCTATCGAAGTCATCAAAGCTATATCATCTGCGCTGCGCTCGCTGGGACACACGACGGTACGTCTGGGCGGCGGGCGGCGGTTCCTCGCCAATATCACGGGCAGGAGCGTAGACCTCGTCTTTAATATCGCAGAGGGCAGGGGGAGCATGCGCAGCCGCGAGGCCCAGGTGCCAGCCGTGCTCGAAATGCTGGGCATACCCTACTCAGGCTCTGACCCGCTGACACTGGCCATGACGCTGGATAAACCGCTGGCCAAGCAGGTAGTCAGTGACGCCGGCGTGGCCACCCCCACCTGGCGTCTGATCGAGTCAACCGCACAGCTCAGGCAATTAAAAGATAGTGAGATACCGCTGCCAGCCTTCGTCAAACCCGCCTTTGAGGGCTCCAGCAAGGGCATCCACCTTAACTCCAGGGCCGATGCCGCTGCCGGGGCCAGAAAGGTTGCCCGCGACCTGCTGAAAAAATACGGCCAGCCTGTACTGATCGAACAATATATCGAAGGCGACGAAGTAACGGTGGGAGTGATCGGCAATGCGCCTCCCGTCATCGTGGGCATCATGCGCGTTATACCCCGTAAAAAATGCAAGACCTTCGTTTATTCGCTGGAGGTTAAGCGCGACTATCTCAACCTGGTGGACTACGAATGCCCGGCCAGACTGCCGCAACAGGTGATGAAACGCATCGAGAAATCCAGCCTGAGGGCCTACCGGGCGCTGGGCTGCCGGGACATAGCGAGGGTGGACTTCCGCATCGGCAGGGACGGCATACCGTATTTCCTCGAGGTAAATCCGCTGCCGGGCCTCAATCCAGTCTCCGGGGATATTGTGATCATGTCCGGTAAAATGGGCTGGACTTACAGGGAACTGATCAGCGGCATTATCGGCGCTGCGATCAAACGGAGCTGCTTATGACACTTAAGGTAGCCATCATCTACAATGACCCTTTCACCGATGAGCCCAACAGGGCCGGTGAGGAGGAGGCCATCGTTGGAGTACTGGAAGAGGTATTCGCCGTCAGAGATGCGCTGAAAGAGCTGAAATATGATTGGGAGCAAGTGGCCCTGCACAAGCCTCTGGAAGAGGCGCGCAGGATCATGTCTTCCATCAGAGCCGATGTCATCTTCAATCTTTTCGAGGGATTCGATGACGCTCCGCAGTCGGAACCGCTGGTGGCGCGCATGATGGAGGATATGAGGATCCGTTTTACCGGCAATCCTTCCCATGTGCTGGAGCTAACGCTGGACAAGGCCCGCACCAAGGAAGTGATCAAGCAGCACGGTATACATACGCCCGAGTACCAGGTGCTGACGCCGCAGACGCTGGACAACTTCTGCCTCAGGTTCCCCTGCATCGTCAAGCCGTGCGATGAGGACGCCAGCCACGGCCTGCTGCCTGAAAATGTGGTGAGAGATCGTAAGCAACTGGCCAGGCAGGTGCAGCGCATCAGCGGTGAATTCAGGGGCTACGCGCTGGTGGAGGAATTCATAGACGGGCGCGAGTTCAATGCCTCAGTCATCGGCAACCATGAGCTCGAGCTGATTGAAATATCAGAGATAACTTATATGCTGCCGCCTGATCTGCCGCACATACTGACCTTCGAGTCCAAGTGGTTCGAGGGCACACCCTATTACAGGGGTACGGGCGTACAGTGCCCGGCGCAGGTAAGCCCGGAGTTGAGGCAAACCATCCGGGACACCGTGCTGGCCTCCTGCCGGGCGGTCGGCATCAGCGGCTATGCCAGAGTCGACATGCGGCAGGACACAGACGGCGCCATCAGGGTATTGGAGGTCAACGCCAACCCGGACCTTTCACCAGAACTAGGCATTGCCCTGCAGTCCGAAAAGCGCGGCTGGAGCTATGCTACGCTCATTCGCAATATCATCGACCTAGCTCTGGAGCGAATTTAATGCCCGTACAGATCAGGACCATGCGTGCGGCAGACAGGCCAGCCATCGCTGAAATACTGAAAAAGACCGAGGCCTTCGTGCCTGCCGATGTGGAAGTCGCCCTCGAGCTGATCGACTGCTATCTGGCAGACAGCACAGGCTCAGGCTACCACTTCCTGGTAGCCGACGTCAACGGACAGCCGGCGGGATATATCTGTTACGGGCCAACGCCGCTTACGCAGGGGACCTGGGACATTTACTGGATCGCCACAGACCCTGCGCAAAAGGGAAGAGGAATCGGCGCCAGGTTACTAAAGTCCGCCGAAGAAAACATCCGCTCTGCCGCCGGGCGCCAGGTCCTGATCGAAACCTCGTCCAATCCCCTCTATCTGGAAGCGCGCAGGTTCTACCTGGGCCGGGGCTACATTAACATCAGCTCGATCCCCGATTTCTATTCGCCGGGCGATAACAAAATTACATTTCGCAAATTGATCTGAAAAAACTATAATAGTCGCCATAGCATCCAGGAGTTGACTGATGAAGCTTCCCCTGAAATTATCTCATAGCTTTTTATCCATATTGCTGGCCGCAGCTCTCATCACTATACCCGCCTGCTCCGGACATAACGCAGCCGAAACACGTCTCAGGGAGGTAATATCGGCGCCGCTTTCCCTTACGCTGCTGCACGTGGATGACACCAATTCCTTAGTTATCCCGCATGATGTCATGTTTAAATTCAACGATAACATCACCCTGACAAAGGTCGGCGGCTGGAGCCTGCTGATGGCTGCCAATATCGATATCTCGCGAGAACCCGCGCTGACAGGACTGTTCAAACCCTATACCGTGGTTGAATGTGGAGGAAGGTCATCGTGCTCTCTCACCTGGGCTACAATACAATAACACCATCATCAAGGACATGGACGCCGTGGCAGACTACCTGCGTGTACAGAAAAATATCAGGAACACCAATGACGAGCGGACCGTCATCCTCTCCACCGCCGTTAAGTAGACCGCTTTAAACGGGGCAGGCGTGTATAGAGAAAACGACGACATAATTATCAACCTTACGGTAACACAAAAGTGCTTCGCAGCCTGCAAAGGCTGCATCAACAGCACTTTGACATTTGCCGGGATGGATCAGGACGCACGTATTGCAACGCTGGAATGCGACCCGGAGCGCGATGCTTTATTGGTTGCACGCATAGCCGAAAAATACCCGGACAGGCAGGTTATCGTCTGCTTTTACGGGGGCGAACCCTTCATCGAAGCGGGGCGCATGGAAAAAGTGCGGGCATTGTTGAACGCATCGCCTGCAGCAGGCCGTACCGCATACATGGTCTATTCCAACGGCGAGCTGATCGGCAACGCGATCGAAAAATATCCTGACCTGATCAGGGACATCCGGCTTTACTCCATCTCCATCGACGGCAGCCGCCAACAGCATGAGCAGGCCAGGCCGGGCACCAGCCTGGCCAGGACCATCGATAGCCTGATCAAACTGCGCAAAGCGTCCGACGGCAGCGTGCTGGTCTGGAGCACACTGCGCGAGGAGCAGTCGCTGATGGATTGCTTCCGGCAGTTTATCAGCATGCACCGGAACGGGCTTGCTGACCATTTCTTCTGGCATTTCGCCGATACCGGGCAGCCCTATGCAGATTTCAAGGTATATTCAAAGCGTTACAGGGATGAGTTGGAGCAGGTCATGGAGCACTACGTCTCCTGGTTGTCGGACGGCGAAATACTGCCCATAGCTCACATCAACGAACTGGTGCTTTACCTGCTGGAGGGGAAAAAGCGGGGGCATACCGCCTGCGCCGTGGAGTTGGCGCAGAACTACGACATACTGGGCGGCAGGGTATATGCATGTTCCGATCTGCCTCCTTCATTAGGAGCTTACGCCGCTGAAGGCGGCATAGACATCGCTCCGGCTACGCTGCAATCGCTGGTGTCCTACAGGGACAAGCTGGGTTGCCACAGCTGCAATATGTATTTTTACTGCGGAGGCCGCTGCCCTGTGCAGGCGCTGGCAGGCTCTCCGCAACGCACGGAGCAGATTTGTAAACTGATCCACATCCACGTCAATACCGTCAAACAGCATACGGGTTATATCGGCAGGATGCTTAGCAAACATGGCATCACCCGACAGCAGGTATATGACCGGTCGGCTTTCATCGCCCGCTATACCGACGTAATCCCGTAGTCTTATGATCGCTTAATCAAAATTTAACAACCGGTCTGCGGCCTTGATATGAAAAATGTGTTGCTTTAACCGCGTCTATGAATGTATCATAAAAGATAGGATAAGCATTTCCTGATAAAGGAGGTCAACATGGCTACAAACAAAAAGGCTGCACCAAAAGCCAAGAAGACGATGAAAAAGAAGGAGGTGAAGGCGGAAAAGAATAAGCCTGAGAAAAAGACGACCAACACCGGGATCAGGAACAAGGACGACGCCCAGAGGGCGCTCCGGCATGTGCCCGATGAAAAGCGCTTCTACTGCCATGATGGCAGGATACTCAATAACATCTACGAACTGAAGAGCGCGCTGGACGAAATGCACGCCGATACTTACAACCATCATGTTACGGATGAAAAAAACGATTTCGCCCGCTGGGTAAAGGAAGTCCTGCTTGACGACAAGCTTTCGAATGAACTCGCGAAATGTACCTGCGCCAAAGATGCTGCAGTAATAGTCTCAGAGAGAATAAGCTGGCTGCAGGCCAGGGCATAGCAAACCCGATAGATGATAATTCCGGCCGGGTGTACAAATGCGGATTAGCATCAAAACTATTTTGATGTTAGACTATCATTCAGTGTCCTGCCGCCGGTTAAAGCAGTTTCTCAAAGGCCACGGCGGAAGCAGGCTTCAAAAAATACATATTACAGCCTATGACTATTGCCTATAATCCCAAAGATGCTGCACTCGACACAGTGGCAATTATACTGATTCTGCTGCCGGAACCGGCCACAACGGCCATGGGCATTTCCCTGCTGGCACGACGCCGGGGTAAGAACACAACCGGACCACCTGAACTGGCCCACATTTACCACCATTATCCCGAATATCACTACCGGGTTGAGAATATCAGGGGCAGGGAGATCACCTGGGAAGTGCGTGCATTTATGCCGGGACAGCTGCCCATGAGCAAACCCAACAAACCCGCAGTCAGTGCCAGGCCCAGGGAATACTCGATTTATGCCCCGACCCCGGCCTCTGCTTCATCTCAATCGACTACACGCAAACTGCCCCCCGGCGTCAAGGTTCACCATGAGATTTACCGTCCTTCCCCCATTCCGCTGGCTGGACGCAATGTTTATATACCCGGCGAAACCATACATCATACTCTGAGGGAAGTCCCGCAGGGGCCTGCGGTTAACCGCAGGCAGCCCGCCGGACAAATCCATCACACGATCGAGAACAGCCCCGGATATATCAAGGCGCAGTCCGTCGGCATTCCTCAATCGAGGCCTAATATCATCCACCACACAATACAGGACTCCCCGGGGATGCAGCGCGGCAACCCTGCCAACATCGTCAAGCCCGTACACATTGTGGAACATCATGAGCTGAATAAGACGCAGTTCATCAACGTTAACGGGCGTCTGATCAGGGCGCCTTCACAATCCACACGCCGGCCTCAGATTACCGGCCGCAACCCAGATCCCCGCAGCGGGCGCTGACCCTGCGGCAAAAATCAGGCCCGAAAGTATTTTTCGTTACAGCCCGGGTCGGTTTTA
>DKFA01000119.1 GCA_002452695.1 Dehalococcoidia bacterium UBA6808
ACCGTCATCTATAACCTGTCGGGCGAGGAGGTCCCTATAAGCCGGGCAAAGTTAGAGTGTCCTGGGTTGGAGGCTGCTCTGGCGGAATGCTCTGATTTTCCATTGCCGTCTGGTTGACTACAGGTACCTGTGTAGTCGATGTTCTGGACTTCCGGTAGCGGGGCTGATTCCTGCGGTGAGAAGGATACTGGTTGCCGCCGGTCCACAATCCGGTGAAAAACTTGCGATCGAGCTCATGCAGGTTGTCGGCGGCATAGAGCAGGTCCCTGGAAGCGGCGTTCTCGAAGTAAGCCACTTCCACGTGCTTGCCCATATTCTTAACCACCTGCAGCGTGTAGCTGAAATCCGAATCGCCGCTGACCAGTATGGCGATATCATATGTATTGTTCGAGGCAAAATAAAGCAGGTCGGTGGCCAGCATAACGTCGATGCCCCTCTCCACCGGCACGCCCTGCGACAGCTTGGTCGTACCCAGCCTGAGCTCGAGGTAGGGCATCTTGCGCAGCGTGTCCAGGAACTCCTGCTGCTCTCTCACCCCTTCCGCTTTGGGGATGGAATCCTGCAGAACATTGTAATAGTAGGTCCTGATCAGGCGGCGCTGGCCGCACAGCTTTTTGGTGAACTCGGCAAAATTAAGGTCGACGCGCTTGAAGTTGTTCTTAAGGGAATGATATAGATTGCTGCCGTCTATAAATATAGCCACCCTGTCGTTCATTAATTCCTCCTGAGCCATATCAACACGGGCTGATTACGTCCCTGCGAAAGTGCCCGTCGAATATATTACTAATGCCATTATACTTGAATCGTATGGCCGAAGTACATTTATTGCGCATCAGTCTTTTCCACGCTGTACCACAGCCTTTCCCCGTCGCTGATGAACTCGACACTGCCGTTTATGGCAGTTGTAAAAACTTTAGTACCTGGCTGCGCTTTCAATCTTTGCATCACCTCAACCGACGGATGGCCGAAGCGGTTTTCCGCCCCTGCTGAGACGACGGCGCAGCGGGGCGACACGATGGAGAGAAATTCCTGCGAGCTTGAGCTGCGGCTGCCGTGATGGGCGACCTTGAGCACAGTTGAGCGCAGGTCGGCCCTGTCCATTACCAGGCGGTGCTCGGCCTCGGCTTCGATGTCGGCTGTGAGCAGGAAAGAGATGTTCTTATAGGCGAGGCGCAGCGCCAGCGAGTTATTATTGATATCGTCTGCGGTGCCGTTGAAAGGCGGGGTGGGAGGGTTCAGCACAGCCAGTCCCAGCCCTTCGCCCAACTGTATCTGGCGTCCCGTGACAAGGGCGACCTGTCGTATCTGTTTTGCGGCGGCGGTATTGAGCACCTCTCTGCTTAACGCGTTATCAGTATAAAATGGTGGTGAGGCCAGGCAGCGCACATCGTATTTTTTCATTATTTGCAGCGCGCCTGCGGTATGGTCTGACTGGTACTGTGTAAGCACCAGCAGGTCGATGCTGCGGTCCCAGAAAGGGAGGCGGCGTCCTATCTGCGTGCAGGCGGCCAGCGGGTCCGGTCCTGCATCCACCAGAATATTTCTGCCCTGCGGGGTCCTGATCAGTATTGAATCGCCCTGCCCCACATCCAGAATGATGACGTGCAGCCTGCCGTCGGGCAGCATGACCAGCGCCGTCCAGACCAGAATATTGGCTGTCAGCAGAATTGCTATGGCCGGGAGCGCGACTCTCTGCGGCCGGATATTGCGTATTTGGGTGATCAGATGAGTAAAGGCGTTTTTTGCGGTTGCCCATGCTCTTGCAGTCAGGTCGCGCCGGAGGAAGGCGAAGATGCCCAGGCACAGGGTTACATAATAAATGATGATCTGCCAGGGCTGCAGGATGAGGTCGGTGACCGTGGCCGCAGGTATCGCGCTGAAGACCTGCACGACCAGCAAGAAATAGCTCAGGAAGAGCCATGCGGCCCATCCGAACAAGATCCCCAATGGGTGCCAGACTAGGTCCGCGGCAGCCGTCAGCATGGAGGTGACCATGATGGCGGGAAAGGCTGGCATGGCGAAGAAGGTTGCAGGCAGGCTGACCAGTGAAAATGTATGGAACGCGGCGGCTGTGACAGGCCAAGTGGCGATGATGGCGGCCAGCGTGGTGCCGAAAGTGATCGCCACGGCCTGCCTGGACCATTGCAGGTAGCGGTTGCCTGCCTTGACGGCCGGGCTGGCGTACCTGATCAGCCAGGGGGAGATCAGCACCAGCCCCAGCATGGAGAGGAAGCTTAGCTGGAAGCTGATGTCATGCAGCACCAGCGGGTCGGCGGCCAGCATTATAGCGGCGGCCAGCGACAGGGCGGTGATGCCGGTGCGCTGCCTGCCCAGCATTTCGGCCAGCAGGAAGACGCTGCCCATCAGTGCCGCGCGTACCATAGTGGGAGGAAGTCCGGTCAGAAATGTATACAGCCAGATGAAGGCCAGCGAGATCCAGATATACAGCCTGTTCCGGCGCCCCAGCAGCCGGACTGATAGTGAGAGCACGATGCCCAGCACGATGGTCAGATTTAACCCTGAGATGGCGATCAGGTGTGTGGTGCCCGTGGCATAGAAGGATTGCAGCAGGGAATCAGGCAGCCCGCCCCTCAGCCCGAGCAGAATAGCCTGCGCCAGCGGTCCCTGGGGTCCGGGCAGGCAGAAGGATAATGACTCCGCCAGCCGTTCCCTGGCGGCATAGACCCAGGCCAGCGGCGGGAATCCGGCGCCCGTTTGCAGGGTCTGTACGCCGGGATAGTTGATCACGGTATAGATGTGCTGGTTGGACAGGTAGCCGCGGTAGTCGAAATCGTCGAACTGTTGCGGCGTTTCCAGCCTGCCAGTCAGGCGCAGCACGTCGCCATAGTGCATATCCCGGTAAAAGGGCAGGCGCACCAGCGCGTCGCCTTTGACATTATATGTCCGGCCTTCCAGCGTTACCTTCGTTGAGGAGAAACGGAACGAGAGCGACTGCCCGCGCACCTCGGGCGGGCTTTCGATCATGCCCTCGATGACGGCATTCCCCCTGCCGTTATAGTAATGCAGGCTGCTACCGTCCATTGCGGGGATGGTCGCACGGTACCTCAGCGCCCCGCCGGACAGCGCCAGCAGGCACAGGCCGGCCAATATCAGACCCCTTCTCTGCCTGGGCAGGAATACAGCGGCGGCGAGAAGCGGCAGGGAGAGGACAAGCGTCCACATTGGCAGATTGAAAAAAATGCCCAAAACGCTCCCGCCAAGCCAGGCGAAGCAGAACCCGATCAACGGCATGGCAGCTAATCTCCTACCGTGGCGTAGTTCCGGACTTTTTCCACAATAGCCTTGCCGAAGCCTTCGATATTGCCCAGGTCATCCACGCTGCGGAAGGGGCCGTTCCTGGTGCGGTAATCTATGATCATACTGGCCTTGCCCTCGCCTATGCCCGGCAGCGCCTGCAGCAGCCAGGCTTCGGCGCGGTTGAGGTCCACTTTCTGCGGCAGGGAGTAGGAGCCTTTATCAGCGACTATTAGGCTGATATGTCCCGTGTCTGAGTTGGGAGTTAGCCCTGCCGTTGCGATCAGCGAGGTGAGGGTGTCGTCGCTGCGGGCCGAGTAGATGCCGGGCCGGGCGACCGCGCCGCCGATGTAAACGTCGCCCGAGATCGGGGCGGCCTTTATATCGGCCAGGGCGATCTCCACCGGTTGAAGCTGGGACAGCTTCACAGCCAGGAATGTCCCGCCTGTAATGAGGCTGACAAGCAGAAATAATGCTATAATAAGCCACGTTTTTTCACGAAGCCCCTGCATAACTGCCTCCCTTTATCTATTATTTATCTATTATGCGTATGCGGTGGTAGAATTCTATCATATATGGACAACACAAAGACTATTACGGTGAATAAAAAGGCCTACCACGATTACCATATCGTTGAGAGCTATGAAGCCGGGCTGGCGCTCAAAGGCTCTGAGATCAAGTCCATCCGCCTCGGGCGGGTGAATATCAAGGACGCCTACGCCAGGTCCGAGAACGGTGAGCTCTGGCTGTTCAACTCGCATATCTCGGCTTACCAGGCGGGTGGGTTCAACACGCATGAGCCCGACCGCAAACGCAAGCTGCTCATGCATCGCGACCAGATCGCTGAGCTGGCGGCGCAGTCCAATCAGAAGGGTTTGACACTGGTGCCGCTGCGGATTTATATTAAGAGTGGTATCGCCAAACTGGAGCTTGGTCTCGGCAGGGGCAAGAAACAGTTTGATAAGCGTGATGCCATCGCACGGCGTGAGACCGAGCGTATAGTGGAACGGGCCTTGAAAACGAGGCGCCGTTAAGCACTTTAAAACCAGAATATGGGGGCGCGTGGCTTCGACAGGGAAGAGCCCACAGTATGGCAGGCCGAGGCGCTATCTACCTCGTAAATCAGGTAGTAAAAAAACAACTGCCGAAGAAGCAGTTCCAGTAGCAGCCTAATATAGGCAGCTCGTCCAACCTTTCCTCGTCCCGGTGGGATTGGATTGGGCGACGAAATGCCGGGATGCGTCAGTCCTGATGCCGGTACAGGCTGATTAAGCTTAACCGGATGGCCCGTTTAAACTCCGTCTGCAGAGGTTAGGCGGGCGACACTAAAGAGCAGACTAAGCCTGTAGAAGTGCTGGCAACTTTTTTCTGGACAGGGAGTTCGACCCTCCCTCGCCTCCACCAGACTTTATAATTGACCTTAGTCATAATGACTAAGGTTTTTTATATCCAAAATGCTGGACGGGGGGGGAAGATAGTGAACTCCCCTCCATATCTTCTTCCAAATAGATTATTCGATTCCCGGTCAGATTCATATCCCTAACTACATGTGGAATGTTATGTGGAAACTATTGTGTATAGTTATGCTATGATATGAAGTGCAGGCATTAAAATGGCCAGGAGAATCATACAGGTGCCTGTCGAGGAAGATTTGCTTGATGCCCTTGATAAAATATCCCAAAAGCAGAAGAAAGCCAGGGCAGATGTAATTCGTCAAGCCTGCAGGCGCTATTTACAGCAGGCCGAATCTGAGGAATTGGATGAGCTTTATCGGCGGGGTTATGAAAAAATCCCGGAAGAAGACTGGGGTGAGATGCAGGTAGCTCTGTTTGGCCATGTGTTACCCAATGAGTGCTGGTAGGTGCAATGCGGGGAAGTGTGGTGTGGCGAACTGCTCCGCCGTTGACAGGTTATTGTTCCATGGGACACTAATTGCCAATAATGAATACAGTTATCTACGAAGAATGCATTAAAATCGCTAGAAAGCGGACTATTACATATTATAGCGATATTGCAGGTTTGGTTGGTCTTAATATGGATTTGCCACCGGATAGAAATAGGATAGGAGAACTTCTCGACGAAATTAATAGATACGAATTTGCTAATAATCGGCCTCTAATTTCTGCAGTGGTTGTTCAGAAGGATAGCATGAGACCGGGACAAGGATTTTTCAAACTTGCACGTTCCTTGGGATTGTTCACAGGAAATAATAAAGAATCATATTATATTCAGGAACTAAAAAAAGTTCATAGTTATTGGTCCACACACTATGTTTGCGGAGTTGAATAAAGGGAGATCAAGGCAGGTTGTTTATCAGGCCGGCCTCGCTTGAAACCATCTGGTTTCAAGATATATCAGGCTTATTTTACACCTGTGTGAATCGCCGCAGCCCCGAAGAAAAGGCGTTTGGCGGCAGCCTGTTTGAAACCCGATTTGATCAGGAACCCCTGCAGCTCTTCGGCTGAATAGTAATGCAATGCTGATTGCGCCAGGTAGCAGTAGGCGCTTTTATTACCCGACAGGAGATATGCGGAGGGGAAGACCCATGCCCTTAAATACAGGTGATGGAAGAAGCGGATAACGGCTGATTTGGGCTGACTGCTCTCCACGATGACAAACCTGCCGCCTGGCCTGAGCACCCTGAGTATCTCGTCAAGGTAGTTCTGTGTATTGGGGTTCCGGTAGGTAAGGTTGCGGAAGGCGAAGGAAATCCCGATGCAGTCGAAGTAGCCGTCGGAGAAAGGCAGCCTGCCGACATCGGCATTGATGAAGCGTATATTGCTGCCCGGATTCAATGCGCCGGCCTTGGCTGTAGCAATCTCCAGCATGGGCTGGCTGTAGTCCACCCCGGTGATCTCCGGTCTGTAATCGGCCAGTCGGGCTATGGCGACGGACAGGTCGCCCGTGCCGCAGCAGATATCGAGGATGCGCCCAGGCCTGTCCTGAAGGCACACCAGCGCGGCCTGTTTGCGCCATCCAGCGTCCATGCCGAGCGTAATGACGCGGTTGATCAGGTCGTAGCGGTCAGGTATTTTGGTGAAAATGTGATATAAGGGACGGCTCATAGTATTAAGCAATACGGCGGCTATGAATTTATAAATCCTGCCAGTATATAGCCGATGCCGATCAGCGCCTGCGTCAGCAGCACTACTATAACATTGTGTCCCATGGCCGGGACCAGCCTGTCCATCTCGTCGTAGTGGAAGGCCCCGCGTATGGCCTTTATAGCTATGGGCAGCGTCAAGAGGGCCAGCAGTGTGAATGCGGGCATAGCCTTGAGCATGACTGCGCCGATCACCCAGATGTAGACGAGCAGTGTGACCGCGGTGTAGAAGATGGCCGCGCCTTTTTTGCCCAGCGTTATTGGCAGGGTTTTGCGGTTATCAACCCTGTCTGCTTCCGTGTCGGGGAACTCGTTGAGCAATAGCAGATTATGCACGAGGAAACCCGAAGGTACTGAGGCGATCAGAGCGTGACAGGTATACAGTCCGGTCTGTGAGAAATACATACCGAGCACAGGCAGAATGCCCAGGCCGAGTCCCGGCGACCATTCCGGCCAGTGGCATTTCAAAATCAACGGGCTGTAAAGTACTATACAAAGCGCCGCAACTATCAATAGCGGTAGCAGCAGCCAGCCTTTGGTCAGGATAAAATAAATGCCTACAGGAACGGCCAGCGACAGGGTGATAATGCCGACCCACAGCACTTCATGCAGCGTGAGACGTTCAGCCCTGATCATGCCGCTGCCGCCGCTGAAAGGCGTGATGACGGTGACCTTATCGATACCGCTCTTGTAATCGAAATAATCATTAATCGAATTGACGCTCATGTGTGTCAAGATAAGGCCGAAGGTAGCCAGCAACGCTTCCCAGATGTTGAATGAACCATCGTACCATGCAATGCACGTGCCGGTTAGACCCAGCACGATCGAAAGGATAAGGAACTGCGGCCGGGTTTCAAGCAGGTAAAGTCCGAATTTCATACTGCTCCTGTCGCTTGAGAATGGTGCGTCGATTATAACAAATCAGGCTGAGGGTGCACCAGGGACAAATCCACCATTACCAATATCATCGACCATCTGGAGGAAGGCGGTTACATAATTAAGGAAAAAGATGAATAGGGATAGGCGCCGGGTAAACATCAGGCTGGCGGAAAAAGCCGCGCGCTTCAAACCCGCCATGATCAGGATATCGAGGAGAATGAATAGCAACAAGATGGCAACCTGCATTTTTGGAAGGCCCCGGCCTTGACGAAGTCGGTCCCGTCCTGATTCAATCAGCTTCCGGGCGGTATGATGTTGATACCCCAGTAACCCAGATAAGCGAACAGGATGTGCTTGGGCAACCGTCCCAATGTTCCGATGACAAAGAATTTCCAGAGAGGGTATTTAAGTAGCCCGGCAGCAATGCCGGCCAGATCAAATAGAATGTTGGGGATCATGGCCAGCAGAAAGATGGTGAGGTCGCCCCACTTCGACATCCAGCCGGCCACCTTCTCGTAGTTCCTGGTATTGGGGACGGCCATACGGCCGCTGTAGCCCAGCAGGTAGCCCGTCGTCTCACCGATGGAGGCGCCCAACCCCGAGACGATTCCGACCCAGATCGGATCCCAGTGGTCTGCCGATACTGCTCCGATCAGAGATGTCAACGCCAGGCCGGGTATCGGCATGACTAGAGTAGCAGAGGCCGCCAGTGATACGACGAAGATGGCCAGGTATTTGAGCCCCCAGTATTTAGCCATGACCAGGGCGAAGTCGCTGATAGCCTCTCTTTGCCAGATCAGAACCGCGAACAATACTACGACAAACAGCAGGGATGCAATCTGGAGGATGTGGTCTTTATTCCAGAACGGCTGTTTGGTAGTTACCTGTGGGGGAATCTGCTCTGACAAATAAAATCCCTCTGTCTCAATAATATTATCATATTTGAGGCAGCAGACCGGCGTATTTTTCCGTCCTGCTCAACCCAGCTTCCGATTGCACCAGCCATGTCATCCAGCAGAGCTCGATAGCGCGGTATCCGGTGCGGGGCGCCAGCTTTTCCAGCAGCAGAATGAAATCGATATCGGTCTGCGGGCGCGGGATGCCGGCTTTGTCGAGAATCTCGAAGATCACTTTCTTGACGATCTTGTCCGGCATGACGGTATCGACGCCGCCCATCATTCTCAGGTACTGGTAGGTGTTGATGCCCACGCCGCTGATGCTGCCTATCGGGTCCTGTTCCCATCCATAAAGCTGGGCGTGCCTGGCCCAGTGAATCAGCGCCGCCCTGTCGTCCAGCCCGTATATCTGTTTAAGGGAAGCCAGATAAGCTGCTGTTTCCCTCGCCACCTTCCAGGAGCGCTGGTTTTTCCAGATTTCTTTTAGCTCAGAATCACTGTTTGTTGCCAGCCCTTCCAGGCTGGTGATCCTGCCGGTTTCAACGTATTTCTGCCGGAACAGCTCGACTTTAGGCACGACGGACTGGAAGTAATTGAGCCCGATCGAATCGAAGGCGGCGTCCAGCACCATCAGGATTGCGTTGCTGTGCCATCTGGCGGCGGCCAGGCAGCGGTCGCAATGTTCGTGCACCATGGGTACCTGCAACATATAGCCTGTGACTATCTTCTTCAGGGTACTGTCTTTAGCGGTCATTTTAATCTTAATTTTCCTGACCTAAAGCTAAGTCTTCCACCATCCCATGATGATGATAATTATAAAACCAGCAGCCGCAATAACGGCGCCTATCCAGCCCAATAGTGAAAGAGCAGTCACAATAATCCCAGCCATCACCACCCCGCAGAATATCGAGAGCAGGGAGGGAAAGAACTTCAGTCCCATGATAAAGGCCAGGATAGCGCCGGTCCAGGCGCCGGTAAAAGGCAGTGGGATTCCAACAAACAGGACAAGCCCTAGCCACTCATATTTTAGTATGGATTTTTCATGCCGGCGGGTACGGGTAAAGACCCAATCAACCAGTTTTTTACCCGGTTTGACCAGGCTGACCAGTCTGGCGATGGTATCGAAGAAGAGCAGGAGGATGGGTATCGGTATCATGTTGCCGGTAAGCGAGATGATAAAGGCCCACCACCAGGGCATGCCGAACGTGTGAATGCCCACCGGTATAGCCACGCGCAGCTCTGCGATGGGCAGGGTTGCAATCAGCATCACGATAAGCTCGTGAGGTATGGTCAGGCCGAGTAGCTGTTCAAGCATTGTCAGGCAAGTTGTCCTAAAAGCTGTTGATGTCCATTATAGCATCTACCATTTTCCGGGTGGGATGACAGAAAACTGGCTATTGCATAATAATCGGTTTATGTTTTATTCTTAATACGAAGTAAATAAAATATTTCTGGTGAGGGGAATTATGTCCGGACATTCAAAATGGGCGACAATTAAACGTGCCAAGGGTGCTGCGGATGCCAAACGCGGCGCCATGTTCACCAAGCTGACGCGTGAAATCATCATTGCCACGCGACAGGGCGGGCCCAATCCTGAAGGCAATTTCCGTTTGCGTCTGGCTGTTCAGAAAGCGCGCGACAACAACATGCCCAAAGACAACATCGAGAACGCGATCAAGAAAGGCAGTGGAGCTGCCGAGGGCGCTACCTTCACAGAAATGATCATGGAAGGTTATGGTCCTGGTGGGGTGGCCATACTGCTGGAAGCCATGAGCGATAACCGTAACCGTACCGTGTCAGAGATCAGAAGCACTTTCCAGAAATACAACGGTAATATGGCTGAGGCTGGCAGCGTCTCCTGGATATTTGAGAATACAGGCATTATTACCGTGGATACCTCGGGCATCGACCCGGACGAGTTCTCGCTTTATGCCATCGACGCCGGCGCCAGGGACGCTAAGGAAGAGAAAGGTATCCTGGAGATTTACACCGACCCGCAGGAGTTTGAAAACGTCAAACTGGCTGTTGAAAAAAGAAAGAAGCCCATCTCAGCCGAGGTCACCATGATGCCCAAGAACACGGTGCAGCTTACTGAAAAGGAGGCCTTGCAGACAGTCAAGCTGCTGGAAAAGCTGGAGGACCTGGATGATGTTCAAAGGGTCTTTTCCAACCTTGAATATACCGACGCCTTGATTGAGAAGTTAAAAGCCGAGCTTTAAAAACGCTCCTGCCTAAACTCATTTACTCGAAATCAATTATAAACAATGTAGAACAAACTTAATAGAGGAGGGTTTTCCGGCTATGCATAGAGGCATTTTCCATTTGGTGGTTTTCTTTGTTTTATTGCTGCCCGTAATAACCGTGGGCTGCGTTTCTTTCCCTGCCAGTACAACCGCACCGCCCGCAACAACGACAACCGTACCTGAGACAACGACGACTACCACTACGACAACAACCATGCAGGCCCCCGTGATCCAGGCCTGGCTCAATCCCACGGGCATTATGCCCAAGGGCACAGCCGAGCTGCACTGGAACGTGACAGGAGCAAATTCGGTTTCGATCGACCAGGGTATTGGTCCAGTAGCGCCTTCGGGCAATCGGGCGGTCTCACCCAACGTAACGACTACATATACGGTCACTGCCTATTATGCCGGAGGTACCGTGACGAATGCGGTGACGCTGGCAGTTTCTCCGTTAGGACCGGTGCCGTCACCATCCCCGCAGCCTGTTTATGAAAAAGACTGGCTGGGCAGCACATATACTCATGAATATCATTATCCGGGCTGCCCGGTCGCCAGGCATATTCCCCAGCATTCAAGAATATGGTTCGATACCACCATGCAGGCCCAGGCAGCTGGTTATCATCCCTGCCCGGTCTGCAAGCCGCCCAGGTAAGTATTCCCCGGCTATAATTTAAAGGATATGGCCCCGTTCGCCCGGCAGGTGCAGGGCTATATCCTTTTTTGTAGAATAACCGTGTACCGTCTACAATGACAGTATCGATGCAGGCACAGGTTATGATGAGTAATAAGCTTATAAGTTTATTGATAATCCTTGTTATTATGATCGACCACGGCGTAGGCAGCGTCCAAATCTCAGGCACGAAAAAGGTGACGCCTGCGACTTCCACCATCTATAAATTGACTGCATCCAACGCCAGCGGCGCCTCTGCAATCAGGACAGCGTCAATCAGCGTCAATGCGGCCGGCTCAGGCGCCAGGAAATAAGGCAGGTTCGACTGTTGCGAGTATTAGGCGTTGACCCCGGTACCCTTAACATGGGCTATGGTGTGATTGAGGAAAGGAGTGGCAGCCAGATTGCCATGCTGACATGCGGCGTGCTCTCGGCCCCGCAAAAGATGCCGGTGGAGGAACGGCTTTGTACTCTTTATGATGGTTTACTAAAAATAGTAACGGAGTTTAAGCCTGAGGAAATGGCGGTCGAGGAACCCTTTGTGGCTAATAATGCACGTTCAGCGCTGGCAATAGGCCGAGCGCAGGCCGTCGCCATCCTGGCCGGCGCGCAGGCCAGGTTGCCGGTGGCGCGCTATATGCCCACCCAGGTAAAACAGCTTGTAACCAGCTATGGACGCAGCAGCAAGGATCAGGTGCAGCAGGTGGTCAAGCTCCAGTTGGGGGTGATGGGATTACCTGAAGCCAGCGATGCTGCCGATGCGCTGGCAGTGGCCATCTGCCACCTTAACCAGCGGCACCTCAACCAGATACTAAACAGGGGATACTGAGGATTGATATGATTGCTGCGATAGAAGGCATACTGGTAAACAAAGGTAATAATACAGTGATCGTTAAAGCGGGATCTGTCAGCTTTATGCTGAACGTGCCCGGTTCGACGCTGGCCAGGCTGGGTAACGTCGGTTCGTCGGTCTTCCTGCATACACATCTTTACGTGCGTGAAGACGTGCTGGCCCTGTACGGCTTTTCATCTGCGCAGGAGCTATCCCTGTTTGAGCGGCTCATCACAGTTAGCGGCATCGGTCCCAAGGTGGCCCTGGCGCTGCTGACCACGCTGACCACCGAACAGATCACCACTGCCATCATGAGCGGCAATGCCGAACTGCTCGGCCAGGTGCCGGGTATAGGTAAAAAGACGGCCGGCCGCATCATACTCGACCTTAAAGGCAAAATTGAGAAAGACTGGGAAGGCGAGATCATCGCCCCTGTCTCGCAGTCTGACAGCGACGCTGTGGCAGCTTTGACAGGGCTGGGATACTCTATCAGGGAGGCGACCCAGGCCCTGGCCAATATCACGGTTAAAGAGGGCATGACCGTGGAAGACAAGATCAGGTTGGCTTTGCAGCAGTTAGCCAAGAGTTGATTATTGATACAGCAAGGGGTGAATTCACCCCTTGCTGTATCAAGCCTCTATTTCCCGGCCATCAGGTTAGGCAGCCATGTGCAGATGTCGGGGAAGAAAATAAAAATGAAGCCAATTATTACCCAAATTGCAAAGAAGGGCAAGGATTCTTTAATCACTTCCTGTGTTCGGGCGCCTGCGGTTGCGGCGGCAGTATATAATCCGACACCGACTGGTGGTGTAACCTGCCCTGCGCCGGCTGCAATATTGGACAGAACACCATAGAACAGCGGATTGATGTTAAGCGCCACGGCCATAGGAAACAGGATCGGCAGCGTGATATAGGCCATTGGCACCGCTTCGATAAATGTTCCCAGAATAATGGCGAGAATGGTCGCCATAAAGAGGAATCCAACAGGATCCAACCCGGTTCCCATCATCCAGGTTGTCAGGTTCTGGGGGATCCTGAAATAGCTGAACATGGCTGAAAGAAATATTGCTGTTGCAATCAGGAGGAAAATGGTGCCCACAGCATAAGCTGTCTTGATCAGCGAGTCCATAAATGAACGCAATGTTAACTCGCGATGGATTAGTCCCAGCACGACAGCTGTTGCGCATGCTACCGCTGCAGCTTCAGTTGGTGTGGCGATACCGCCGTATATACTACCCAGGACTACAAGCGGCACACAAAGAGAAGGTATTGCGCGGACGAAGGTGCTACTGATTTCAGACCAGCTCGCCCTGGGCAAGGTCTGGAACCGGCCACGGCATCTGATCACGGCCATGATACATAATGCCAATGTCAAAAGGAGTCCTGGTATTATGCCTGCAATGAATAACTGTGAAATAGATGTACCGGTTATAGCACCATAGATAATGTAGCCGTTGCTGGGTGGAATGATCAGCCCCAGTATGCCGGCTACCGATAAAAGTCCGGCTGAGAATGCCCTGCTGTAACCGTATTTTTCCATTATAGGGAACAGGATCGTTCCAACAGCAACGATCACGGCAAGCGATGATCCTGCACAGGCGCCGAAAAACGCTGATGCTAGGACCGCAATAATAGCCAGCCCGCCGGGCAAATGCCCGAAAAGCGCCATCAGGAAATCGATGATTCGCTTGGCTGCTCCTCCCTGTGTCAGCAGGTGCCCGGCCAGCACGAAGAGCGGAATCGCCAGCAGCACATATTTGTTTATTGCCCCCACGCAGAGATTGGAAAGGGCTGAAAGCGGTACATTGAGCTCGTAGAACAACGGAATACCGGCGCCCAGCACAAAAACGGCGAAAATTGGCACACCGATCAGCAGTGTCAGTAGTCCGATAATTAAACCGAATGCAAGCATTATTTGGTTTCCCCGGAATTATTTTGCTTGCCGCCGGCCAATCTGGACGCTGCTCTTATCACAAGTTCAGTTGCATACATCACCAGCAGAGCGGACCCCACAAGAAATGAACTGTTCACTATCCAGATTGGCATTTCCAATTCCGTATTTGAAACGGTGCCTGCGTTGTAATGGTAGGCCACTCCGCTAATGCCTGCGATCAGCATATATATACATGCAATAAGTACAAAACAGCTTATTATCAGGGTGAGTATCTGTTTTTGCCTTCCTTTCAGAAATTCTGGCAGTAGGTCGATATTGATATGCCTTTCCAGCTTGAGTATAACCGGGGCCATGAGGAATGTAGCTGTGATGGTAAGGTAGCGCGGTATTTCCTCCATATATTCATAGCTGGAGTGAAAGAAATAACGGGTAATTACCTCGCTGAACATCAGTGCGGTTGCTATTCCGAGCAAGACCCCGGAAAATACTGTCAAGGCTTTCTCGAGCCAGGAACTGAACCTGTTGTAAACCGTCAATATTTTCATAGTAGTGGTTTTGCTGGTAGCAGCCGTTATTTGGCTGATGTAGCTATAATCGCTTCAGCTTTTTCCCAGAGCGCATCATTGCCCACCATCGTTTTCATTGACTGGTAGAAAGGTTTGGCCTTATCTTTCAGAACAGGCATATCTTCTATTGCGTCCCATTGAACGCCGCGTTTAGTTGTATCAGCAATGCACTGCGCTACAATTCTGTCCGCTTCGCTGACTGCGTAGCTTTCTACCTCCGGCATGACATCCTTTTCCAGTGTCTGTCTGATATCAGATGGAAGACTGTTCCACCATGTTGCATTGACGAATAGCCAGCCTTCTACCTGAGTGACCTGGTCTATGCCAGCGAACTTACCGTAATTAGGCTCGGTTCCGGCGATGAATTTAGAGAAAGTGGTGGAAAAACCGTCGACCATGCCCTGTTCGAGGGCGGTCCATAGCTCGGTAATCGGTATTTGTACTGCCTCTATGCCCAGCGTTTTGTAGAAGGCCCTGTCTACGGCAGAGGCAGCCCGATATTTCAAACCCTGGAAATCTGCAGTTTTCTTTATAGGCCGGATTTTATTTGCACTCATACCGGGCCCTACGGGCACATAGCCCAATGTTTTGACGCCAAGCTTTTTTTCAACGCCGTCTTGCCAGACAGCCTGCCATTCAGGAGTCGCTTCAAATGCGCGCATTGTTTTGTAATCCGGCCAGAAATAGACCATGTTAAGTATTATTGATGGTTTCAGAACTGCAACCATGGAAGGCCCGTTGGTTGACATCAGCTCTATAGCCCCGGTGGATAATGCCATCATCTCATCTTCGCGTGAGTAAAGTTCGCCATTGCTGTGGACGTCGATGATCAGCCTGCCCTTGGTTTTTTCTTTGGCCAGGCTGGCGAATTTCTGTAGAGCCAACTCGGCCGACATGCCTGCGGGATAGGCGTTGGTAAGCTTGGCAACGATCGGCTCAGGCTGTTGCGTAGATGTGGATGGTGCTGCCGACGGGGCAACTGATGGCGCTGCACAGGCTAAAGGTAAAATGCAAAACAGGACTAATAACATGATGGCTGCGTAAAAGATTTTGTTCACTCGATTTCACTCCTTTATTTTATTATCGGGAATATCGGTGATGATAGTTTGTGATGCATATTTTACAAGCTGGAAAATCGGTACCTCCTCTTTTATTTTTAGTTCCATGTCATTTTTATGGCTCGAGTCTGGATTCAGGCGCATTCATGTTTGTCCCAGGGCTGGCGTTCGCCGCGTTGCAGGGCGGTCTCCATTCTGGACAGGGCAGCCTTCAATTTGTTGATCTCCTCCGTCTTGAAATCCGGGTTCTTCAGTGCCTGGTAAAGCACGGCGCCTTCGGTTTGCGCAGGCATTGGCAGATCCATCAAGTAGCAAATGGTAGGCGCGAGATCAGTCAGCCAGACAGTGCGCTGCAGCCGGTGGCCTTTCTTGATGCCCGGTCCGGTCAGCGACATTAACGCTTTGAGCGAACCGATGCCCCATTCTGCTGTGGGCAGGATCGGCCCGTGCTGGCCGCCGAACCAGGGATAGAGGGCATAAACCACATCGCCGATGCCGTCGCCATAAAGCCCCAGAATGCGGGCATCACGCTTGGCCAGAGCCAGGGCCACCGGCCTTTTGCCTGTAGCGGGGTCCACGTATGAGTAGAGTGCGTCGATGATCGCCTGCTGCACCTTTTCATAATCAGCCGGATCAACGATGCCCTCTGGATCACGGTCTTTGAGGTTGACATAAATATAAAGTTCTCTTTGCGGAAGTGCCTTTGATTTCTTGAGGTCCGGTATTAAAACGTGTGCCCCCGCGCTTCCTTTACCGATGACACGTTCGCTGACCGCCTGGGTCTTCGATTTGGGGCTGGTTTCCTGTTCTTTTTGCAATGTGGTCAAGCCTGCCGGTACCAGTACATCATAGGGGTTAAAGGGCGCCCCGTCGGCAGTGGCGCCATGATCAGAGACAAGCACCACCAGGGTGTCCCTGTCGCACGCTTTGAGGATCTGGGCGATCATACGGTCGGCAGCTTCGTAAATGCGCAGGTGTGCAGCCCAGGCCTTTTCCATGCTGGACCTGTCTTTATTCAGGTTGGGGTCCATCATGCCCATGATCACGTGATAGATCCAGTCGGTCGGGTGAAAGTGCATGAAGAACAAGTCCCATTCGTGGTTGGAAAGAAGGTTATAGGCCGCATCCGCCATCCACTGCGCATACTGTTCGTTGATTTCGACATAGGTGTCAAGATCAAACCAGCCCACCGACAGCCCGAAGATACCTCCCTGCGGGGCGAAAGTCCCTTCCTCTGAAACGAGGGTTTCAGCAATCTCAGCCGGCTGGCTCCAGCCGGTCGTTTCGCCCAGTGCCCCGATCAGCAGGCGGAAATCTTCAGCATCGTCTGTTAGCTCAAGCAGCTTGCAGCGGAAAACCACCTCACGCTCAGATCCATCGGGCATCTTGATTGCGGTGGTGATTTTCCTGCTCCATTCATTGGGGCTTAATGTGCAGAAGGCCTGCTTAAAGTCTCTCGTTGGTGACAGGGTGATACGGTCATAGGCCCCTCCTGCTGACTGGTGCGCCAGCACGTACCAGGTTGTATCGGCAGGCTTTTCCCTGGTGGCCGGGAAGAGCAGGTTGAATTCCATTTCCAGCGGTTCGCCGCCCTCCGGCAGGTTGCTCCAGTTTTTGGCCTCTACCAGTTTGCCCCGGATCCCGCCCGGGTATACCCCATTGGTGACAAGCTGGTCGGCGCACATGTTGATACGCGCCTGGAGTTTGGGCAGCCCGTCGCGAAACTCGTTTACGGACATGCCGCCGCCGCCGACCATAATACCGTTTTTTAATCTGGAAGGCCAGGCGCCGGGATAGTTAAGTACGATGCATTTCTTGCCTGCTCTGTCGGCGGCATCCCAGATATATTCTGCCCTAACGCGTTCGCTGCTGAAGGCCTGCACCACGTTTTCGTTGATGGGGCTGGTGCCCGGCTGGTGGACGTGAAAATCTGTAATGCCATGTGTGCCGTCCCAGGCGCCTGTGGCAATGCAGGCCCAGTTGGGAGGCGTTACTGTGGGGAAAGGCGCCAGACAGTTCTCTGCCAGCGTGCCGTCATCGATCAGTTTTTTAAAAGCGGGCAGTCTGCCCTCTTTAATATGCTTTTCAATCATGTGAGGCAGCGCGCAATCAAGGCCGATTACTGCCACTTTTTTCGGTGTATTGGCCATTTGGTTTTCCTCCGTTTAAATGTGCTCGTAAAATTCAGTTTCGGTTAAATAATGCCCAGGTCTTTCAATTTGGCGATATCTTCCCAGGTGAAGCCGTTTTCCAGCAGGACCTCTTCCGTGTGCTGTCCCATTTCGGGGGCTGGCCTCCTGATCTGCGCCGGGGTCTCAGACAGTTTCACCGGACAGGCAACCAGCTCCACCGGGCCGTGAGAGGGGTGTTCAAAGGTGGCAAAGAAATTATTGACGCGTGCCTGCGGGTCGTTTATGATCTCCAAGTAGTTTTGTAGTAATGCCCAGACCAGGCCCTCATTGTCCAGTCGCTGCTTCCACTCTGAAAGTGGCTTGGTGCGGATCGTACTGTCCAGGATTCTAAACAACTCATTGCGGTTTTCCAGTATGCCCAGGAATGAATTAAACCTGTTATCGTCGATCAGGTCGTCGCGCCCTATCGCATGGCACAGGTTAGGCCAGTATTGCATGGGTTGCACCAGTGACAGGCATATCCAGCGCCCGTCGCTGGTCTCGTAATAGTTTACCATGGGCGTCAGCGATGCCTCACGTGTGTCAATACGGTCCCCTTTGTGTTTCTCAAGTATGGCTTTCATTTCAGCCGTTGGAGGCATGAGTTTTTTCAGGAGAAGTGTGGCGGCTATGTCATATGACATGACATAGACGCCCATGTTATACAATGAGGTCTTTACTTCCTGTCCTTTGCCGGAGAGATCCCTGTAGTGAAGCGCTGCCAGAATACCGCAAGCTAATCCCAAACCCGTGATAAAATCCCCCATGGCAATAACATACGGAGGAGGCACCTGCCCGGGTATTCTCATTGCCTCCAGCAATCCGGAACGTGCAAAAAAAGCAGACACATCGAAGCCGGGGGTGTCCTTATCGGGACCGCTATCGCCGTATCCGGTAACGCTGGCATAGATCAGCCTGTCGTTGAGGGGTTTGAGGTCAGTATACTGGCAGCTGAATTTGATCAAATCGGAGGTGCGGTAATTTGTTAAAAATATGTCCGCCTGGCTGACCAGCTTACGAAAAACCTGTTTGCCTTCCGGTTTGGCCATGTCGAGCGTGAGTGAACGCTTGTTGCGGTCGAGATTCTCCCAGGCATAGTTGAAATCCGTCTCTATGTCTCGGCCTGCATACATGCGGAAATAGCGTCCCCTGACAGGATCACCCCGAGTTGGATGCTCGATATGTACAACGTCTGCCCCCCAGTCTGCCAGCCACCTGCCGGCCATAGGTCCGGCAGCATTCTGTGCTGCTTCAATTATTCTGATTCCAGCTAATGGTAATTGCAATGATAGTTTCCTCCCTCATGTGTATAGAATAGTTGTTCTTATTATCCAGAGATGCCTAAGAATGGGCGACAGAATATACATCAAGCAACAACCCCTTCTTCTTTCATTTTTGTTAATTCGTCATTGTTGTACCCAAGTTCCTTTAATATCTCAGCAGTATGTTCCCCACATATAGGACCATAACTCCTTATGCAGCCCGGTGTTTCAGAAAGCTTGATAGATATGCCAGGCTGTCTGATTAAACCGAATTCATCATGATACAAGTTCAGTATCATATTACGGGCCAGGACATGCCTGTCGTTTATAGCTTCATCCAAGTCATATACCTTTGATATGGCTATATCCTTGTTGCTTAACTCATCAAACCACTCATCTCGTGTTTTTGTGATAAAGATACTTTCAAATTCCTTTACCATATATGCCCATTGTGTTGTATCCCATTCCTTGACAATGAAGTCCTCTTTGTTTAGTGCTTTGCACAGATTGGCCCACAGAGCAGGTTCCAGGCAACCTATACTTATGTATTTACTGTCGGCCGTTTTATAGAGGTTATACATGGGAGCAATGCCTGCCAACAGAGTTTCGCCTCTTTTCGGGTTAATGCCATTTTTAAAATATTGGTCGAGTATGAAGCTGATCAATGATATTGATCCGTCGGTCATGGAGATGTCGATATACTGACCCAACCCTGATTTCTGGCGTGCTATTATTGCCAGTGTAATACCGAGGGCTGCCTGTACGGCCCCGCCGGCAAAATCCCCGATTAGGTTCAGAGGAATTACCGGCTTATTGCTATCCGGACCGATCAATCCCAGCACACCGGCGGTGGAAATGTAGTTTATGTCATGTCCCGGTATTGTGGCATAGGGCCCGTCCTGCCCGTATCCTGTAATCGAGCAATAGATTAGGGCAGGATTGATCTCTTTAATGGTGGTATAGTCAATCTTGAGGCGTTTTGTTACTCCTGGCCTGTAACATTCAAGTATGACATCGCAATTTTTGGCCAGTTTGTAGAAGATATCTTTGCCTTTTTCATTGGACAGGTCGATGGCTATACTTTTTTTATTGCGTTGCAGTGCGGTCTCGGCGGCTTCTTTCCTTTTATCTTCTCCTACAGGCAGCCAACCGCCTCCCCAGATCGGTGTTCCAGGTTTTATGGGCTGATCCACCTTGATTATTTCAGCGCCCATATCACCGAGAAGCATTGTGCAATAGGAACCGGTCAAGACACGGCTTAATTCAATAATTCTTATCCCATCTAGAGGCAAACCCATGCATCCCTCCGAAACAGTTTTTTCGGTTAAATGGATGAAATGGAGTTTATCACTATTAATGGATTAACGCTGTCATCTTTTTGACAAAAGCTTGAAATAGCTGTGAATTAATAATGCATTTATACTGTAGATGGACATAAATTGATGAATCAATCTATTTAATGTAATCTAATCATGTTGTTATATTCAGATTGATGGTGTTTTATTTACTATTGCAAATTATCGATTTAGGGACTGACGAGTATGAGTTCTTCAATTTGGAAGGATGATGAGATTCTTGAATCGCGCCCTGTCTATTACAGTGGCGATTTCTTTCAGCACATGGATGAAGAAAAAAAGATATTCATTGGTGGTGCAGTATTGAGAAATTTCAGGAAGAATGATTTTATTTATCGGGAGGGGGAGTCATCTAACTCAATTTACTATATTGATAAGGGAAGTGTGCGGCTATCACGCACCGATATAAACGGCAGAGAACTGAGCTATGCAATCAACAGCACGGGTGCGTTGATTGGTATATCGGCTACCTTATATGGCAAACGGAGATTGACTAATGCACGGGCATTGACTGATTGTCGCATATATGAAATGAGCATGGATAGATTCAAGACATTAATCCAACATTATCCAAATTTATTGGAAAAAATCATAGAAATCCTTGTTAAACGGGTGAGTTATTTACTGGACAGTTATCTTTCTATTTTATGTGACAGCGCATCCGACAGGCTGTGCAAGTTCCTCGCCTACAATTACTACCTGGCCTTGCTGGAAATGAAAGAAAAGCGGTTGGTTGAATCCAACCCGCATGCAATTAACCAGTCGGAGCTGGCAACTTTCCTGGGTGTCTCGCGTCAGAGGACCAACGAGCTTTTGCACAACCTGGATAATGAAGGCATTATCAAAGTTCAAAGGAACACAATTATATTTTTAAACCCCGATTATCTGTTAAATTATCTTTAGTCTTTTCCCCTGCCGGATTCTATAATTAATTGATGCCCCCTTTTAAGATCGTTTCCGATTTCGGTATGACCGGCGACCAGCCCGAGGCTGTCGATGCCCTGGTGAAGGGCGTGGAGCAGGGTTTCGACAAACAGGTGCTGCTGGGCGTGACAGGCAGCGGCAAGACCTTCACCATGGCCAACGTGGTAGAACGCCTGCAGCGGCCCACGCTGGTGATGTGCCACAACAAGACGCTGGCCGCACAGCTCGCTACCGAGTTCAAGGAGTTCTTCCCGGACAACGCGGTGGAGTACTTCGTCAGCTACTACGACTATTACCAGCCTGAGGCCTATATCCCCAAAACCGATACCTATATCGAGAAGGATACCGACATCAACGAGGAGATCGATAAGCTGCGCCATGCCGCCACGCGCGCCCTGCTGACCCGGCGCGACGTGTTGATCGTGGCCTCCGTCTCCTGCATCTATTCACTGGGCGAGCCGGAGGAGTACCAGAGCTTCGTGGTCAATGTGGCCAAAGGCCAGAAGATCGAGCGCAATCAGCTTGTGCGGCGCTTTGTGAATATGCAGTACGAGCGGAACGATTATGATTTCTCCCGGGGCAAGTTCCGCATTCGCGGCGATACGGTAGAGATTCTCCCCGCTTACGAGGAGATCGCCATCCGCATCGAGTTTTGGGGCGATGTGGTCGAGCGCATCATGGAGATAGACGGGCTGACCGGGGAGGTGCTGGCGGAGAAGGAATCGGTCGACATCTTTCCGGCCAAACACTTCGTTACCTCTCCCGAGAAGCTGGAGCTGGCCATCCAGGACATCAGGAAGGAGATGGAAGACAGGGTGATGGAGTTCAAGAAGCAGGGCAAGGTAGTGGAGGCGGCCCGCATCGAGCAGCGCACCAATTATGATATTGAGATGCTCACCGAATTGGGCTACTGCAATGGGGTGGAGAATTACTCGCGGCACCTGCAGCGCCGCCCGGCCGGCAGTCCTCCCTGGACGCTGATACATTATTTCCCGCGGGACTTCCTGCTCTTCATCGACGAATCCCACATGACCATACCGCAGATTCGCGGCATGTACCACGGCGATATGAGCCGCAAGCAGACTCTGATCGATTACGGCTTCCGGCTGCCGTCGGCTCTGGATAACCGCCCGCTCAATTTCCAGGAGTTTGAGCAGATCATCAACCAGGCAATATTCGTCTCCGCCACGCCCGGACCGTACGAGCAAACCCAGGCCAAACAGGTTGTCGAACAACTGGTCAGGCCGACTGGCCTGCTGGAGCCGACCATCGAGGTCAAACAGACCAGAGGTCAGATCGACGACCTTATCTATGAGATCAAGCTCCGTGTGGGCAAGGGAGAGCGTTGCCTGGTGACCACGCTGACCAAGAAGATGGCCGAGGAGCTGGCCGATTATTTAAAAGAGATGGACATCAAGACGCATTACCTGCATTCGGAAGTGGACACGCTGGAGCGCGTGGAGATATTGCGCGACCTGCGACTGGGCGTGTATGACGTGGTGGTCGGCATCAACCTGCTGCGCGAGGGGCTGGACCTCCCCGAGGTCAGCCTGGTGGCCATACTCGATGCCGACAAGGAAGGCTACCTCAGATCGCGGGATGCACTGATTCAGACCATGGGACGCGCCGCCCGCCACGTGGACGGGCATGTGATTTTGTATGCCGACAAATTGACCGACTCCATGAAGAATGCCATTGAGGAGACCTACCGTCGCCGCAAGATACAGGAGAAGTTCAATAAAGAGCACGGCATTACGCCGCAGGGTATCAGGAAAGCCATCCGCGATATTACGGAACGGGTCAAGGTCGTAGCCGAGGAGAGGGGCAAATACCAGGCTGCCCCTGTGCCTGCCGATGAGCTCGCCCGCCTTATCAAAGAGCTGGAAGCACAGATGAAGAAGGCCTCGAAGAACCTCGAGTTCGAAAAGGCCGCCCTGCTGCGTGACCGCATTATCGAATTGCGCAAAGATGAGGAGCTTTTCTCCCCCTTCCGCAAAAAGAAGTAAAGCCGCAGGATAATGGCTATAATATAGGCAGATTTTAAACAGGAGGCGAAGGTATGGAACATTACTGGCGCACTGCGACTGCTGGTATTCTCGATATCATTTCGGGCGCGGGGATGCTGTTTATCTGTTTCTGGCTGGCGCTGGCGGGAGGAATTGTCGGCGTATTAGGCAGCGATGTGCCTCAATGGTTATCTCCGGCGCTGTTTACTGTAGCCATTGCGATGGCGGTGCTGGCTGTACTGGCCATCCTCGGCGGCATCTTCTGCATCTTGCGCAAGGTATGGGGCCTGGCCCTGACCGGCGCTATCGCAGCGTTCTTCTGCTTCTTCCTCCTGGGCGCTATATCGATCGTTCTGACGGCCTTAGCCCGCAGCGAGTTTAAGTAGTATCCGGCGTTTTGCGCGATGGAGGATATAAAGAAAGTAGACCAGGGTACAGGCGAAGAGATTATTATCAGGCAGCACCGCCGCTGGACACACCTGCTGGAGAAACGCAAGACAGTTGGCCAGGGCAGCCTGATCCTGACCGACCGCCGCCTGTTGTTCCTGCACAGGGTTGAGGACAGTCCGGAGATCAAGGCCAGCATCAGGAAGCTGGCCGATGCCCCGATGACGGAAGTGCTCGACCATGCGCTCAGCCTGCATAAGAAATCCTTTCAGATACCGCTCACTGCTATCGTGCGGGTCGAGGTGGGCACCTTCGCCGGATTCCCCCTGCCGCATTTCTTCCTGTGGCTGTCTTATTTGAAGGGCAGGAATAACATCGTCTACGAGGTTTCCTTTCAGTTCACCACCATCCAGCGCGGCATTTTCTTTGAACCACAACTGATCACAGACCTGGGCTGGAAACGGGCAATTCAGAGAGCTATCGGTAAATGAAGAAGTGCCTGAGATGAACTAATGTAGACATCCTTGCGGCCGATGTCCGCAATGCGGGAGGTCTCGCAGACGCGGTTGATCTTGTCCTCGTCCTTGCTCAGGCATTTCAGCTTCTTGGCCGGCCTTGCTCAACCTCCTGCAAATTATTTACTCTGCAGGACTTACTTCTTAAAACCTCCCAGCCGTTGCTCGGTGTCGGTGATGTCGAACTCGCTCTCGAATTCGAATTCCAGAGCCTTCTCCAGTGTCATCGTCTCATTATTATTATAAAGGAGCTTGTAGGCCTCGATGGACTGATTGCTGTTAGCCAGGATCTTTTTAGCCATGGTTTGCAACGCTTCTTCCAGTTTATCGGAAGGGACGGCCAGGTTGATCAGACCGATGCGTTCAGCCTCTTTAGCCGGGATGGCATCGGCCGTGAAAGATAGCTCTTTGGCCTTGAGGAAGCCCACTCTGCGGGGCAGCCTGGCGCTCATGCCCCAGGTCGGCCTCAGCCCCCACTTGGCATGAGTGTCGCCGATCTTGGCGTCTTCGGATGCGATGACGAGGTCGCAGGCCAGCATGATCTCCATGGCGCCGGTGAAGCAGAAGCCGTTGACCAGCGCAATGACTACCTTGGGTACAGAGCGAATCGTATTGATAAGGTTGCGCGCCGGGATGTCAAGTATATCCCCGACCTTGCCCCTTTCAAGTTTACGCCCTCCCAGCGATTTGAGGTCGACGCCTGCGCAGAAGGCCTTGCCTGCACCGGTCAGTACGACGATCCTAACATTGCCGTCTCGGCCCGCCTCCAGCATGGCGTCCCGCAGCTCTTTCAGCATGTTGGGTGTAATGGCATTCATGGCCTCCGGCCGGTTTATTATGATCCTGCAAAGTTCTCCCTCTGCCTTGTAGATGATAGTCTCATATGCCATGATACCCTCCTCGATTTATTCATTGGCTGTCCGCCCTGTTAAAAAAGAAATGCCTGCAAATGTGCAATTATAAGTACTATATCACAATGCCGGCGCTTTGACATAGGGGTATCGGCATAGGATAATGTAGCTCATCCGTATTCATTATCAACCGGCCGGTACTACTTTTTTGTGGGGGTATGCAGCATATGAGCAATCAAGCGCCGGACCTCAAATACCTTTTCGAGCCGCGTTCCGTGGCAATCGTGGGGGCTTCCAGGGACGAACACAAATCGGGGGGCATGTTTATCAAGCGTATGCTGGAGGACGGATACGCTGGAAAGATCTACCCGATCAACCGCAGGGAAACGGAGATCATGGGGCTGCAATGCTATAAATCCGTATCGGAGGTCCCGGATGAGGTGGATATGGCTATACTGGCCATCCCGGCCCCTGCCATCCTGGAGAGCATTCAGGACTGCGCCAATAAGAATGTCAAGTTCGGCATCGTGCATGCCGTGGGGTTCAGCGAGATGGGGACGGACGGCAGGTCGGCCGAGGACGAGGTCGTCAGGGTTGCCCGCTCCGGCGGGGTCCGCCTGATCGGCCCCAACTGCATGGGCATCTACACCTCACGCGGCAGGATCAACACCATTGTGCCTTACATCTCACTGCCGTTCGAGCCGGGCAAGGTCGGCTTCGTTGGACAGAGCGGCTGGGTCAGCGAGGTGTTCCTCAGACATGGCGGCGAGCGCGGCCTGAGCTTCAGCGGTGTGATCAGCATAGGCAACCAGTGCGACCTCACGGTGGAAGACTTGATCGCCTACTGGGGCGATGATCCCAATACCAGCGTGATCGCCGCCTATGTGGAAGGCCTCAAGGACGCGCGCCGTTTTATCGAGATGGTAGGCAGGGTCTGTCCGCACAAACCGGTGATCATCTGGAAGGGCGGCAGCTCGGAGTTGGGGGCGCGCTCGGCAGCCTCGCATACGGGCTCGCTGGCGGGCAGCTACCAGGTCTTCCAGGCCATGTGCAGACAAAATGGCATCATCGCAGCAAAAGGGATGGAGGATGTCATCGACCTGGCCGTTGCTTTCACCAGCCCGGTGCTGCCGGCTGATAATAACATCGGGTTGTTGATCGAGGCAGGCGGTGCCGGTGTTTCCTCGGCTGATGCCTGCGCACGAGAGGGACTCGAAATCAGACCATTTTCGCCAGACGTCCAGGCCAAATTGGCGGAATACCTGAAGGACAAGGTGCCTCCATCCAATAATCGTAGGAATCCGGTTGACCTGGTCTGGGCGCCCATCATCGGCGGCTCTAAAGTATTCGTAGACTGTCTTGAGATAATCATCCCGGAAGTGGATGTATGCCTGATCATAACATATGCCTTCCTGCAAGAAGACTGGTACAGGCGGAGGATGGAGGAGCTGCGCGACAAATATAAAAAGCCTGTCATTGTGATACCGGCTAATTTTCATGACCAGCTCAAAGGCGCGGTCAAGTGCGTGAGAGAAGGGTTGCCGGTATACGTGATGCCCGACAATGCCATCCGTTGCATCGCGGCCATGCTGCAGCGGGCGAGGTATTTAAAGAATCTCCAGATAAAGACGTATCACGATTAACATCGGCGCCTTCGACCTTCAGGTCTCTTTTTTTATTTACTCGCGCCGGTCTTGCTTGATAAATAATTATGGATGACAAAATTATTCAAAGAAAAAGAGAAAAAGGTACTGAAACCAGTGCTTTTGGTACACCAGGACGGATAAATCATGATTCATCAAAATTTTATAATAGTAAGCTCTATGATGGACTAAATGGCGGTCAAAATATCACATATCAAGAAAATTCTGTAATTGACTGTAATGTGAATAGAATATTTTGTAAAACTAGTGAACATATGGATGAATTGCCCGATAATTCAGTACACTTGATGGTGACTTCACCCCCTTACAACGTTGGGAAATTATATGACGGAAACCTGTCATTAAAAGAATATCTTCAATTATTAGAGAATGTGTTTGCTGAAACATATAGGGTATTAGTGCCAGGAGGTCGCGCCTGTGTTAATATAGCAAATTTAGGGCGTAAACCATATATTCCTTTGAACACCCATGTTAATGAAATTATGCAAAAAATTGGATTTCTCATGCGTGGTGAAATATTATGGGACAAGGGTAGTAGCGCTAGTCCTTCTACAGCATGGGGCACTTATTTGAAGGCAAATAATCCAGTATTAAGGGATATTCACGAGTATATCTTGGTATATTGTAAAGATAGTTTTACAAGGCAGAACCCATATCGGCGGAAAAGCACAATCACGAGAGAGCAGTTCTTAGAGTATACTAAAAGTATCTGGCGTTTTTCGGCTGAACGCGCTACCAAAGTTGGTCATCCAGCGCCTTTCCCAATTGAATTACCTTTACGACTTATCCAGTTATACACATTTGAAGATGAGATAATTCTTGATCCATTCGTCGGTAGTGGCAGTACTTGTGTAGCAGCTTTGAAAGCCAATAGAAAATATATTGGTTATGATATCGATAAGCAGTATTGTGAACTGGCTGAAAGAAGAATATTATCAGAATGTAAGCAGCAATTGTTGCCTACCAAATAGGAATTTAATATTAGCAGCCGGTTAATATAGCCTTAGCAGGGCGTCGATCTCCTTGCCGCAGCCGCCCAGCGGGGCATATTTCTTGATCTTGATCGTCCCTTCGCCGTCCAGAAAATACAGGGCAGGCATCTTAGCCGGCTGGTACTGGTTGGTGATGTCGCCGGCCGGGTCCAATACCACCGGTGTTTTTATCTCATAGGTCTTGATCCAGCGGTCCACCTCTGCCGCCTTTTCCAGGCCGATGACCACGATCACCTCCATCTGTTCCCGCGGCCAGTTGCCGTAGATTTGCTGGATGCAGCGCATCACCTCGGCGCAGGAGCTGCAGCCGGCAGATGTGAAGACCAGGATTACCTTACGCCCCCTGTATGAGTTGAGTGAAATGGTCCGGCCGTCGGTGGTATTCAAGCTGAAACCGGGCGCACGGCAGCCCACGTTGGCGCAGGCCGCCCTTTCTGTGGCCAGATCATAGATGCTGGAATAAGCCAGCTTGCCCGCTTTGTCAGCGGCAGTGATGCGGAAGCGGTAGGCGGTCCTGGCCTCCAGTCCGGTTATCTGCACGCTATGAGAGGTCGTCGGCTTGCCCCCGGCTGAGACATAGGCATTGGAGAACTCGTTTTTGCCCAGCTCCACGCCGCCGCTGGTGGGGATGTTGGTCTGCCATGATATGGTCGCCCCGCTGCTGGTTATATTACTGGTCTGTACATTATTAATCGTAATAGCAATACTGACGGGCGGCTGTACGGCGAACTGCTGTGCGCCGATGGGCAGGCCCTTCTGCACGCGCGCGAAAAGTTCCTTGGCTGTATTTATCGATGTGGCGAACGTGGCGCAACTGTCCTTAAGGTTGGTGTACTTGCTGTTGATGATCCCGATAACGTCGCCCCTGGTGTTGAGCATCGGGCCACCGCTGCTGCCGGCATAGATGGTGGCGTCGCTCTGTATATAGTCGACGGACTCGATCGTGCGGAAGGCGCAGACGATGCCGGTGCTGAACATCAGGTTTTTGATATCGTTGCCGGCCGGGTAGCCCAGCACCACCACCGGGCCGCCGGTCTGCAACTCGTCCGATTCCGTCGAGTTGCCCAGCGTGACGAAGGGATAGCCTGCGTCATTCGGGGGCAGCTTAATGAAGGCCAGGTCGCTGGCCTCGTCCTGTCCCGATACGGGCGCCTCGTAGATGCTGCCGTTATTGAGCAATACATTTACCTTCTTCGCATTGTTTACCACATGCTGGCTGGTCAGCGCCCACCCGTCAGATGAGATGATGACTCCGGAGCCCTGCCGGTCGCCGGCGAGCACCATCACGATCGCAGGGAAATCCTTTTTAACGTTATCGTAGTAGGGCGGCGTGTGGCAGGAAGTTGCCGCCGGAAGCAGCAGGCAAAACAACATGGCCAAAGCGTAGAGATATTTTTTCATGTTCCTGACCGCGGGGGTTATGAACGGCTAACATCTTAACATATTTGAGTCCCGACCGGCCTGTTTCCGCAGCCGTCTTTATCAGGTATGATATAGATAGTAAGCCACACCGGGAGGAAAGCTCATGCAAGAGATCACCGAAAAAGGAAACCTGCTGGACAGCCAGGGCAACCTGATTGTGGACGGATGGGCCAGGCAGCCCCTGCGGGACGTGAACCTGGAGGACCTCAATTTCTATTCCTTACGCTTTTTGCAGCCCCTGCGCACCAAGCGCTGGCAGTATTATGGCATCACCACGCCCACGCATTACTTCTCCTTTACACTCAGCCATATCGGTTATCTCGGCCCAGTCTTTGTCTACGTGCTTGATTTTGAGACCTGCAAATACCAGGAGGAGACGGTCAATACACTTTTCGGCAGAGGAGTAACGCTGTCGCGCGATAGCAAGGAAGGCGAATGCCATTATGAGAAGGGCGCCTTGCGCGTGCATTTTTCAATCAGCAAAGATAGCGAGCGCCGGCTGGAGGTAAGCTGGCCTGATTTCGGCGGCGTGCCCTTCAAGGCCGATATCAGGCTGGGCCTCCCTGCCGGTCATGAATCGCTCGTCAACATTTTTCGCTATGACAATAAACGCTTTTACTACACGCGCAAGATAAACTGCATGCCTGTGCAGGGCAGGGTCGAGTACGGCTATGACATGGATGTGGCCAGCCACGAGATCAGGCCGCAGGTATATGAGATCGACCCGCGCAACTCGCTGGGCAACCTCGATTGGGGTGTGGGTGTGTGGCCTTACCGCTCCTTCTGGATCTGGGGGAGCTGCTCGCGCTACCTTCCTGACGGGCGGACATTGGGGCTAAACCTGGGCGCCGGTATGGGCAATGATCCGGACCTGGCGGATAACGCCGTTATACTCAACGGTAGAATCCATAAGATCTCCAGGGTGGACTTCAAGTACGACACTGCGGATTTTAAAAAGCCCTGGCAGATGAAGTCGCGGGACGGGCGGTTGGAACTGGAATTCGTGCCCTTTTTCGAACGGGTGGCCAAAACCGATGCTGTGGTGCTGGCCAGCGAGGTACACCAGATGTTCGGCCGTTACAATGGCAAAGTGGTGATGGATGACGGCGAGCAGATACGCATCGACGGCCTGATCGGCTGGGCGGAAGAGCACCATGCCCGCTGGTAGTTGAGCAGGGATGCGGCGCCGCCCGTTTTTTTATTTTCCTGATATAATGGCTGGCATTGATAGACTATCATATCAGTTCCTGGCCGGTGCTGGAATGTGAGGAGGATATCCGAATAATTTGATTAAAGGGGGGAAGATGAAACGTCTATTTTTCGTGGTTTTAATTGCAGTCATGCTATTTGCCGGGTGCGTGCCGCCCGCTCCTGTGGCCGTCACTCTGACAGCGCCTGAGGACGGCAGCACGGTGGCTTCGCCGATGCCGGCGCTGTCATGGACGGGCGGAACGGCCGATACCACCTATAAACTGGCTGTAGCCTCCGATGCCAATTTTCAGAACCTGGTTATCGACGCCAATGGATTAAGCATCGTGAATTACACGGTGCCCGCGGGGAAACTGGCAGCGGGTACACTGTATTACTGGCGTGTGCAGCCCACCAGGGCGGGAAAGGTTCTGGACTGGACGGCTGCCCGGTCCTTCCGCACGCCGGGCGCTGCGCCTTCCAGCCTGGGTAATATTCGTGTTACGGCTACGCTGGACGGCAAGGCCTGGAACGGCCCGCTCAACTTCCGCCTCAGCGGGCCTCACAGCGACAATGAGAACACCGTCCCCTGGAGCTTCAACAGCATCCCTTCCGGCAGCTATACGCTTACTTACAATTTCGGCGGCCCCCAGGGAGCGGCGCTGACCAATATCTCCCCGGCGCCTGCCCTCGAGCTGGCCGGCGGGGCCGACGCCTATTTTACGTTCAACTTCCACACGGTTTCCGATTCGCGCATCAAAGTCAGCGCCACGCTGGATGGCGTGGACTGGTCGGGTGAGGTAAATTATTCGATTTTCGGTTCATATAAAGACATCGAGACCAGTGTGCCCAGAACATTTGTCAGCCTGCCGCCCGGCGCATATACCGTTACCTTCAACTCGGGAGGCCCGCAGGGTGCGGTCTTCAGCGGTATTTCTCCTGCGGCGTCGCAGACGCTTTCCTCCAGCGGCGAGATCGAATTCAAATTGCAGTTTATCCGGGCCAGGTCGTCCACGCTGACGGTCAATGCGCTGAACAACGGTTCGCCGTGGACGGGGTCTGTATCCTATTCTATCAACGGACCCATTGCCGGCTCATATTCATCGGTGCCGATCGAATTCAGCGATGTGCCTTCGGGCACCTACACCATTGCGTACACGTCGGGAGGACCTGCCGGTTCGGCGCTGGGCGGGATAACCCCGGCCGCCACGCTGGTGGTCGGAGGCGGCAGGCCTGCCACAGTTACTCTCAATTTCTATACGCAGCAGCAGAACGGCAACGTGGTGGTGGCCGCTACATTAAACGGGGCGCCCTATACCGGCCCGGTCAATTTCGCACTGGCCGGTCCGATGCGCAGCCATGACTACCAGGTGCCGCGCAGCTACACGCAAGTGCCTGCTGGATATTACACTCTGACCTACCTGGGCGGAGGCCCGGCAGGCGCTGCCCTGAGCAGCATCACACCCTCGCCGTCGCAAACGCTGGCGGCAGGCCGCACAGTGGCCTTTACCATGAACTTCTTCAGCCAGCCTTCCACCGGCACTATCATGGTCAGCGCCACGCTGGATGGGCGGGCCTGGGTGACCAGTCCCGGCTCCGGGCCGATCAGTTATTCCATCATCAAAGAGGGCCTGGCGGATACCGAGGACAGGGCCCCTGTCACGCTGCGGGACTATCCTTCCGGCCATTACACGCTTGTCTATAACTCAGGCGGCCCCATCGGGGCGACACTGACGGGCATAACGCCTTCGCCGAGCCAGTTCCTTAATGCGGGAGGCTCGGTCGCCTATACGCTGAATTTCAGCAGCGAAGCCAGGGGCTATGTGACTGTGGATTGCACGCTTGATGGACATACCTGGTCAGGTCCCATGAACTATGTCGTGACCGGGCCTTATGTTGAGTCCGGCCACTCAGTCTCTCAGACTTTCAGCAATGTGCCGCAGGGTACCTACAGCGTCCAGTATCGCAGCGGCGGGCCTGATGCAGGCCGTTTTGTCGGCGTTACGCCTTCTTCACAGACGCTGCATCCGGGAGGCTCGATCTCCTTCAATATCATGTTTACCCACACCATGCCCGGTCCTGTCCCGCACCCTACGCCTCAGCCGCAACCCGGACCCATGCCTGGACCGATACCACGTCCCGTTCCTGAACCGATGCCGGGGCCGGTCCCTAACCCGACACCAGAACCCGAACCCATGCCTGGGCCGCTAAAGGTGACGGAAGAGTAGGCAGAATAAGAACTTGAAAATAGAACAGGGCTGATCGTTAGATCAGCCCTGTGTTTTATAATATTTCAGGGATTGGGCTGGAGTGACAATATGTAAGCCTGATTTCATTTGAATAGACGGATTCTGGTAGTAATGATTATCTCCAGTGACAAAATAGTCGGGATTGGCGTTGATAGCAGCAGCCAGGACGACGGCATCTTCAGGGAGAAGCGTGGCTGTCCACCTTTTTATCTCGTGAACCGCAGGATTGGGCACGATGACCGGGGGTGACTTGATTAGAAATGCTTGCAGTTCAGCAAACGCGGCGGGTTTTTTCTCATGAACGTTTCTTATAACTTCTTCAATAACCAGTTGGCAAACGATGACATCGATTTTCTTGCGCAGATGCAAATGAAGAAGGTTGACTGAAGGGCCCTGGGCAGAAAAGAAACCGGAGATGATTACATTACCCTCGAGAAACAGCCGCAAGTTAGAGCTGGCTGCCATAATACTTTTTAACCAGCTCTTTTCTGATCCGGCGGCCCGACTTCAACATTTCCTTTTCAGTAACCGGGGTTTCTGCAAAAATCCTCTGTATTTCCTTCAAAGAATCCATCGCCAATTTCTTTTTGACCTTTGCAATCAGAGTGTCGCCTTCAATATATACGGTGAGCTCGTCACCCGTATCAACCCCCAGTTTTTCGCAAATATCACGGGGTAATGTAACCTGGCGCTTGTCACGTATCACAATATCGTTCTGTAATTTCTTGCTCATAATATTCCAACGTCGGATGTCAGATGTAGGATACACTAATCGTATAATCATTAATAAGAAATGTCAAGTATTATGTTATCGTAATATAGCAATTGCACGATTATAAAAGAGGTTTATCTTCAGTGGATATTGGGAAATAAACTTGCATCATACTCATAATTACTATGAGATAGCAGCAAGATTGAAAACAAATAAAATCACATAGATTCCCATCATCGGTTACTTTGCCTATTGAATATCCAAGACTTCCGTCAGATAAATGAACGATATTCCAAGACGAACCTATTAGATCTCCATGCACAATATGATTAAACAGTTCACAAATATTCTTTGCCTCTTCAATTTCTTTTACTCCTTTCATAGAAGCTAGCATTGTAGCGAGTTTAGGTCTTTGTTTAAATTGCCATCCGGATTTCCATGCCTCTATTTCATCTGGATGTTCAGCAAGATATGAAATGATAGCTGTCCTCTCAATTAGTGGGCGCATAAGTACTAAAGCCCCAAAAAGATATCCTTGACGTACGAGTTCTCTGATCGTTAAAGCAAGATTTATTCCCTGTGGGATTAATTGACACGCTGCTTTCTGTAATTCGGATAGATGGACATTGCGAGTATATGCAACGATAGGAGCATTGCACCTTAAACAGGATATGATCACTTGATCAAAATGGAAAACTGATTCTCGTCCCAAATATGGTTCATTAAGTGGGAGAATATACAGATTCCGGTGTACTTATATCACAATCTTCTAGTCCGCTTTCCCCTCGCCCTTGCCTTCGCCTTTATCCTTCCCGAACCCTTCTTCCTTGAGCTTGTCCATCAGGCGGGCGGCGCGGGGGAAGCCGATCTGCAGCTTGCGCTGCAGGAAGGAGGCGGAGATATCCCTGGATTCCAGCGCGAGCTGGCGGGCCGTCTCCAGCAGGTCGTCCTCGGCTGATTTCTTGCCGTCGGGAGCGGCCTGGGCCATGTCTTCGAACCTGATGGCCTGTGGCTCGGTCCTGCGCTGCGCCGTCCAGAAGTTGACCAGCCGCTCGATCTCGGAATCGCCGACCATGGTGCCCTGCAAACGCTTCGGCTTGGAAGCGTCCTGCGCCATATACAGCATGTCGCCCCGGCCCAGCAGCTTCTCTGCCCCGGCTGAATCGATGATGGTGCGGGAGTCCACCTGTGAGGTAAGGGCGAAGCTCATGCGCGTGGGAAAGTTGGCCTTGATCAGGCCGGTGACCACGTCCACCGACGGCCTCTGCGTGGCTACGATCAAATGTATGCCCGTGGCGCGGGCAAGCTGGGCCAGACGGCACAAAGAGTGCTCGACTTCATCGAAGGCGGTCATCATCAGGTCGGCCAGTTCGTCGATAATTACAACGATGTAGGGCAGGCAGTCCGCCGGCTGCCTGTTCTTGTTGTAGTCCTCGATGTTGCGGGCTTTGGTGGCGGAAAAGCGCTTGTAGCGCCCATCCATCTCGGCGTTGAGCCAGCGCAGCGCCAGCACGGCCTTCTCGGAATCTACCACCACGGGCGAGACCAGGTGCGGGATGCCGTTGTAGTTGACCAGCTCCACGCGCTTGGGGTCGACCATGACGAAATGTACGGCGTCGGGCGTGTTGTTCATCATCAGGCAGCAGATCACCGAGTTAAGGCAGACACTCTTGCCGCTGCCGGTGGCGCCCGCGATCAGCAAATGCGGCATCTTGGCCAGGTCGGCCACCACGGTCTCGCCCCCTGCGCCCTTGCCCAGCGCCAGCGCCAGCTTGCTTTTGGCCAGCAACTTCTGGAAAGCGGTGCTTTCCATCACGCCGCGCAGACCGACCGAGCCGAAGGTGGTATTGGGCACTTCAATGCCGACCATGGATTTGCCGGGTACGGGGGCCTCAATGCGGATGCTGGGCGCAGCCAGCGCCAGCGCCAGGTCGTTGGCCAGGGAGTTGATGCGCTCCACCTTGACCCGGGTGCGCTGCACCTCCTCGGTGCGGATAGTCACATTGCCGTTGGCATCCTTCTCGCGTATATCGCGCGTCTTGATATCCCAGCCTGGCTCGACGCCGAACTGCGTGACCGTGGGGCCGCGGTTGACCTCGATCACTCTGGCCTGAACGCCGTAGCTGGCCAGGGCCTCCTCGATGGTATCGCGGCGCTTTTCGATCTCGGCATCGCTGATGATGGTCTCGGCCACCTTGTCCAGTATGTTAATGTTAGGCAGCGACCAGCCGCCTACCTGGATGGAGGATCGCATGCGGTCCATCACTGCTGTATCCACGTGTACCGGTTCAGTCTCCGGTGCAGGTGGGATGGACGGCTTTTCGTCTTCGATCTTCTCAATCGGAGCGGCCTTTTTGCCGTTGCTGCGCGATTCCTTGACCACATCAACTACTTCGCCCATCGCTCCCGCTCCTCCTTTGGCCGTGCCTTTGAGCGCCTTCCACAGCCATTCCGGGGCGATAAAGAAAATGGCAAGCAGCAGGAGCAGTCCGATGATCAGGATGCCCGACCATAGCGAAGGTGTGGCGATGGCCTGGCCGATATAGCCGCCCATCGTTACCTGCGCCAGTATGCTGTCGCTGGTGGGCCGCAGGTAGGAGAGTATGCCCCACAGGGCTGCCATAAAGCAGGCGCTGCCCACCCAGTAGTTCCAGCGCCGCAGGAAGGTGCGCGGCCAGCCGATCAGTATGCAGATGCCGATGAAGGAGATAACGGCAAAGACCACGCCCAGGCCCATTAATTTATACAGGGCTATCCAGGCTTTGCTCAGCGCCGAACGTATATCATCGCCAAGCTGGTTGAACCAGGTGTTGATCTGGGGCCAGAAGGCGATCACCAGACAGATGGCGATGACGCAGACGAGGGCCAGGATGACGGGACCGGAAAAGAGGAACTTGATGAAGGACCTGTCCGAGCCCTTTTTATTGTTCTTCTGTGATGATTTCGGCCTTTTATTTCCCCTGCTTTTTCTGGCGGGCATAGCTTATTCTACTATACCTCGATTGCAGTTGTAATTATCATGGGACGGCGCCTGGTCTGTTCATAGAAGAACTTGCTCAGCGTATCCTTGATGCTGGTGTGGATTGAGCTATATTCTACGTGGTGACTTTTGCTCAGTGTGGAGGCGACCAGGTCGCGTCCCAGCTCAATCACGGCGCCGTCATGCTCGGAATCGACAAAGCCGCGTGAGACTATATCCGGCCGGCCGGCCAGTCTTCCTTCCTTCTTGTCTATTGCTACGATCACGACCACGATGCCGTCGCGTGAGAGCAGCTTGCGGTCGCGCAGGATAACCTGGGCGTAGTCGCCCAGCACCAGCCCATCGACATACACATTGCCGTAGGGCAGTTTGGTAGCTATGCGCCCGTTGTTACCGTCGATCTCCAGCACGTTGCCGTTGTCCATGACGAAGATGTTGCTTTCCGGTATGCCCAGGCTGCGGGCCAGGTTGGCATGGATGACCAGGTGGCGGTATTCGCCGTGGATGGGGGCGAAGAATTTAGGCCTGACCAGGTTGATCAGCATCTTGAGCTCTTCCTGGCTGCCGTGGCCGTGCACATGCACGGAAGAACGCTCACCGTAAATCACGTTGGCGCCCTGGCGGAAGAGATTGTCGATCGTGCGGTTGATCAAGGCCTCGTTGCCCGGTATGGGTGTGGCTGAAATGATCACGGTATCGCCGTGGTGGATGCGTATCTCGCTATGATCGCGGTTGGCGATACGCACCAGGGCTGAGGTGGGCTCGCCCTGGCTGCCGGTTGTCACGAGCACAGTCTTATCGGGGCCGTATTTCTTTAGCTCTTCAGCATTACATATTATTCCAGACGGGGCATTGAGATAGCCCTGGTCGATAGCCATCTTAACCGTATCATGCATGCTGCGCCCGATGATGAAAACGCGCTTGCTGTATTTGGCCGCGGCGTCTATCGCCATTTGAATGCGTGAGACCAGTGAGGAGAAAGTGGCGATAATGACGCGTCCGGGCGCTTCGCCGATGATGCGTTCCAGCGTATGACTGACAACGCGCTCGGAGGGCGTGTAACCCGGCACCTCGGCATAGGTCGAATCTGCCATCAGCAGGAGCACACCGTCGTTGCCCAGCTTGGCCAGCCGGGCCAGATCGGTCGGACGTCCGTCTACGGGGGTGTAGTCAATCTTGAAATCTCCGCTGTGCACGATTGCGCCGAGCGGCGTATAGATGATCAGTCCGACGGCATCGGGAATGCTGTGGCAGACAGGGAAGGCCTCCACTTTAAGGTTGCCCAGTTGGAACTTGACGCCCGGCTGGATCAGTTTGAGCTTGGCTTTGATAAAAGAGCGCTGTTCCCTGAGTTTAACAGTGATAAGCCCCTGGGTGAATTTGGTAGCATAGACCGGCAGGTCGAGCTGCGGCAGGATATAGGGCAGCGCTCCGATATGGTCTTCATGTCCGTGTGTTATTACGATGCCGCGTAACTTGGATTTATGCTCAAGAAGGTAGCTGATGTCGGGTATCAGCAGGTCCACCCCTAGCATCTCGTCTTCAGGAAACATCATACCGGCGTCGATGATGATGATGTCGTCGCCATACTCGACTGCCATCATATTCCTGCCGATCTCGCCGAGTCCGCCGAGAGGGATGATCTTCAGTTTGTGGTGGGTGGTCATGGCAATTTAGAAGAGGGAGAGTTGGGCCGGGTGGTCCTTGTCTTCCTCCATGGCTTTGGCTTCTGCCAGCACAGCCGGCAGCTTGAGTATATCAGCCTCGATGACCTTGCGCAGATTGCCCTGGTGCAGCGCTGCTGCCGGATGGTACATGGCAAAATAGGTCACGTTGTTGATACGTCTGGCGCGGCCATGTACCTTGCTGATGCTCTCGCCGGGAAAGTATTTGGCCATTGAGTAGCGCCCCAGTGTGACTACCACCTTGGGCTTGATCAGTTCCAGCTGGCGCTCCAACCACTTGCTGCAGGCCTGTATTTCCCCCGGCAAGGGGTCGCGGTTCTCGGGTGGGTGACATTTGATCACGTTGGCGATAAAGACCTGGTTGCGTTTTAGCCCGATCATACCGATGAGCTGGTCGAGGAATTGACCGGCAGAACCCACAAATGGACGGCCTGACTGGTCTTCGTACCAGCCGGGGGCTTCGCCGATAAAAAGAATAGTGGCGTCCTCGGGCCCTTCACCGGGCACAACCTTGGTGCGGTGGCGGGCCAGATCGCAATTCTTGCAGCGTTCTATTTCTGCGTGAAGTTCGGTCAGGGCTGACATCTAATTTGAATCATAACATATGCCCGGAAAGCGGTCAATCACGCGTATTCACTCATCTAAAATGTTA
>DKFA01000124.1:0-1342 GCA_002452695.1 Dehalococcoidia bacterium UBA6808
GAAAAGGGGCCTGCGGAAGAGATAAAACCGCAGGCCCCCTGTTTTATTGTTTCCCCACCTTGAACACTTTCGCCCCGCACGAGCAGCATAAGCCTTTCGTGCCATGGTTTCCGTTTTTCATCCTGACCACCTGGGCTTCTTTAATCTCAGTCTCCTTGCGGCATTTCATGCAAAAGGCTTTCATGGTTTGGTTCTCTCCTCCATAAATTCACCCGTTGGGCGGGTGTGATACATATGAAACGGGGGATGCCGGAGAAAAGTTTAGGCTTTTTCGCAGCCTTTACCGAACATTTAGGATCAATTATAAGATTAAAGATCACCAAAAACGAGAGGGGCCTCTTTCTGCATAATCCGTTTGATCATATCGGCCACCTCGCGCATCTCGGGCAGGGCTGCGGGACTGGCGCGCAGTTTGATGATATGTCTGATCTCACGGAAATTCCACGTGCAGATGATTTCGGTGGAGCAGGCGTTGGGCAGCACGTAACGGGCCAACTCAGCCTTGATCCCCGCCTCCAGCAGCTCGCGGTAGCTCTGCCAGGCTGCATCCATGGCTTTCCTGTATACCTTCACAAGCCTGGGGTCTGCGGAGATCTCGGGGGGCGTGATATAGTCCGGTTTTGACTCCTTTACGTAGCGCTGGCTGCGCTGTGAGTAGCTGGCGATGCGGTGGCGTACCAGCTCGTGCGTGAGCGCGCGGGAGGCCTTAATATAAAAGGTGGCGCTGGCATGCTCGATCAGGCTTTCATGCCCTTGCCTGATCCTGGTCTGCAACCAACTGTCATTGGAGCCAATCTTATCTCCGCTGGCATAACACAAACGCCCGGCCCTTTCCACCAGCGTCTCGCTGCCGGGAGTGATGACAAGCAATTTAACTTCGATATCGTAGCTCAACTCGATCTCCTTGGCTCTTCATTGCGTTTTCTCAAACCCCAATCAGCCGGCATGATGCAACGTTCCTGCCGGCTATTTCCCTGAATTCTTCCAGCGTCTGTCGCAAATATGGAGTTATTTTACTGCATTCCGGGTCCAGTGTGTTCTCCGGCTGAAACTGCTGCAAGGTATAGTCCTCCCCGTTGCCTATCCAGACGCTGATTGCTTCCACATCCTGTATATCCACAATACCGGGCACACAGGTTGTACGGAATTCATGTTTGACGCGCGACTTTTGAATAAGCTCCACACTTGTTGTAATTTTCTCTTTTTCTACCTTTATCCCGGCAGCCAGATCATATTTCGGCAGGGAGGTCTTGATATCCATAGCGATATAGTCGAGTAAACCGCCCCCTATCAGGATATCAAGCGCAGCAGGATTGTAACCGTTGGTATCCAGTTTTATTTT
>DKFA01000124.1:1369-6435 GCA_002452695.1 Dehalococcoidia bacterium UBA6808
GTCACAACTACACCATCGATAAAGCCCTTGCGGTCTGAGATGGTACGCATAACCTCCTCCAGCTCAACCGGCTGGAAATCGGTATTTAACACAAGCTGGCGGTTATGGCAAAACGGGCAGCGAAAATTGCACCGGTTGGTGTAGATCACTGTCGCCACCATCCCCGGGTAATCGATCAATGATATCCCTTTGATTCCCCCCAATATCATGTCTTATCTCCGAAGCAAATGCTATTCTCTGGTTGAACTCTTCGACCTTGCCCCTGTTCCACTGCTTAACAGGCCTGAAATAGCCCACGATGCGGGAATATACCTCTGTATCTTTGCCACAGACCGGGCACTGGTTGACGTGACCACGAAGGTAACCATGTTCCGCACAGATGGAAAACACCGGGGTCAATGTAATATACGGTATGCTGAAACAGCGGGTAATTTTCATGACCAGGTCCCGGGCTGCCGAAGGATCATCGATACGCTCACCCAGGAAACAGTGGAAAACGGTTCCGCCGGTATATTGCTGCTGGAGTTTTTCCTGCAAACTGAGCGCCTCAAAAAGATCATTTTTGAAATCAACCGGCAGCTGGGTGGAATTTGTATAGTAAGGCTCATTCACACCAGCTGTCCTGATTGCAGGATATTTCTTTTTATCAAGCAGCGCCAATCTATAGCTCGCCCCCTCACCCGGAGTAGCCTCCAAATTGAATAGATTCCCCGTTTCGTCCTGAAACTGCTCAAGCTTTGCCCTCATGAACGACAGCACCCTGAGTGCAAATTCAATGCCATCTTTTGTTGAAATATCTTTATTTAACAAATTCAGACAGGCCTCGTTCATACCGATCAAACCAATCGTGGAAAAGTGGTTGGCCCAGTATTTTTTAGCCCGCTGCTTGATCGTTTTGAGATAGAAGGTGGAATACGGGAACAACCCTTCCTCTGCCAGCCTTTCCAGCGCCTTGCGCTTAACTTCGAGACTCTCGCAGGCCAATTTCATCAATTCATCAAGACGCAGCAAGAACTCATCTTCGCTGCCCGAGAGAAAGGCAATACGCGGCATATTGATGGTGACCACGCCGATACTGCCTGTAAGCGGGTTCGACCCGAACAGACCTCCCCCACGGCGTTTGATCTCACGTACGTCGAGACGCAAGCGACAACACATGCTGCGGGCATCCTCGGGCCGCATATCGGTATTAAGGTAATTGGCAAAATAGGGAATGCCGTATTTGGCTGTCATTTCCCACAGCGTATCAAGGTTAGGATTCTGTGGATTAAAATCCGGCGTTATATTATATGTCGGGATAGGGAAGGTAAAAATACGGTTGCTCGCATCACCTTCACACATAATTTCAGCAAAAGCCCTGTTCAGAGTATCCATCTCAGCTTGAAAATCACCGTAACAATCATCTTTTATCTCTGCTCCTGCAACCACAGCTTCCTCTTTGAGATAAGATGGCGGAGTCAAATCAAAGGAAAGATTGGTAAAAGGAGTCTGAAAACCCACACGTGTGGGCACATTGAGGTTAAAAACGAACTCCTGCAAGGCCTGCTTGACCTCGTGGTAGCTCAAGCCGTCGTAACGTATAAACGGCGCCAGCAATGTATCGAAATTGGAGAAAGCCTGTGCGCCTGCCGCCTCTCCCTGCAAGGTATAAAAGAAATTGACCACCTGCCCCAGAGCGCTCCTGAAATGCCTGGCCGGAGCGCTTTCGGTTTTGCCTGTGGCCCCTTTGAAACCCTCCAGCAGAAGTGAGCGCAGGTCCCATCCACAACAGTAGGCGCCAAGGATACCCAGATCGTGAATGTGAAAATCGCCGGACGAATGGCACTCGCCCACCCGCTGTGAATAAATCCGGTTCAGCCAGTAATGGGCTACAATATCCGAAGAAATGTAGTTGTTCAATCCCTGCAGAGAATAGCTCATATTGCTGTTCTCGCGGGTGCGCCAATCGTTTTCACCCAGGTATTTATCGACCATTTCATCTGCTCCTTTGAAAAGGTCCTGCATGCGTCGCAGGCTGGCATGCTGCTCACGGTAGAGTATATAGGCCTTGGCTATGGAGGAATAACCATTCTCAATCAATATCTTCTCTACCAGATCCTGGACTTCCTCCACGTCCGGCACGCGCAGGCCACGGCAGGTAATTTCGAGGATATCCACAACCTGCTGGCAGACCTTTTGGGCTTTCCCTATATCATCTTCCCCCACGGCCTGAATTGCCTTGTGCACAGCGCGGGTAATTTTTTCTGCCTGGAATTCTACTATGCGGCCATCCCGCTTTCGTATTTGTCCGACTTTACCTAACAGCATGGCAAACCCCCTTTATCGCGCAATTTCCTTCCTGACCCGATCAACGGCTGTTTCGATGTTTACCAGCTTGCCGACTGCTTCATCGATTGTCCGTGTCTTTAATCCGCAATCCGGATCAATCCAGACTGCATCAACACCAAAAAGGCCGATGGCATGGCGGATATTTTCAGCTATCGTCTCTACACTCTCCACTTTATGGGTGTGAACATCCACTACGCCGTAGGATATATCCTTGGTGAACCTGTTATCCCTGATAAATTCTTCCAGCGCTGATATGCGCTGGCTGGTCTCCAGATCGAGGTTGTCCACTCCCAGCGCAAGCATGTGCTGGTAAACCGGAGTGAAGTTGCCATAACAGATATGGCAGATGAAGTAGGCTTCGATCCCATCTATTACCAGGTTGAGCGCCTGGCGGGCAAAATCCAGCTCCTCCAAACGCGTGGAAATGGCAGGCTCATCGATCTGGATAATTCTGGCCCCGGCCTGTACCAGCGCTTCAACTTCGCGGCGCAGCTCCACCGCGATAGCCATGGCCGCCTCGCTCCTGGAAGCATAATACTCATTGAAAGACCAGTCCATGATCGTATAGGGACCTGTCAGCATGCCCTTAACCGGCTTGTCCGTAAATGATTGCGCATATTTCCACCAGTCTACTGTGATCGGGCCGCACCACTTGATCTCTCCCGTTATAACGGGTTTGCGGTAATAGCGGTTGCCGTAAGACCGCACCAGCTCTCCCATTTGAAAACCCTGCATGGTCTCAGCGAAATAGGCAACCATATCGCCGCGGTACATCTCGCCATCCACAATCACGTCCAGGCCGATCTCATCCTGCTTTTTCACCCAGTATGCAATGGCTTCGAGCTCAAGCTCTTTCAGTTCGTCATATTTAATCTCATTACGCGCAAACTTAGCCCTTGCTTTCAATATATAATCAGGCTTGGGCAGGCTGCCAACCGTGGTGGTCGGCAAGACAGGCAGGTCCAATCCAAGCTTTTTCAGTTTTGCTCTACTCATGTTTGCCTCCGATATATTTATCGCGCAATCTGACCATATTCTTTAATTTTTCCACAGCCCTGCTCCTCGGAAGGTATTCCAGACCGCACGAAGGATTGAGATAACACTCCTTAATGCCGGGCGCTGACAATACCTTATCCAGCCATGAGAAAACCTCAGTTTCCTTTTCGATTCTCGTATTCCTGCCGTCGATCAAACCAAGGCCCAGGACTTTGGTAGATCCCAGGGCCGCGATTAATTCGGCAAGCCGCTGACTGTAGTAAAAATCAAACCCGAGTATCTCCACAGGCAGTTGCTGTAATTTTTCATAGCTCAGAATACTGTCCCCAAAATAGGTATACAGCGCCAGTTTGGCCTCCCCTTTGTGTCCTGCGATTTCTTTTAAAGCAGCCTGTAGCAGCGGCATATCGTCCGGATGAGACAAGATGGATGGCTCGTCGATCTGAATAACCGTCGCACCGGCGGAAGCCAGGGCTGCGACCTCCACTGCGACGATGCCGGTCAATGCTTCTACCAGCCGGTTAAAACTTGTGTAGAATTGGTTGACGCAATGGCAGGCCAGCGTATACGGGCCGGTGACAACCGGCTTAACCGGCCTGTCAGAAATGCCGCGTGCATATTGAAACTCCTTCACCAGCACGGGAGCGTGCCACGATAATTCGGATTTTATTACCGGCTGTCTGCAGTAGCAATTGGTATCAAAGAAGCGCATAAGTGAGCCCAGCTCAACTCCATTTTGTGCAGCCAGAACATGCGATATGGGATCGTGCCAGCTGACCTGTCCATCCGTTACCAGGTCAAGCCGGGCAGATATCTGCGCGAAAATTGCGTTCGCCGTTGTCTGCCTTTCGATTATCTTGAAGTCCTCTTTGCTTATTTTTCCGCTATCAAGGTCAGCCAAAGCCTTTCTCAGCTTCTGTTCGTCTGGGCCTTCACCGATTCGCGGAAAACTACCTGTATTAGCCGTTAAAATCGATATCAAATCATCCTCCTTCGGACAAAATAAAAAAGCCCCGGCTCCAATATTGAAGCCGGGGCTATAGGTTACTCGCTCTACAGCCACTCCCAATTCTCGAGGAGCCCGTTGGAAACTGGATTCAAGGTAGGTCTCCCGGCTTCCGGTTTATCCTACTAACGGCCCCTTCCCGGGCTTTTTCAGCCCAGTGGTCAATTGCCGCGGTCGTCCCCGGTTACGGTTGCGAGTACAGCGACGGATTTGCACCGCCTTCCCTGTTATGCAGCCCTCTGCACCTTAAAACCATGCTCTCTTCAGTTGTTAAAGTAGCATAATTATATCACAATATCTAAGGTTGTCAATGGTCTTTGACACTATATATTGTGTTTAGAAAACTAAAGTTACAAAACTATTTGGTCAATGCCCACATGCCAATACAAAGATTGGTTATCAAAATAACTGGGATAATCAGGCCAAATGCTAAAAATGTCGCTTTTCATGTTGATATCCGGGTATAATTGAATGTTGACTTACCTTAGAGGAGCACAGACATGAACATATGCATTATCGGCGGCGGCGGGGGGGCTAGTAACGCTGCCAACCAAATACGCATCCTGGACAAACAGGCGCGGATCGATATTTTCACTAACAGGGACGATATCGGGAACCTGCCCTGCGAAATACCTTACGTGCTGAACGGCACTCTGCCCACCTGGGAAAGCATCTTCACCTTCAAGGAAAAATTCTACAAAGAGCGCAATATCGAGGTACATCTAAACTCGGAAGT
>DKFA01000090.1 GCA_002452695.1 Dehalococcoidia bacterium UBA6808
GGTTCGAATCCTACCCTCTCCACCACTAAGGTGTTTTCAATTTTGTAGACTTAAATAGATTTATAGTATAATTTGTAGTTGCACCTTCGGGATGTAATATATATTATGGTTATTTGCCCACATAGCTCAGTCGGTAGAGCACGTTCTTGGTAAGAACGGGGTCATCAGTTCGAATCTGATTGTGGGCTCAGAAATAAAGGAGGGACATTTACATGGCAAAGAAAGTTTACGAGCGCAAGAAACCGCATTTGAATGTGGGCACCATAGGTCACGTTGATCATGGTAAGACTACGTTGACCGCGGCAATTACAAAGGTATTATCGCAACAGGGTTGGGGCGACGCTAACCAGTTCAGGCCTTTCGACAGCATCGATAATGCACCGGAAGAGAGGGCCAGGGGCGTGACCATCGCCATCGCCCATATCGAGTATGAAACCCAGACCCGCCACTACGCGCACGTCGACTGTCCGGGCCATGCAGACTATATCAAGAACATGATTACCGGCGCAGCCCAGATGGACGGCGCCATCCTGGTTGTGAGCGCTCCCGACGGCCCGATGCCACAGACGAGGGAACATATCCTGCTGGCAAGGCAGGTGGAAGTGCCGGCCATCGTCGTGGCGCTGAACAAGGTCGACGCCATGGAAGATGAAGAGCTGCTCGAGCTGGTCGAGATGGAACTCCGGGATCTTCTGAAGAAGCAGAACTTCCCCGGAGATCAAATCCCCATCGTCCGTGTCAGCGCTCTTAAAGCGCTGGAATGCGGCTGCGGCAAACCGGACTGCAAATGGTGTGGCGGTATCCTTAAGCTGATGCAAGCTGTTGACACCTATATTCCCATGCCTGTCAGGCCGATTGATAAGCCGTTCCTGATGCCGATCGAAGACGTATTCGGCATCAAAGGCCGCGGCACAGTAGTAACCGGCAGGATCGAGCGTGGAGTCGTCAAAGTAGGTGACGAAGTCGAGATCGTAGGTATCAAGGAAACCAGGAAAACGGTGGTGACCGGCGTTGAGATGTTCCACAAGCAGTTGGAACAGGGCGAAGCTGGTGACGCCGTTGGCTGTCTGATCAGGGGCATCGAACGTGAAGAAGTCGAGCGCGGACAGGTGCTGGCCAAACCGGGCAGCATCAAACCGCAGACCCATTTCGAGGGTGAAGTTTACGTATTGACCAAGGAAGAGGGTGGCAGGCATACCCCGTTCTTCAACGGCTACAAACCACAGTTTTACATCAGGACGCTGGATGTCACCGGTCAGACTGAGTTGCCGGCAGGTGTTGAAATGGTAATGCCTGGCGACAACATCAAAATGAATATCAAGCTGATTTACCCGGTTGCACTTGAGCAGGGCATGCACTTTGCCATCCGCGAGGGCGGCAAGACCGTTGCATCGGGCGTAATCACCAAGATACTGGGATAAATAATGGCTAAGAAAGGCGATGCTCGCGGAGTAATTTACCTGGAATGCACCGAGTGCAAGGAAAGGAATTACACTACGTTTAAAAACAAAAAGAACGACTCGCAGCGTCTGGAGTTAAAGAAGTATTGTCCCCGCTGTCGCAGCCATAAGGTCCATAAGGAGACCAAGTAACCGTTGGCTACTAAAGAGCAAACAAAGATTTTGCAGCCTGAGGATAAGGCTGAAAAGGCAGCACAGGACAAAAAGTCACAGGCGGTAGTCAAGTCCAAGAAGGGCCCGTCGCCGGCGTCCCAGCCCAAGAAGCGCAGGTTCGCGTTATTTCAGGACGTGATCGCAGAGCTGAAAAAAGCGGCATGGCCGACGCGTCAGGAGACTATCCGCCTGACCTTGATTGTGCTTGGCGTTTGTCTGATTACAGGTGCTATTTTGGGCGGTCTGGATTTTGGCTTTTCCTGGCTGATAAAGCAGGTGCTTTTAGGTGGAAATTAGTTTAACAGCGAATGGCAAAGCTCAGTGGTACATTATCCATACATATGTAGGCCACGAAGAGAAGGTTAAGAATAAGTTGTTGCAACGCATCAAGTCAATGGATGCAGGCAACAAGATACTTGACGTTGAGATACCCAAGGAAAACGAGATAGAGATACGGTCTGGTCAGCGCCGGACCGTAGAAAAGAAGATGTTCCCCGGCTACCTGCTGGTACGCATGGTTATGGACCATGAGACATGGAAAGTAGTGCGGGAAACGCCCGGCGTTACCGGATTTGTCGGAGATGGCAAGGAAGCTACACCTCTGCAGGAAAACGAGGCAAACCGGATATTAAAGCAACAGGAAGAAGGCGTCGCCCAGGTAAAAATAAGGTTCAAGAAGGGCGAAAGCGTCAGGGTCATGGACGGCCCGTTCACAGATTTTATCGGAACGGTCGATGAAATAAATATGGGTAAAGGCAAAGTCAAGGTTTTATTGACGCTGTTCGGTAGAGAAACATCGGTAGAGCTGGACTTCCTGCAAGTGGAGAAACTTTAAAATGGCAAAGAAAGTTAAAGCAATTGTTAAATTACAGATCCAGGCCGGCAAGGCAACACCGGCCCCTCCGGTAGGGCCTGCGCTGGGTCAGCATGGCGTTAATATTATGGGATTCTGCAAGGACTATAACGATCGCACGAAGTCTTTGGAAGGTTCGATTGTTCCTGTTGAAATAACCATCTTTGAAGATAGGACTTTCACATTTGTCACTAAAACACCGCCGGCGTCAGACCTGTTGAAAAAAGCCCTGAATATAGAGAAGGGCAGCGGAGCTACGCCGACCACGCTGGCAGGGAAGATTTCCAGGTCGAAGATCAATGAGATTGCCAAGACCAAACTGAAGGATCTTAACGCAAACGATGTTGAGGGAGCTGCCCGGATCATAGAAGGGACTGCCCGGAGCATGGGCATCAAAGTGGAGTAAATGATGGCTATCAGAGGTAAAAAGTTTACAGAATCCGCCAAGCTCGTAGAAAGGACTAAGTCCTACGATCCAAAAGAAGCGATTGCCATAGCCAAAAAAGCGGCTTATGCGAAATTTGATGAGACAGTCGAACTGCACCTAAGGATGGGCGTCGACCCACGCGCTGCCGATCAGCAGGTCAGGGGCACGGCCCTTCTACCCCACGGCTTGGGCAAGCAAGTCAGGGTAGTTGTATTTGCGCAGGGCGAAGGCGCCAGGCTGGCCAATGAAGCCCAGGCTGATTTCGTAGGGGCTGATGACCTGATCAAGAAGATCGAAGATGGCTGGATCGATTTCGATGTCAGCATTGCAACACCGGATATGATGGGGAAAGTCGGTAAGCTCGGTAAGATACTGGGCCGCCGCGGCCTGATGCCCAATCCCAAGGCGGGGACTGTAGTACAGGCAGCCGACCTGCCCAAAGCCATCTCCGAAGTCCGCAAGGGGCGTGTGGAGTTTCGCCTGGACAGGACCGCCATTATACATTGCCCGATTGGCAAGAGAAGTTTCGACGACGAGAAGCTGTATGAAAACCTGATGGCATTGGTGGAAGCGATCGTACGCGCTAAGCCCAGCGGTGCCAAGGGGCAGTTTATTAAGTCGGCTTCAATTTCCACCACAATGGGCCCTGGAATTAAACTGGACATAAAGTCCCTGATTGAAACGTCTGTAACTGCATAACAACGATTAAATTGAATAATTGTGCCGTTGAAAGCGGGCGCCGCGAGGCTTAATCAGTTCCCGCCGAGGTAATAATGAAGGTAGCCTTTACAGGCTGTCGAAATAATCCTCGTGCAACGGTGCACGGGGATAATTTTTTATTGGAGCATTGATATGATAAAAGAGAAGAAAGAAGAGATTATCAATGAGCTGGCCGGAAATCTGACTAAATGCGCCGTGGCCATTACAACAGACTATCGCGGAATGACGGCCAAGGAAATGGTGCAATTGCGCAGGTTGCTGCATCAGCAGGGCGTGGAATACAAGGTGATTAAGAACACTCTGGCCCGATTTGCTGCTGAGAAAGCCGGCGTAAAAGACCTAAACCAGTTTTTCAGTGGACCGATAGCTATCGCCATCAGCCTGGATGACCCGGTCAAGCCGGCCAAAATCCTAAACGATCACATTAAAGCGGCCAACTCGGTACTGAAGATCAAGGGGGGTGTGCTGGGCAGCCGCGTGCTGAGCGCAGCGGATATCATCAGCCTGGCCAGCATACCATCCAGGGAAGTTCTGCTCTCGCAGTTGCTGGGCAGCATGAAATCGCCGATCCAGTCATTCCATTTTGTGCTCAGCGCACCCATGCGTGGCCTGGTCACAGCGCTCAATGCAAGGGTCAAGCAGTTGGAAACGGCCTGATCCCGCTAATAATTGGATGATAACCGAGATTCGGATATTAACAGAAAACAACAGGAGGAAAATATAATGACAACCGAAGAAATTTTAACAGCGATCGAAAAAATGACCGTCCTCGAGCTGTCCGAACTGGTGAAAGCGATTGAGACCAAGTTCGGCGTTAGCGCAGCAGTGCCGATGGCGGTAGCAGCGGGCCCGGCAGCAGGTGGCGCAGCAGCAGGCGCAGCAGCGGCTGACGAGCAGACCGAGTTCACTGTCATCCTCAAAGAGGTTGGGGAGAACAAGATCGCCGTCATTAAGGCCGTCCGCGAGGTGACGACACTCGGCCTGAAAGAAGCCAAGGACCTGGTAGAGGGCGCTCCCAAGCCGGTTAAAGAAGGCGTGACCAAGGATGAGTCCGCCAACATCAAGAAGAAGCTCGAAGAAGCCGGCGCCAAAGTCGAAATCAAATAGCTTTAAGCCGATTTTAAGACAGAGCATAGAGTTCACCGGTTCCTTTTCATAACGGGGAGGGGCCGGTGGACTTTCATTTTCTTTTTGATTGTGATATCTTCCCTGTAAAAATAGAATTATGGGGTGTGATTTATGACGGCATACGAAGAACGCAGGGTTAAGATCAGGGTTGTTTCACAGACAGGGACATGTGAGGCAGGACATAAGGTGGGTGATGAGTGGACTGCAGGGGGATTATGCCCAAGCAACATGTGTTCATGGGCCTTCAATACCGTTTTTCCCTATTTACAGGTATTGATGTGCGATGGGTCCTTCCCCTGGGAGAAGGACCCGAAAAGATGCACGGTAGCCTGCGGCGATCCGGCCAGCCCCGTTGTTTTTGAGCTGTTCCGCGAAGAGTAAGACGGCCTCTTGTCATTTATCCACAGGATACATATAATTTAAACAGGTAAACGGCATGGGAGGTACAACGGCTGAATTTACTTAACTGCAAATGTCCCCCGATTTGCTTCTGTGTTTTGAAATGGCCTTTGGCGCACGTTGAATAATTGAATAATAAGAAAAAGGAGGCACTAACGGAATGTACGAAGCGTATGCCGATAAGTTACTCAACTTCACCGCACAGCATGCAACTGAGATAGGGCAACAGTGGGCCAAGGCTTTACAATCGAGTCCACGAACGAGATCCTACCGGAAGGTGAGGGAGTTCAAACTGGTCAATGAGGGAGAGTTGTTCTTCAAGAATATGAAGAGGCTATTTTTCGACCAGAACCTTTACGATGTTGTAACAGCCTATTTTAGCAAGTGGGCGGAAGACCAGTATTACGAGAATATTCCACTGGATGAAGCAATATATGCGTTGATCATGCTGCGCAGGCAGATGTGGCTGTATGCCGAATTCAACGTTCTGTTTACTACTTCACTCGACCAGTACCAGGCTGCCGATAGTATTAACCGAACAGTGCTGGTGACAGACTATGCTACGCTGGCGATCATCAAGAAATATGCCGAACTGACGAAGAAATAAAGCATAAGTAAATCATGCTTGTCCAAAATAGGTTTTCAGGCTGAGTAGCAGAGAGACTCCTCGAAGTATTATGGTGAAAACAACAACGACCCACCAAATACTTTAAAGGAGTCTCTACCATGAAGTTTACCACAAATCTTTTTAGCCAGATTCTCCAGATTATTCCCCGGGTCTCTTTTCTGCGGCTGGTCCATGAGTGCGGAGCAGAACGCCACGCCAAGGGTTTCTCCTCCTGGGGCCAGTATGTCGCCATGCTCTTCTGTCAACTGGCCCAGGCCAAGAGCCTGCGGGAGATCAGCGACAGATTGGCCGTCTGCTAAACCGAAAATCGTACAATGCTTAGATTTTTCTGGAATTATACCGACGATGCCCAAGGCGTCTGTGGTTCAATGGCGGTTAAAAATATGCTGTACTGCTCACAATCAAAGCGCGACCAGCATCTCTAAACATACTTTCGCACTCATCTTTACATACATCCTAAACCTTTTACTTTCGTTGTCGTTTTTACCTGTAGATGTACATGCAGAAAAGAGGGTTCATAAGAATGATACCGAATTAATCTTCCATAAGTGATTGGACACAGAAAAATGAAAAAGGAGGTCTTTCAAGTGAAAAAACCGATCCTTATTATTCTCTCAGTACTATTATCGCTGGCCATAATTCTACCCGGTACCACTGCCGTTATGGCTGAGTCCGAAAAAGAAGCAAAGCCGCAGGCTGTGGCACGAGCTGCATTAATGATCAGGGCGCCGAACATAGCGGAGGTAGGTCAGCCGGTAACTATAACCGTTTTCGGCAAATTCAACCACCAGCCGATAGCAGCGGCTGAGGTATATGCGCTGAAGACCGACAGGATAGCTATCACGGCTGACCAGAATAATTACTACGGCAAGAAAATAGACGTTATAAGCACGCCAGTGATTACTCCCCGACCCACTATTGCATCGGTTTTTAATGCCATTATCAGCAGATTAAAAACCAAACCGGCGCCATCTTCCGTTGGGGCTAATGCTACTGAAGTCAGAGCGGTGAAAATTGCTGAGCAAGTAGAGAATGCGGAAGATATCGAGAAAAATGGCATTCTCCTTGGCTATACTAATGAAAAGGGCGAGTTGGTATATACCTTCAATGAGACAGGATACTTTGCCCTGGCAGCAGTTAAGAAAGGATATGATCCCGGCTTCGCCAGGATAAATGTCAGACTGACAAGCCAAAAGGCACTGGGCATTAAGGTGCCAGATAAAGCCGATGTCAACCAACCGGTTACTATGACGGTATTCGAAAGGCAGACCTCCCAGGTCATACCTGGTGCCAGGGTTTATGCCTTGAGAATGGGTGACGTGTTCGCTGCCATACCTGCCGAAAAACCAACCACGACGATACTGACTCCGCAGCCGACCAGCGTTGCCCTCGATGTGTCGGTCGATGCCGATACAATCAAAGCGAAAGGTATATTCCTGGGTGAGACCGATGACAATGGTCAGTTGGTGCACAGCTTCGATAGGTCAGGGCGCTACGTCCTGGCAGCCATTAAGGATGAGTACCTGCCTGGCTTTGCCAGAATAAGCATCGGACTTGCCAGCCAGAAAGCCCTGGCCATCAGGGCACCAGACCAGGCTGAGGTAGGCGATCCAGTCAACATCGGTGTTTTTGAGAGAAATACCTCCCAGCCGATCCCCAGGGCTGCTGTCTATGCTCTGCGGCTCGGCGATGTGATTATACCCCAGGCGGCAAACTCAACGACGAAAACCGAGCCCGCGGCAGTTATTGAATTGGGAAATGCGGAAACAATAAAGAGCAAAGGATTGCTTATCGGCTATACCGATGATAAAGGTATGCTGACACACAGTTTCGAAAAAAACGGTCGTTACGTTCTGGCTGCCATAAAAGATGAATACAAACCCGGCTTTGCCAGGATAAACATTATGCTTGCTGCCCAGAAAGCTATAGGCATCAAGGTGCCTGACAGGGCTGAGGCAGGTAAGCCAATCAATATAGTAACTTATGACAGAAATAACTATCAGCCCGTACCCAAATCTGCTGTCTATGCTCTGAGGATAGGCGAGCCCGATGGCGCCATACCTCTACCTTTCGAAGCCTTAATTAAACCCGAAGCAACATCCTCTGCGGAAGCCGAAAAAAACGCTGCCGACATTAAGATGAAAGGCATTTTTCTGGGCTATACCAATGAGAATGCGCACCTTGCCTATGCTTTTGAAAAACCTGGGCACTATTTACTCGTGGCAATTAAAGACACCTATTTACCTGGGTTTGCCCGAATTAACATTATTTCCAGCAAAATAGTTCCCGGGCCTACCGATATCGGCACACCAAAATAATAAGGCGGTCGGTTCTTGTAAAGCTATATAGGGGCGATTTAATAAATCGCCCCTATATATTAGCCTCGGGGACGACCAGAAATAACATGTAAGTGAGGCGTTTTCAGTCAGTTGTTGACTGCTTCTGAACGCCGCTTTGGGGAATACCCGAGCTGATTTTTCTCTACCTTCCAAACCTAATTCTTCTTTCACGGGCTGAACTCAATAACTCCGATCGAGAGTTTTAAGATGAACCATTTCTACAAAACCATGTTATGCCGATGAAGACAATCTGTATGATGCTCTGGACTGGCTGGAAACCCGGCAGGCCGGCATCGAGCGCAAGCCGGCGAATCGGCGCTTCAGCGAGGGCTGCCTGGTACTGTGTGACCTGACGTCTGTTGCCTGCGCCGGCAACCGTTGCCCCCTGGCTGAATTCGGTTACCGCCGGAGCATGCGGGACGCAAGCGCTATCGCCAGATGCGCGTCGGACTGGTATGCGCCTGGGAGGGGATATCGGTGTCGGTCAAGGTCTTTCCCGGAAATACAAAAGACGCTGCCACGGTCCACGGTCAGGTGCAGAAGCTGCGGCAGAGCTACCAGGCGGGACGGCTGGCGCTGGTGGGTGACCGGGGCATCCTCGCTGATATCCGCCTGCGTAAGGACGTAGCGGACGGATTGTACGCAGATCTAATACTCTACTCCTGATATCCGCCTGCGTAAGGACGTAGCCCTCGAGGGGCTGGACTGGATCACCGCCCTGAGGGCACCAACTATCGCCAGCCTGGTGAAGGCAGGTAGCATCCAGCTATCTCTCTTCGTCCAGTGCGACCTGGCCGAGATCACCTCAGAAAACAAAAAGGCTTCGAATTGCTTCGAAGCCTTCCAGATATACTCTTGGTAGCGGGGGCAGGATTCGAACCTGCGACCTTCGGGTTATGAGCCCGACGAGCTATCAGCTGCTCCACCCCGCAGTGGACGGTCACTATAGCATGCGTCGGTGGGC
>DKFA01000075.1:0-9490 GCA_002452695.1 Dehalococcoidia bacterium UBA6808
TGGGGATGCGAGTAGACCCGTTTGACTGCTTTCAGCGGCACGCCCGGGTTGGCGATCAGACAATGGGTGACCCTGGCCAGCGTTTCCCCGCTGACCATGACATTGGAATCGAGCAGGAGATCATAGCAACGAGTGATGCTGCCGACCTGCGAATTCTCCACCGGGACGATGCCGTAGGGCAGCGTCCCGTCCTCAACGGCCTTGAAAACCTCCTCCAGCGTATCGAAAGGTCCTGTCTCTATAGAGGGTCCGAAAAAGCTGACGGCGGCTTCCTGACTGTACGCTCCCGGCTCGCCCTGGAAGCCGACCTCCACCCCCTGTACGGCTTTGGCTGCCCTTATCACCATGTTGTAAATATGCTCGATGTCCCCTGCGCTGACGCCCTCGCTCTCCGCCAGTTTCCTGACGTGGTCTATAACCTGCCTGTCACGCGTTCTGTCCACGATCGCTTTGCCGGCGGCCTTTTTCTCAATCCCGATCTGCCGTGAAATGCTCATCCTTTTCCCCAACAGCGCGACGATCTCGGCATCAATGCTGTCGACCCGGCTGCGCAATTTGCTCAGATCCATTACAGCGTCCCCCTGATCAGCCCGGCCATCATGGCGAAATCGCACAGGGTAACGGCCATCATGGCTTCCACAACGGGCACCGCCCGGGGCACAATGCAGGTATCATGGCGGCCCTTGATGGCCAACTCCACTTCAGTCATCTGTTTCAGGTCCACCGTTTTCTGCGCGCGTGGAATGGATGGCGTTGGTTTGAAGGCGATCCTGGCGGTGATGGGCATGCCGTTGCTGATACCGCCGTTGATGCCCCCGGCATTATTGGTCGCAGTAATGATTTTGCCTTGTTCAATTATATATTTGTCGTTGTTGACCGAACCTTTCATAAAGGCGGCCGAGAAGCCCGCCCCAAATTCCACGCCCTTGACGGCAGGGATGGCGAAGAAAGCCTTGGACAGGTCGCCTTCCAGCGTATCGAAGACCGGCTCTCCCAGCCCGGCAGGCACGCGCAGCGCCAGCGCCTCGATAATGCCGCCCAGGCTGTCGCCTTCGCCTCTGACCTTCTCGATTTCCTTCATCATTTGCATAGCGGTATCATGGTCGGCGCATCTGACGGGGTTATCCCAGACGCGGTGCAATATATCCGGTGTGGCAAGCGGCGGGGCCTGCACGCTGCCGATCTGGATGGTATGGGCGGCGATCTCAATGCCGATGCTTGAGAGCAGTTTGCGCGCCACGGCGCCCGCCATGACGAAACCTGCCGTGACGCGGCCGGAAAACCTGCCGCCGCCGCGGAAATCATTGAAGCCTCCGTATTTAATATGCGCGGCGTAATCGGCATGTCCAGGCCTGGGCATATGCCGCATGTCCTCATATGCGTGGGGGTCGGCATCCCGGTTCCAGACCAGCATGCAGAGCGGAGCCCCCGTTGTGTAGCCGTTGAACAGGCCGGAAAAGACCTCCGCCTGATCGTCTTCCCGGCGCCCGGTGCCGCCGGCCTCTTTGTCGGGGCGGCGTCTGTCCACCTCTATCTGGACCTCCTCGATGGAGAGCGGCAGCCCGGCCGGGCAGCCGTCGATTACGATGCCCACACATTTGCCGTGGCTTTCGCCGAAGCTGGTCACGGTGAAGATTTTGCCTATGCTGTTACCCATCGAGGACCACCTTTGCTCCCAGGCCTTTCAGGACGTCCCAGTAGGCCGGGTAAGTTTTCGATACGCATTCCGCTCCTTCTATCACTGTATCTCCTGCCACAATGCCCAGTATGCTGAAGGCCATAGCGATCCTGTGGTCGCCCATGGAATCGATGGCCGCTCCATGAGGCTGTGCGCCTTTTATCGATATCCTGTCCTCTTCCTCTCTAATCGCAATCCCCATGCGTTCCATACCGGCGCGCACGGCTGCAATGCGGTCCGATTCCTTCAGCCTGGCTCTTTTAACGCCGGTCAGCTCGCTTTCTCCATTGGCCAGCGCGGCCAGGACGGCGATAGTGGGCAGCAGATCGATGCAGTCTGTGAGATCGGCGTGAAAGGCCTTCAAGCGTGACTGCTTCACTCTCAGACAGCTTTCACCGGCGGAAATCTCGGCTCCCATACGGTTGAGCATGGTCCACAGATCGCGGTCGGCCTGCCGGCTGCCGGCGGCCAGGTTGGTCACCTCTATATCTCCCCCCGCCGCTCCCAGGGCCAGCAGGTAGGAAGCCGAGGACCAGTCTCCTTCCACAGTATATTCTGCCGTCCGGTAAGGCTGGGGACCGGTCTGAAAGAAGGACATATCTTCCGGATGTGATACCTCTATGCCGAACTCCTTCATACAGTCCAGTGTCATCATCACATAAGGCCTGGATTCCAGCGGGCTGGTCAGCCTGATGGTCAGTCCTTCCGTGGCGCAAGGGGCGATCAGCAGCAGCGCCGTTACATATTGCGAGCTGATATGGCCCGGCAGTTCCACTGTGCCGCCCCTGACCCTGCCGCCCTCTATCGTAATGGGCGTCGATCCGCTGGTGGCGCTGCATTTGATACCGAGGCTATTGAGCGCTTCGAGCAGCGGCATGATCGGCCTGCGGGCCAGCGATGGAGCGGCTGTCAGCCGGCAAACGCCGGGCGCCAGCGCGCACAGCGCAGCCATGAAGCGCAGCGTGCCTGCCGATTCTCCGCAGAAAAGGTCGGCGGCGGGCTGATGGAAGCGGCCTCCTTTTACCACCCATGAGCCGTTTTGCTGTTCGATGCCGACGCCGATCTGGCGCAGCGCGTTGCGCGCCGCTGTTGTGTCGTCGCAATCGAGCGGATGCGCCAGCCTGCTGCTGCCCGCAGCCAGCGCGGAGCACATGAGGCCGCGCAGCGTATAGCTCTTGGAGGGCGGCGCCGCCACCTTACCCTGTATGCTGCTTCTGGAGATTAAAGCTCTCATGTCTGCCCAACTCAGATATTATTTTTTCTGCCACAGCCCCGGCGGTCAGCCCTGTCGTATCTATAACGATGTCAGCCGCTTTCTGATAGAGCGGCGCCCTTTCCCTTAGCAGGGCAGCCACGACTGCGGCGGGGTCATCCGCATCGAGCAGCGGCCTTGTTGCCCGGCTGCCGCCCACGCGCTCCAGGATGGCTTCGGGACGCGCTTCCAGGTAGATGACCATGGCCGACTCTTTCAACGCTGCTATATTTTCCGGCCTTAGCGCCACGCCGCCGCCACAGGCGATTACCGTGTTCTGCCTGCTGCAGGCCTGTCTGACGGCCTCCTTTTCCAGTTCCCTGAAGGCCTCCTCCCCTTTGCCGGCAAAGATCTCCGCAACGCTCATGCCGGCTCTGGCCTCTATCATATCATCAGTATCCACGAATTCCAGTTTAAGCAACCTTGCCAGGGCCTGCCCTGTGACTGTCTTGCCCGCTCCCATGAACCCGATCAATGCTATGTTATTTTTCATGGCTTTTCAGGGAGCGCTGGGCTTCTTTGCGCATAACGTTGATGGGCGCCTGCTTGCCCGTCCATATTTCGAAGGCCAGGGCGCCCTGCCAGACCAGCATATCGAGGCCGCCGATGGTCCTGGCGCCGGCCTTTTCCGCTTCGGCCAGCAGCTTTGTCCGGGATGGATTGTAGACGATATCGACCACGGTATGGTGGGGTTTGATCAAATTGTGATCGGCCAGCGTAGAATCGGAATTTGGATACATGCCCACGCTCGTTGTATTAATCAAAATAGAGCAGTTATCCAGAGCTGCGGACAGGTTCTCTCTGGTCAGCCCCAGCGTCTGGATGGGGCGTCCGGTCAGTTCGGACATCTCGACGGCGAAGCGGGCGGCGTTGCCCGGCGTGCGGTTGAGTATGGTAAGGCTGGCGCCCCGTTCAGCGAGGGCGAAGCAGACCGAGCGTGAGGCCCCGCCCGCGCCCAGCACAGCTACCTTCTGCCCCTCGGGTTCCACGCCCCGGTCCAGCAGAGCGTAGAGGAAACCATGGGCATCGGTATTATAGCCGGTCAGGCGGCCGTTATCATTGACCACAACGTTGACCGAGCCTATCTTCTGGGCAAACTCATCGATCTCATCCAGCAGGGGGATGATCTTGACCTTGTGCGGTATGGTGACGTTGACGCCGCGCATATTGAAGACGCGCAGGCCCTCGACGGCGCGCGGCAGGTCCTCCGGGCTGACCCTGAAGGGCACGTAGACATACTCCAGATTGATCGCTTTAAAGGCGGCGTTATGCATGGCGGGCGAAATGGTATGCTCGACGGGGTCTCCGATGATCCCGCAGATTTTACTGTTACCCGTGATTTCCCAGTCTGTCTTCATTTTATCAATCCATATATTTTGCGCATGGTTTGCACAGTTACCTGTCCCGGGGCCGACGTGGATGTTCCATCGATCGAGGCATAGGTGAACCATGAACCGGCCAGCGGCGCCAGGACACGGCTGAGAACGCCTTCTCCTCCCATGGCAAAGGCCACCAACCTTTTTGCTGGGAACATCCCGAGCAGCTTCAATACCGTGAGGTTGTCCTCGAATGAGCGGGCCGTGGTAACCACCTTGCACGCATAGGCGCCGGTTTCCAGGCCGGCCCTGGCTTTTTCCGCCAGTCCAGCCAGCGGAGGTGTGCCGTCCCAGTCGTGATATGAGACCATGCACCTGGCTTTGCCCTTTGATTTATCTAAAATCTCAGGCAGCGCCGGGCTGTCCAGCTCGATATCCACCATCCAGGCGCCCAGGTCCACGGCCCTGAGCAACTCATCTATCCTCTTACGCTCGCTGCCTTTCCAGCCGCCGCGCTGGGCGGCGTTCCTGTTGGTTGCGATCCAGGGTTTGTTGAGCCCTCCGGCTATCTGTGGCCAGCGTCTGCCCACCAGATCGATGCGCACCTCGAAAAAGTCCGCCGCGTTAGCCGCCTTGCCGGTGGCCTCTGTATTGTCATGCGTGATGACGGCGCAGATCCTACTCTTCTTCATCTCTGCTTTCTAAGGCCTTCAGCACCATCTGTATGCTGACATTATCTGATATGAATACCTTGCCGATTGCGGAGGGCAATACGAACCTGGTCCGGCCGTCGATGATCTTTTTATCGTGTTCCATTGTCCTGATTATAAGTGCGATGTCAAGGGCAGGTATATCTACGGGCAGCCCCGCCCTGTGTAACAGTTTCTTAAGGCGCCCGAGCTCCTTCAGGCTGAACTTATTCATCTGCAGGGCGATGCGCGCGGCGGCTACCATGCCCATGGCCACAGCCTGGCCGTGCTTTACTTTGAAGTGCGAGGCGGACTCGATGGCATGACCCAGGGTATGGCCGAAGTTAAGCGTATTGCGCAGTCCCCGGTCCTTCTCGTCCCGGGTTACGATGGCGGCCTTGATCGCGGCCGTGCGGGCTACGGCATCCTCCAGCAGCGCCGGGTCGAGCGAGCGCAGCGCGTCCATGTTCTTTTCCAGGAAGGCGAAGAGCGTGGCGTTGTTGATCATAGCGCTCTTGATGATCTCGGCCATGCCGTTGCTTATCTCGCTGCGGGGCAGGCTTTGCAGCGTGTCTATGTCCGCAACCACAAGCTGCGGCTGGTAAAAAGCGCCGATGCTGTTCTTGATCCGTCCGTGGTCGACGGCTGTCTTGCCGCCGATGCTGCTGTCCACCTGGGCCAGCAGAGTAGTGGGAATATGCACCAGCGGCACACCGCGCATGTAGGTGGCGGCTACGAAGCCGGCCAGATCGCCTATCACTCCCCCGCCCATGGCCAGCACAGGCGTAGACCTCTCAATGAGGTTGTCGGCCATTTCGCTGTACAGCTTACCTGCTGTGTTGAGCGTCTTCTGCTCCTCTCCCTCGGGCACGACCAGCACGGTAAGCTGGAAGCCCTGCGGTATCAGGCTGAGCTTGACCGTCTCCAGGTATCGGCCTCCCACCGCCGGGTTTGTGATCAGCACAGCCTTGGCAGCGGGCGTCATCTCGCGCAGCCACATTCCCAGCCGGGAGAGCAAACCCCGGCCTATGCGTATTTCGTAGACCTGCCTGCCCGGCTTGACCTTGATTACCTTCAAACTCTGGTCCCTGCCGGCTTGCTTATTTTGACCTTACCACGCTGTAGATGTCCCGGCATGCCTTTATTATATCCTGTAGCTCGGCCGGTGTAATGGTCTGCTTGCCGTCTACGATCGCTTCAGCCGGGTTGTAGTGTACTTCCACCATCAGACCATCGGCGCCGGCGGCAATGGCGGCGCAGCACATGTTATAGATCAGATCGCGGCGGCCGGTGCCATGACTGGGGTCAACAATTACAGGCAGGTAGGTCTCCCGCTTGATCACGGGTACGGCGGCCAGGTCCAGCGTGTACCGCGTGTATTCCCGGCCTTTGCCCACGGGCACGATGCCGCGTTCGCACAGTATAATGTCTTTGTTACCCTCGGCAGCTATATATTCGGCGAAGGATAGGAACTCCTCAATGCCTGCGCCGAAGTGGCGTTTGAACAGTATGGGGCGGTTCTTCTTGCCGGCCTTGGACAGCAGGTCCTGATTGTACATGTTGCGGGAGCCTATCTGAAGTATATCGACATATTCAGCGGCCAGGTCGACGTGGTCTTCACCACGTATCTCGGTAACTACGGGCATATCGAACTCGCGCCCGCAGTCACGCATCCACTTCAACGCGGTTTCGGCGCTTTTGCGGTCGATGCCACCAAGTCCCTGGAAGGAGTGCACCGAACTGCGGGGTTTGAAGATGCCGCCCCTCAGGATATGTGCTCCGGCCTTCTTGACGGCCTCAGCGATGGTGTAAAGCTGTTTTTTGTTTTCCACGGCGCAGGGGCCGGCCATGATAATGGGTTCGCCGTTGCCGATATGAATGTCGCCGATTGCTATTGTCCTGTGCGCGCCGGCCTCGCCTTCCGAGGCGCGGGCATATTCCTTGTTGATCAGTTTATAAGGCGTCTCGATCTTGATCACCTCCTTCACGCCGGGCAGGATGGAAAAATTATCGAAAGGGATGCGGCTTTCATCGCCTACCAGGCCGATGACGGTGCGGTAGTCTCCGCGGGATACATCGGCCCTGAGGCCGTAGCGCCTGATCTCCTTGACGATGTTTTTAATGTCTTCGTCTGTTGCGTCCCTTTTCATGATCATCATTGTCGTGTTCCTCCACAGTTTACGGATTTTAAAATATAAAAAAAGAGAGGCCCTCCGCCGGGAGGGCCTCTCTGTATCTACCTGCTAATTTATATTTAAGTTAAACTATATGTATATGTCGAGATAATCCCCCCTGGCGGTTGCCGGGCGTAAAGTAAAAGTAATAGGCGTACCAGTTACGGGAGACTATACTATTTTCCATGTCGTAAAAAGGATAACACATTGGCAGCCGGGCTGTCAAAGTCCAGCTACAAAAACATAGTTAGACGAATACGGGCAGCTTGTTTAGAGAGACCCTCAACTATTTCCACCGCGTCGCTGACAAACTTGGGGCATTTCTCGTAGAAAATGTTCTTTTTGCGCGCCTCGGGTAAACTTCGGGATCGTTGAAATCCGCCCCTATCGGGTCCATGCGCTTGACAGAGCCGTCTCCCTGCTCGAACTCGTCTGTAAGGTACTGCGCGTTATCGTAAACTTTCTGGGTGGACTCAGCGGTTAATTATAGCCCAATACTATTCGTAAAGAAATGTCGCCTGTTAATGATGCTTGCCTGTTGTAATAGGCGTGTGGTAATATCCCGGAATGATAAAAATAAAGAAAATTGCAGCATTTGCATTGATCCTTGCCATGCTGGCAGGATGTGCTGCGCCCTTAACGACAGGGGAACCCGTCGATAGCGGGGACGTGGCGTCGTACGGGGAACAACCTTCGACAGCGGGAACGGGCGATGCGCCATCAGTTCCTGTGCCTGCTGAATACCGGCAGCTTTACGATTCCCTGTCAGGCAAGCTGGATGCCTTTGACAGGTCGCTCGACAGTAAGTGCCCGGGAGTCAACGGGCAGATCACCTTTGCCGCCGAACTGCTGGGCGCCCATGTCAGCGAGCAGCTTTTCAACCAGGCGTATTACAGGGGCCAGATCGATTATCTGGACGGCCTCAAGTCCATGGGGGTACAGGGGGTCAAGATTGCCATCAATTACCCGCAGTTGAATGATGATTTCCCCGACCGTGACAGGTATGTGGAGGTATACAAAAACATTATTCATGAGTGCCGGGCCAGGGGATTGAAGGTTCTGATATCCAGCGGCAATTATTTCGGGCCGCCCTTCACTACCATCAGTTATTCGCTGGCCGGGCTGACGCTGGACAGGTACAGGCAGGGCAAAAGGGCCACGGCTGAGATGATACTGCATGAGTTCCAGCCCGATTACCTGTCGGTAGCCAACGAGCCGACCACGGAAAATATGCTGATGGGCATCAAACAGACGGCCGCGCAGTATGCCGAGACGACGCGCTATATACTGGATGGACTGGACAAGAACGGAGCGCTGGTTGGTTCCGGCGCCGGTTCATGGAGCAACCTGAGCTATATCAGAGAGCTGTGCAAAATACCCGAACTCGATTATATAGATATTCACATTTACCCGGTCGATTATCTGCAGGGAGCGGTAGCTGCCGCCTCTATCGCGCGTGCAGCAGGCAAGCGGGTCATCATGGGGGAGATGGGGCTGTACAAGGTGAAGGATGAGGAGATGGGTGATCTGGGCAGGCTGGCCACGCAGGCAAACATATTTAGCAGGGATGTCTTCAGCTTCTGGGAGCCGCTCGACAGCTTCTGGCTGGAAACCGTGGTGAAGATGTCCAGGTGCTGCGGCTACGAGTTCATCTCGGTTTTCTGGTCCACCCTGCTGTTCGGTTATGTAGAGTACAGCGATATCAATAAAGGACTCGGCTATACCCAGCTCAGGCAGATCAGCAACCGCGTTGCCTTCAGCAACCTTAAAAGCGGCAGATTGTCAGGTTGGGGCGAGACCTACAGGGACCTGATCGAAGCCCGCTGACAGTCTACAGGAATAGGCTGATGATGAAGTAGGTGAAAGCTGCTATGATAGCGGCGCCGGGTGATGACATGGGTCGTGCTGACGGGCACACCCAGGTAGGTGGCCAGGAAGATGGAGATGGCGCCTCCCGCGGGAAAAGAATAACGGGCATTCATAGGAAATTCGCCCTGAATACATAATAGGGCGTTTTTCACGTACTTTAGGTGACATAATTCTGAATCTGGAGGGGCAGTAATGGAGCAGGAGTACAGGGTTTACGGCTACAGGTGGGTGGTGCTGGCGGCCTACATGTTCGTGGCAGCGCTGACACAGCTTTACTGGCTGAACTTCGCCGCCATCGAGACCTTTATTGAGGACTATCTGAAAATACCGGCTTCTGAAGTGATGTGGTTTACCATGGTCTTCCCACTGGTGCAGGTCATACTTACCATTCACGCCGGCATTATCATCGATAAGAAAGGGTACAGGTTCGGCATCGGGCTGGGCGCCGTCTTCACTGGCCTGTTTGCTCTATTGAGGCGGAGAGGGCGGAATTTCATCCAGATAACATGTTG
>DKFA01000075.1:9658-9850 GCA_002452695.1 Dehalococcoidia bacterium UBA6808
TGTTCGATACCGGAACGGACGGAAGGATTTTGCTCAGTAATATGGGAAAGTTAGGAATAGACCCCTCTCTGATTGAGGAAGTCTTTATTTCTCACTCCCATCTTGACCATACCGGGGGGATTCCTGAATTTTTGAAGGTTAATCAGAAGGCTAAGTTTTATGTTCCACCATCCTTCTCTGGGCCCAAAAATA
>DKFA01000058.1:0-14841 GCA_002452695.1 Dehalococcoidia bacterium UBA6808
GAGAGATAGATAACCCTCTACTTCGCCTGCCACAGGCAAATCCAACTCAATTGCACATGAGAGCCGGTGGGTGTTCAAGGATATATTTATAGATAGTTCGCGCGTAGCTTCAGTAAGGCGCTCATCATACGAGGATGAAGAGGTAACCGCCGCCATTGCGAAAGTGATCGGCCTGTGGAAGGCGCTATCAGCATCGTAAAACAGGTCCTGGCCAGGGTCAGATCGAGTATATAACCGGTCTACAGCGAAGCCAGCGCTTTATCTATCACTGAAGCCGTGAGAGAGATATCTTCCCTGCTGTGTGCCAGGGAGATGAATGCGGCTTCGAACTGCGAGGGCGGCCAGTAGATGCCGCCGTCGAGTAAAAGGTTGAAGAACCGGGCAAAACGGCCGGTATCGGATTTCCTGGCCGAATCGTAATCTGTAACGGGGCTGTCGGTAAAGAAGACCGTCAGCAACGAAGCTATGCGGGCTGTCTGCAGGCAGATGCCGTGCTTACTGGCGGATGATTTGATTTCGCTTTCAAGTATAGCCGAACTTTCCTCAAGTCGGTCATAAATACCAGGTTCACTTAATAAGCGCAGCGTGATTATGCCTGCTGTCATGGCCAGCGGATTGCCGGAAAGGGTGCCGGCCTGGTATACGGGGCCCTGCGGCGCCATCATCCGCATGATCTCCCTGCGTCCTCCGTATGCCCCGACAGGCAAACCTCCGCCGATAATCTTGCCCAGGCAGGTGATGTCCGGTTGGATCTTGAAAATGGATTGCGCCCCGCCGTAGGCCAGCCTGAAGCCGGTAATTACCTCATCGAAGATAAGCAATGCGCCGCAATCGGCGGTAGTTTTGCGAAGTCCTTGGAGGAAGCCGGGTGCAGGGTGTACCACGCCCATATTGGCCGCCACCGGTTCGATGATCACAGCGGCGATGCCGTCCGGGTATTGCCTGAAAGCCTGCTCCAAAGCATTCAGGTCGTTATATGGCAGAGTCAGTGTATTCTCGGTATAACCTCGGGGTATACCGGGTGAATCGGGGATGCCGAGCGTGGCGATGCCGGAGCCGGCCTTGGCCAGAAGTCCATCAGAATGCCCATGATAGCAGCCGGCGAACTTGATAATCTTGTCACGCGCGGTGAAGGCGCGGGCCAGGCGGATGGCTGACATGGCGGCCTCGGTACCGGAACTGACGAAGCGCACCATTTCCATGGAAGGCATTGCGCTGCTGATCATCTCTGCCAGAGTCACTTCCAGTTCGGTGGAAGCACCGTAGCTTGTGCCTTTTGCAGCGGAATTGATGATGGCCTCTGTTATCTGTGGATGGGCGTGCCCGTGGATGAGCGGCCCCCATGAGCAGACGTAGTCGATGTACTGGTTACCATCAACATCGAATATCCTGGAGCCGCGGGCGTGGGTGATAAATGGGGGTGTGCCGCCGACAGATTTATATGCTCGCACAGGGCTGTCCACACCGCCCGGGATGAGCTTTTGGGCACGCTCGAAAAGCTGTTGTGATCTGTCCGTCGTCCTCATACTGTCATCTTCAATTTCATTTAATCCACCTCGCCGCTTCTTTGGCGAAGTAAGTAATGATGATATCCGCTCCCGCACGCTTGATAGAGGTGAGCGCTTCCAGGGTGACGCGTTTTTCGTCAAGCCAACCATTCTGGCAGGCAGCCTTGATCATGGAATACTCCCCGCTGACATTGTAGGCAGCCAGCGGCAGACTGAACCTGTCGCGTGCCATGCGTATTACATCGAGATAGGGTAGGGCGGGCTTGACCATGATTATGTCGGCGCCTTCATCAATGTCAAGCTCGATCTCACGCATTGCCTCGCGGGCGTTGGGCGGGTCCATCTGGTAAGAACGCCGGTCGCCGAACTTGGGCGCGGAGTCCGCAGCCTCACGAAAAGGCCCATAAAATCCAGAGGCATATTTGGCTGAGTAGGCCATGATCGGGATGTGACTGAAGCCCTTACCGTCGAGCGCTTCGCGGATCGCCCTGACCCTGCCGTCCATCATATCCGAGGGGGCAACCATGTCGGCGCCGGCCTCAACATGTGAAAGCGCCATTTTGGCCAGCAGCGGAAGCGTCTGGTCGTTGAGTATGCAGTCCCCGCTGATTACTCCGCAATGGCCGTGGCTGGTATACTCGCACAGGCAGACATCTGTTACGACCAGCATCTCCGGCGCCACTTTCTTGATAGCGCGTATGGCCTGCTGTACCACACCTCTGGCTGCGTAGGCCTGGGAACCACTGGGGTCTTTGTGTTGGGGTATGCCGAAAAGCAGCACGGCCGTGATACCCAGGGAGGCTATCTCTTTGACCTCCGGCGCCAGCATATCGGGTGAAAACCTGTTTATGCCGGGCATTGAGGATATTTTTTCTTTGATCTTTCTACCCTCTACGATAAACAGCGGATAGATGAAATCGCCCACATTTATATGGGTCTCCCTGACCATCTCGCGTATGGCCTGGCTGCCGCGCAGACGGCGCATGCGTATTTGTGGGAACCCTGTCATGGCCTTGCCTCCCCGTTAAAATATTCCTCTATGGCTGCTACCAGCCCGGGTATGGTTTGTGCATTTGCCATTATATTTACTGTCAAGCCAGCCTTTACGGCGGTCTCACCGGTTTTGGGGCCAATGCAGGCCGTGATGATTCCGGATGGAAGCCTGCGCCTGCCCAGCGCCTTGACCAGGTTGGTGACGGTGGACGAGCTGGTGAAGGTGACGACATCGATCATGCCTTCTCCGATGAGTTCAACGGCTTTTTCCACGGCCTCGCGGTCGGCAACAGTATGGTAGGCTGCTACTTCGTGCACAATCCCGCCAAGGCTTTTTATCCCGTCGCTCACCTCGCTGTCGGCAATGTCGGCACGCGGTAACAGGAAGTGTTTGCCGCTGATCCTGCGTGATTTCAGCCCCTTGACCAAACCTTCGCCGGTGAAAACAGCCGGACAGTAATCGGCTTTCAGTCCGCGGGCTTCCAGGGCAGCGGCAGTAGCTGGACCGATGGCGCCGATCTTTAACCCGTGCAGCGCACGGCTGTCCAGCTTAAATGCAGTGAGGCGCTGGAAAAAGGCGTCGACGCCGTTGACGCTGGTGAAGATAATCCAGTCATAGCTTTTCAGCCTTCGGATGGCCTTATCCAGCTCTTTGTTGTCCTTGAGCGGATGAATGTCGATGGCAGGCAACTCAACCGGGTATGCGCCCTTTTCTGACAGCAGCCTGCTCAGGGCGCTGGCCTGCCTCCTCGCACGTGTGACCAGTACACGTTTGCCAAACAACGGGCGGTTATCGAACCAGCGCAGCTTTTCCCGCAGGCTGGTAACTTTCCCTACCACGATCACTGAAGGTGGCCATAGCTTATGCTTTTTCACTTTTTCCACAATATCTGAAAGCGTGCCTGAGACGGTCGCTTGTTCAGGGCGCGTTCCATTTCTGATCACGGCCACAGGCGTCCCGGGTGGCCTGCCGTTTGCTATCAGTTTGGATACAATGTCGGGCAGGTTGTTCATGCCCATCAGAAAGACCAGCGTATCGACACCGGTTCCGATCTTCTCCCAGTTGATGCTGTTGACGGACTTGGTCGGGTCTTCATGACCGGTGATGACTGCGAATGAGGATGCCAGCGACCGGTGCGTGAGGGGTATGCCGGCGTAGGCCGGTACGGCTATGGCGGAGGTCACGCCCGGCACGACCTCGAAGGGCACGCCGGCCTTGGCCAGTTCCTCGGCTTCTTCCCCTCCGCGTCCGAACACAAAAGGGTCGCCGCCCTTTAGCCTGACCACGGTCTTTCCCTCATTGGCCTTTCTAACCAGCAGGCGGTTGATGTCGATCTGTTCCATGGCATGCGAGGAAGCCGACTTGCCTACATAGATACTTTCGACCCCCGCAGGCGCATTGCGCAGTAGCAACTCGTCCAGCAGGTGATCGTAAATGATCACGTCTGCACGCGCCAGACAGTCCAGACCCTTTCTTGTGATAAGTCCCGGATCGCCCGGACCGGCCCCTACCAGATAAACCTTACCTGTTTTCATTTGCCTTCAGCCTCCACAATTAAATCCGCTGCGCCGGACCTGATCAACTGAGCAGCCAGTTGTTTACCAGTGTCTTCAGCATCGTCTGCCCTGCCTTCAACTCTCAGACGCAGTACTTTGCGGCTGGTTATCCCGGCTACCATGCCTTCCAGCCTGAGCGAGTTACCACCCACCCTGCCCAGGGCAGCGATGGGGGCGCGGCAGCCTCCTCCCAGCGCATGCAGAAAGGCGCGTTCGGCCGTAACGGCCTGCCAGGCTGGCCTGTCATTCAAATCGGATACCATACTCAGTACTTCACTGTCACAAGATCGGGCCTCGATGGCTATAGCGCCCTGTCCGACTGCGGGCAGGAAATGCTCGACCGGCAGGAATTCCCTGATCCTGTCCTGCCAGCCCAGGCGTATGAGGGCTGCGGCTGCCATGATCAGCCCGTCGGCTTCGCCGCTGACGACCTTGCGCAGACGTGTATCTATGTTACCCCGTATGCTGCAAGTCTTCAGATCAGGCCTCAGCGCGGCCAGTTGCACCGCCCGGCGCAGGCTGCCAGTGGCGATGGTTGATCCCTGGGGCAGGTCCATTAGCCTGGAAGCGGATACCAGTGTATCGCGGGGATCAATCCGCTCGCTTACTGCGGCCAGGCAGAGGCCCTCCGGCAGGGTAGTGGGGACGTCCTTCAGACTGTGGATGGCGATATCGATGCGCCTGTCCAGCAGGGCTTCTTCAAGTTCCTTGACGAATGCGGCTACTCCCAGGCGTTCAAGCTGTGTATAACGGTCATTATCGCCCGAGGTGACTATTTTACATAAATGTATCGTGCATTTATTTTTGGCGGCGTTGAGCCTGTCTATTACCGAATTAGCCTGGAGCAGGGCCAACCGGCTGGCGCGTGAGCCTACTATCAGCTTTTTCATGGGCGTGAATCTGCCTCGAGTTTGAATATCTCTTTGACCGCTTTGATCTGGTCGCTGCTCTCGTTGGTCTTGAGGTATTGCACCGGGTCTTTTAATATCTTGTTGACGATCGACCTCGTCATGGCATCCAGGCTCTCCACCTGCTCGTCGGTAAGTTGAGGAAGTTTTTTCAGTGTACGGTTGAACTGATTTAATCGGATCTGCTCCGCCCTGCTCATGAGGGCGCTGACGACAGGCCTTACCTGGAACTGCTGCCACCAGGTTGAAAATTCCTCAATCTCCCTTCGTATGATATTCTCAGCATGAAGTATTTCAAATTCCCTTTGTTGCCTGTTTTTATCCGAAATGCGATTAAGGTCATCAATGTTATATAGGTGGATGCCGGCTATCTCCGCTACTTCCGGTTCAACATTACGGGGCAAGGCGATATCTATGATAACAAGGGGCGTCTTATGCCGGTGTTGCATAACATTTTGCATGGCAGTCTTTCCCAGCAGCCAGTGGGGAGCACCAGCACATGTGATGATAATATCTGCCCTCTGCAACTCATCATGGAGGTGCTCAAGGCTGACCGGCCTGCCCTGCAGTATGCCGGCAAGTTGTGAGGCGCGTTCCTGTGTACGGCTGGCAATAGTTATGTCCCGCATGCCCCTTTCTTCGGCAATGCGGGCCACCAGTTTTCCTGCCTGACCGGTGCCGATGATCAGCATCTTACAGTTAGACAGGTCGCCTAGAATATCTGCTGCGAAATCGACCGCTACTGAACTGACTGAGAGTGCATTGCGGCTTATACCTGTCTCAGACCTGACCTTTCTTCCTGTGCCGATGGCGCAGTTGAAAAGTTGTCTGAGCGGCAGATTGGCCATGCCGCAGTTCTCCGCCTTTTCCAGCGCAAACCTGGCCTGCCCAAGTATTTCATATTCACCCAGTACCATGGACTCCAGCCCGCTGACTACACGGAACAGGTGCTCGACCACCTTTTTTTCCTTGAATTGATAAATATAGTTGTTAAGGTTATCTTCATGTATGCCGACCTTTTCGTGTAAAAAGGACAGACCCGCCTTCTTAACATCGGCAGCATCGCTTTCCACAGTGTAAATTTCCGTTCGGTTGCAGGTGGAGAGGATAATTCCGTGTGGTACGTAATTTTGCAGATTGGCCAACGCTACGGGCAGCTTCTCCGGACTCACTGCGGCTTTTTCCCTGATTTTTACCGGAGCTGTCTGATGGTTGATGCCTGTGACCCTGAGTTTCATGCCTGTTCCTTTTCGTCTTTCTGTTTTAGTCTGTCCAGCAACAGTTTTTTTGCTTCGGTTTTATGTCCCTCTCGTAGGAGGCCGGTCAGACTATCCAGGTCCAGCGCCTGCTGCCAGCGGCTGCTGCTGAACTTGAACTTCTCTTTTTTAAGCTGTGTCCTGATATCTTTAACGATGACGGCCAGATCTTCATATTCCGGGCCGATTTCCTTTTCCAGTTTGGTCCTTATCTTGCGCGCCAGTGCCGGGCCCATCCCGGATGTTGATACCGCCACTGTTACGCTGCCCCGGCGGCAATATGATGGCAGGATAAAATCGCAGTGGGCGGGGTCGTCAACCACGTTCACGGGGACGGAATATCGTAGCCCTTCCGCCGCCACCAATGCATTGGTCTGTGGGCTGGCCGTGGCCGCAATTGCGATAAAGGATCCCTGCAGGTCGCCTGCCTGGAACCTGCGTCCTATAACAGTGAGCTTTTTCTGTTGCTGGAGTTGTTTCAGACCGGCACAAAGGCGAGGGCTGATCACCTCAACCAGCGCGCCGAAATCCAGGAGAGCGTTGACCTTGCGCAGGGCTACGCTACCTCCGCCGACCACAATGCAATGTCTGCCATTTAGATTAAGGAAGGCAGGGTAGTATGCTACTGGTTTCTTTTTCATACGAGATATTTGATCCTGGTTTTCTTGAACTCGCGCGTACTGAAAAGTACCAGGTAATTATCCAGCCCGGTTTTTTCTGACAGCTCTTGGATCAGCGTCCGGCAGGCTTCTCGGGAGCGGGCATGCAACATTGTATACAGGTTATACGGCCAGGATGGATATGTTTTGCGCTCGTAGCAATGGCTGACCTGCCTCATGTCAGCCATTATATTGCCGCATCTCTCTACTGCGGTGGCGGGCGACAGCCAGCAGGTCATGGCGTTGGCCTGGTAACCGGCTTTGTGGTGATTGATAGAGGCGCTGTAGCGTCTCAGTACGCCGCGTTCCAACAGCGAACTGCACACCGCCAGGAAATCAGATGTCTTCAGGCCGGCGCTTTTAGCCATCTCAGTAAACGGTCTGTGCACCAGCGGCAGATCCTGCTGCAATATGTTCAAGACCAGCTTTTCCTGCGGGGCCAACACAACCTTGCGTGGGAGCGATTTGTTAGTTCTACAGGGAAGAGGATATCCGCTTTCATCGTCTTCACTACCCATGCCGAAATAAGCCCCAATTTTAAATACACGGAGTGCGGGCAATGACATTGTCTCATCGCTGCCCACAGCGTCGGACAATCTGACGATCTCACGATCCATGGAAAATGACGCTGGAGCAGCAAAAGTGACCCACATATTGAAGTGGTGGTCTCTTTCGTATGCATGGCTGACCGAAGGGTGTGCAGAAATGACTTCCTCAGCTCTCTTAAGCTTATTGGACGGCACGTTCATTGCAACCAGTGTGGTCTGATAACCCAGCTTCCTTGCTTCTATTACGGGACCAATCAAACGCACGATGTCCTTTTGCTTTAATTCATATATATGCCTTATAACAGATGATTCTTTTATTCCGAGGCGCTCTGCTATTACGGCAAAAGGCATGGCTGTCAGAGGGAAATCAATCTGCAGAAGGTTGATCATTTTCCTGGTTATATCGTCTGCGCGTAGATCAGCCATCGGTCTCTTTACCTTTGCATAGGGCAATCGGTTCATAGATGCAATAAGGTTCGGCTTCCAGGTAATCGCCGGTGGCTTCGTATGCTCTTGCCCGGCAGCCTCCGCAAAGCGTTTTATATTCGCAAATTCCACATTTACCCTTGAGTTTGGAGAGGTCTCGCAGGTCTTGGAAGAGAGGCGCATTATTCCATATCTCAGGGAAGGGTTGCTGCTTGATATCACCGGCTTCCACATTGAGATAGCCACAACCCTTGACCTTGCCCGTGGCGGAAATAAAACAGAACCTCGTGCCGGCGAGACATCCACGTGTCAGGGCATTGGTGCCGTGAGTGTGTCCGGTAGCAGCCTGCGCCGGATTATAGGCGCCTTCTTTCCTGCGTTCGCTGACAATCCTCATATAGTGAGGAGCGTCCGTAGGTTTGAAAAAGATTCTTTCTCCCAGTTCCTGCTGTTTATCGAAAACCCAGCCAAGCGTTTCTTCATATTGACGTGGTGATAGTTCAGCTTCTGCCAGACCTTTACCGCGGCCGGTAGGCACCAGCAGAAAGGGATGGAATGCTACGGCGCCTGCATCAAGTGCCAGCTGTAGCAACTGCGGCAGGTAAGCCACATTAAGCTTCGTAACTGTTGTGTTGATCTGTATTTCGATCCCGGCTCGGATGGCATTGCGTATACCCTCCATTGCGGCAGTAAAGGCCCCGGGGACACCGCGGAATTTATCCTGTCCCTCGGCAGTGGGGAAGTCTATGCTTACGCTCAGGCGAGCAATAGGGATAGATTTTAGCCTGGCTGCAACTGCAGGCGTTAGCATGGTGCCATTGCTGCCCATGACCACGCGCAATCCTTTGCCGGCGGCATATTGACCGATCTCAAAAATATCTTGACGCATCAAAGGTTCGCCGCCGGTCAAGATAATAATGGGCTGACCGGCTTCCAATATCTGGTCTACCAGCCCGAAGCATTGTTCTGTCGTAAGTTCCTCCGCGGGATCATACTGCCCGGCAGCCATGCGGCAGTGGGCGCAACGGAGGTTGCACCTGCCAGTGACCTCCCACGCTACGAGTTGGAGTTGAGGCTTGATTATTTCGCTGCTGGTCATTTAATACCAATCTCCTCATCGGTTAAATAGCAGGCTGGATCGGAAGCCCAAATGTCTCCGTGAACCGACTCGGCGCGCACACGCAGATTGCCGTTACAAATAGAAACGTAGCGGCACTCGCTGCAGCGTCCCTTGAGCAACCGCTTGCGGTCCCTCAGTCCCAGCAGCAAAGGCTGGCTGCTATCAGACCAGATAAGGCTGAAGGGTTTTTCCTTTATATTACCGAGGGAGTAATGCCACCAGAATTGGTCGGGATGTACGTGGCCGCAGTCATCAACAGAGCTGATTTTCATGCCGGAGTTGTTGCCTCCGTTGATCTTAAGCAGTTCCAGAGCCTTTTCTGCCCTGACAGGATCCTGCTGTTGAAGCTTTAAATATACATAGACACCGTCAGTATGGCTGCCGACTGTCAATACTTCCTTTTCAAGTCCCCGGCGGTGCATATCGACAGTGGTGTCGCAGATGATATCCAGCGCCTGACGGGTCTCGGCATGTGTCAGATCTTCATTCTGCAGCTGACCGCCGCGGCCGGAATAGGCAAGGTGATAAAAGCAAATGCGGTTGATGTTCTCGTCCTCGCTTAACTTGAAAATGGCTGGTATATCCTTATGGTTATGCCTCGTCATGGTCAGTCGCAGTGAGACACGCATGCCCAGCTTGACGCAGTTCCTGATACCCTGTAGAGCCAACTCATAGGCGCCTTTTCTGCCTCGGAAAATATCATTATTGAGTCCAATGCCGTCTATGCTAATGCCTACTTCTGAAAAGCCAATATCGTTTAGTTTGGCGGCAATATCCTGTGTGATCAGCGTTCCGTTGGTTGAGATGGCTACACGCAGCCCCTGCTGTCGGGCAAATATGGCCAGGTCGAAGATGTCGTGGCGCATTAAAGGTTCGCCGCCGGAGAAAAGTATGACAGGGACGTGGAAAGCCGCCAGATCACGAATGAATTCCATTCCCTCTGAAGTATTGAGCTCACAGCTGGACCTGTGTCCATCAGCGCTGGCATAGCAGTGCAGACACCTGAGATTGCACTGACGAGTGCAGTTCCAGACCACCACGGGACGCGGAACATCCCTCTTTTCGTAGCGCAGGTAATCCCCCGGCCCGACGTTGTCGCAAAGCAATCGTGAAATTGAGATCATGGCCTGTCACCTGCTTTGCTGGTGGAATCGAAAAGAGTGAACTTCTGGTGGGCTGCTGTCATTGAGAGCAGCGCCTCGTCCAGAGCTTGATTGATCAGTGAGATGGAATCGATAATGCGGCGGTTGACGCTCTCGTGTTTCTTCATCATATCGGTAGTCACGTTAATAATAGGGTCCCGGTGTTGTATGAAAGCTTGCAAAGTCTCTGTCAAAGTTAGACCCTGTCGGGCGGACATCACACCGAATCCTGCCCCTGCTTCCTTCACCTCTTTAAGATTCTCTTCGCGTTTAAGAGGTTCGCTGACATATTTAATAATAAGGTTAAGGAAGCGGCGTCCCAGCGAGGAGAAATACTGCTGTGCTTCACTATCCAGCTTGTTATATAATTCGGATCGCCGGAGATAAGAAGCATCGAGCTCACGATGTACGGTTGCGGTATCCTCAAGTCGGGCGGCCAGGTCTCTTATCCCATGGGGTTTTTGCTGCATGCCCATGAATTTTTTCAAGCTCAACATGGAATAACGGCGATGTCCGCCGGGTGTGATAAAGGCTTTAATCCTGCCTTCGTCGGTCCATTGTCTGAGAGTCACCTCGCTGACTCCCAATACATGGCTGGCTTCACTGATACTAAGTGTGCTATCTTCGGTCATTACATTATTGGAAATTTAATTTGAAAAGCCGCGAAAAATATCAAAATCTATAAGAAACTATAAAATATTAGCAGAATATTTATGTGTGGTCAAAGCAGATATACATGCAAAAGGGGCCACTATTGAATGCCGCATCTTGACAGTAAAGAAGGGGTTATGATATAAAGTGAACAGCGTTCTTCTAAGGGAAATAAAACAGCATCCGCAATAATAAGCTGGTGAACAGTATTCTTTATTTTTCTTTCCTGGATTAGTGAGTGTGAAAACGGCATCAAAGTTAACTTCGGAATTGCTCAAACAGAGAAAAGCTGCAGTATTGCGCAGGTGGCAGGACCTAGTTTTTGAGACATACGCTCCTGACACCGCAGCCGTCTTGAAAACAGGCGGGGACAGATTTGACAATCCCGTAAGTTATACGGTTTCCTGCAACCTGCAATTGATTTTGGACGGATTGGTAGAGAGGAAACATGTAGAGACGCTTTTCCCCTGCCTTGAGGAGATCATCAAGATCAGGGCAGTGCAGGAATTCACGCCTGAAACAGCGGTTTGCTTCATGCCCATATTGAAAAAGGTATTAATGTTGGAGACCGGGTTGGAAGCTGAAGTTGAACTGGCTGGCAGGATTGACAGGTTATCGGCTGCCTGTTTGGTTATCTACCAGGAGTGCAGGAACAGGATAGAACGTATTAGGACTAATGAGAAGATTAAGGCGGCGCGCAGTATGTCAAGGTTTATGAGCCTGCCGGGTGAGGAATGATGAGCGCGCAGAAAGTGGTGGTTCCTCTATCCGCAGTTCTAGCGTTGGTCTTGCTGGCCTGTGTTGGCTACGTCTTTGCTCCTTTGCACTACTTTATGTTGGTTATTCTTCCCTATCTGTGTGGTGTTATATTTATTGCAGGTTTTATCTACCGTATCATCCGCTGGGCGCAATCACCCGTGCCTTTCAATATACCCACAGTTTGCGGGCAGGAGGAATCGCTTCACTGGATCAGGCAGGATAAGCAGGGCAGCCCATCGAATTATCTGCAGCTTACTTGGCGCATGTTGCTGGAGATATTTTTCTTTCGGTCGCTTTTCCGTAATAGCAAGACTGAGCAGGCTGGCCAGGGCAGGCTGGTTTACGGAGGAAACCAGTGGCTGTGGTTGGGAAGCCTGGCTTTCCACTGGTCGCTTTTCGTCATTATTTTCCGCCACCTGCGTTTTTTCACCGAGCCTGTACCGGCGCTCGTTATCTGGCTGACCGAACTGGACGGCATCTTGCAGTTGGCCATACCGACGCTCTTCATTACCGATTTTGTTATATTGGCTGCACTCACTTATCTGTTTATCAGACGTGTGGCCTTCGCGCAGGCCAGGTTCATCTCTTTACCGTCCGATTACCTGGCGCTTTTCCTTATCCTGGGTGTCGCTCTTTCTGGTGTGCTGATGCGTTCGATTTTTAGAGTAGATCTGGTGGCGGTCAAGGACCTGGCTCTCAGTATCATAACATTTCGACCGTCTTTGAATCTTAGCGGCTCCGTCGGGTTACCTTTCTTTATACACCTGTTACTGGTTTGTTGCCTGTTAGCCTATTTCCCATTCAGCAAGATGATGCATGCTCCCGGCGTGTTTTTCAGCCCCACGCGTAATATGTTGAATGATAGCCGTAGAAAAAGGCATGTCAATCCATGGGACAGACCGGTCAGAGTTCATACCTATGCTGAATATGAAGATGAGTTCAGGGTTCAGATGAAAAAAGCTGGTCTTCCGCTGGAAATCGACGAGGCAGGTAATAAATAACCATGGCAGAAAAGAAACTTTCATCCGAAGATATCGCCGGCGTTAAGCTCAACCCGGCTGAAAAAGATTGGATGGACCCCTCTGTTGAGTTCAAGAAGGGTTCGTATGTATACGCAGCCCCACTAAAGGATCAGCAGGCATTGAAACTGCCTAATCCCAGACAATGGAATCCGCTTGATGATGACTGGAAATTGCCGGAGGATTGGAAACCCATTGTATTGGATGGAATGAAGGATAAACTGGGTAAGTTCCGCTCATGGAAGCTGTTCCTTGATATTTGTGTAAGATGTGGTGCCTGTGCTGATAAATGTCATTATTTCATTGGTTCCGGTGATCCCAAGAATATGCCGGTAATGCGTGCAGAGCTCCTGCGTTCTGTATATCGCAAGTATTTTACTGTGGGAGGCAGGACATTGGGCAAGCTGGCGGGAGCGCGTGAACTGGATGAAAAGGTAATAAAGGAATGGTATTACTACTTCTACCAGTGCTCTGAATGCCGCCGCTGTTCGGTCTTTTGTCCTTACGGTATTGATACCTGTGAGATTACCATGATGGGCAGGGAACTGTTGAATATGGTTGGATGTACCAACGAATGGGTGGTCAGCCCGGTCTCCAACTGCTTCCGTACAGGCAATCACCTGGGCATACCACCGCATGCCATGAAGCAAAGCCTCGAATCTGCCGCTGATGATATCCTATCTTTGACAGGTATACAGATTGATGTGCCCATTAATAAGAAGGGGGCTGAAATACTATTTGTCACCCCATCCGGTGATTATTTTGCCAGCCCGGCGTGGTATACACTGGTGGGGTACCTTATGCTGTTTCATGAGATTGGCCTTGATTATACATTCAGTACTTACGCCTCCGAGGGTGGCAACTTTGGGCTTTTCCATTCCGCTGAAATGCTTAAAAGCCTCAATAATAAGATTTTTTCGGAGGCCAAAAGGCTGGGCGTTAAATGGATTCTGGGCGGTGAATGCGGCCACATGTGGCGTGTAATTCACCAGTATATGGATACGCTGAACGGTCCCCCCGATTTTCTGGAGCAGCCGGTCTCGCCTGTCACAGGGACAAGGTTTGACAATGCCGTCAAGACTAAAATGGTTCATATTTGTGAGTTCACAGCCGATCTCATCCACAATAATAAGCTTAAGCTGGACAAGTCGCGCAACGATAAGTGGAAGGTCACTTTCCATGATTCCTGCAATCCCGCACGTTCGATGGGAATGTTGGAAGAGCCACGCTATATTATCAATAATTCATGCAACTATTTTTACGAGATGCCTGAAAACACTATACGTGAACGCACCTTTTGCTGCGGCAGTGGTGCGGGCCTGGGCTCGGATGAAAATATGGAGATGCGATTGCGCGGCGGTTACCCGCGCGCTAATGCCGTTAAATACGTTCAGGAAAAGCATGGAGTAAATGTGCTGGCCTGCATTTGTGCTATCGATAAAGCTTCATTTCCTCCGCTGCTGGAATACTGGGTTCCCGGTGTCGAGACAGCGGGTGTGCATGAACTGCTCGCTAATGCCCTTGTTATGACAGGTGAGAAGCCCAGGGAAACCGATCTGAGGGGAGAGCCGCTGGTTGATGACAATGTTCAACAGGGAGGGACCACCGGTGTATGATAAGGGTAAGGTAATACTTGGGTTGGCCATCTTTCTTTGTCTGGCCAGTTTCCCAGCCTGGTATATCGTTCTTACCGGCAAAGGTGATTACAGGCCTGCTCCTGTGCTGGCTACCAGTGAAAACCAGTGCGTGGAATCCAAGCAGTATATGCGTGAATACCATATGCAACTGCTAAATCAATGGCGTGATGATGCCGTTCGCAACGGTAGGGCTATCTATACTGCCACCGACAATAGAACATACGATATTAACCTTACTGGCACCTGCCTGAATTGCCATTCAAATAAGGCCGAGTTCTGTGACAGTTGCCACAACTACCAGGGCGTGGCGCCCAACTGCTGGGATTGCCACAATGTCCCGGTGATGGGGAAATAAATGGAACTGGACAGGAGAAAATTTTTACAGGTTACAGGGCTGGCTTTTCTGGCGCTGGCAGCAAAACCGGTAGTCGACCTATTGCCCAAGCATTCGACAGCCACTGCTCCCGCTAAAGAGGTCGTCGCAGCCAAACGCTGGGCCATGGCTATCGACCTCAAATCATGCAAGGAAGGTTGCACCGATTGCATTGATGCATGTCATAGAGTGCACAATGTGCCTGATATTGGCAATAAGAAAGAAGAGATCAAATGGATCTGGGAGAGTGAATTTGATAGGTCTTTCCCGGAGCAGGAAAACAGC
>DKFA01000058.1:15018-25114 GCA_002452695.1 Dehalococcoidia bacterium UBA6808
GGATAACACCTACCCTACACGTACAAAGGGCGTTGTGGAAAAATGCAACTTCTGTGAGGAACGACTTGCTGAAGGCAAACAGCCGGCCTGCGTTGAAGCGTGCGCAAACAAGGCGCTTATATTTGGCGAGATGAAACCGGGTACCGATATATATAAAGCTGTGTCATCGAATTTCACACTGAGACGTAAGGCTGAATTAGGCACTCAGCCACAGGTATATTACATTCTGTAGGTAATGAATTGATTGAAAATATTTTCAGAGGCGGACTCAAATACTGGGCGACTATCGGCGTGCTGGCGTTGCTGCTGGCAGCGGGTGCGGGAGCCTATCTGCAGCAGTTTGAATTGGGCCTCAGCATCACGGGCATGGGAAGGGACGTCTCATGGGGGCTGTATATCGCCAATTTCACCTTCTTCGTCGGCGTAGCAGCTTCCGCTGTCATGCTGGTTTTGCCTTATTACCTGCATAATGAGAAGGCCTTTAAGAAGATAATTATCCTGGGCGAGTTCCTGGCAGTGGCGGCCTGCCTGGTGGCAGTTACCTTCGTGCTGGTAGATCTGGGGCAGATTACACGTGTTTTCAACATGATCATCTATCCCACGCCTAGCTCCATCCTCTTCTGGGATATGGTCGTGCTTTCCATCTATTTGCTGCTCAATCTAATTATTGGGTGGATCACGCTGGATGCCGAGAACAAAGGCGTTACACCGCCCGGCTGGATCAAGGCCCTGATCATCATTTCCATTCCCTGGGCTATCAGTATCCACACGGTCACGGCTTTCATCTATGGAGGTTTGGGCGCCAGGCCGTTCTGGCTGACCGCTCTGCTGGCGCCCCGCTTTCTCGCTTCGGCTTTTGCCTCCGGGCCCGCTCTGCTCATCCTGCTTGCACTTACCATGAAGAAATGGGGTGGATTCGATCCGGGCAAGGAGTCTTTGGACAAAGTGGCCAAAATAGTCACCTACAGTATCATTGTCACGCTGTTCTTTCTGTTGCTTGAGTTGTTCACAGTCTTCTACAGCCAGGAACCTGAGGCAATGAAACATTTCCAGTACCTGCTCTTCGGGTTGGAGGGACATTATGGCCTTGTTCCCTGGATGTGGCTGTCTATCACGTTGATGTGTGCTTCCATCGTCGTGCTGCTCAATTCAAACTGGCGCAGAAATACAGCCGTGCTGGCCGGTGTTTGCGTGGCAGTACTGATCGCAATCTGGATAGATAAGGGACTTGGGTTGGTTATTCCTGGCTTCATACCCGCGCAGTCCGGCGAAGTGGTTGAATATAATCCGACTCTGCCGGAGGTTATGATTATGATAGGTGTGTGGAGTCTGGGTGGTCTGGTGCTGGCCTTGCTGTATAAAGTGGTGCTGGCCGCCAGGAAAGCTTAAACCTCTATCAGACCCCGGCGTAGCTGTGCAGGCCTTCGAAGAATAGATTACCGAAGAATGTGGTCAATACAGCCAGGAAGCCGATGATTAGCAGCAGGGAGCTGCGTTTACCATTCCAGTGAAAGAAGATCCGTGTAAACACGTAGCCCGCATAAATTATCCAGGTAACCAGGCTGGCAGTTTCCTTGGGGTCCCAACTCCAGTAGCTTCCCCACGCCGCCTTGGCCCAGATTGATCCTACAATGATTACCAGTGTCATGAGGGGGAAACCGGTCAGCACGGCCAGGTATCCAGCGCGGTCCAGCATAGCAGTGTCCGGCAGGAAAGAAATGTGGTATTTTTGCCCGCTCACCTGCAGTATGGCGGAGATAAAACCGATGGCGAACATACCGTAGGCCATGATGGCGCAGGATACATGCAGTGGCAGCAGCCAGGTCTCCCTCAGCGCCTGAGGCAGTGGCGTATAGAGCGATGGCAGGGTAAAGGCGTAAGCAAGCAAAGCGAAGGCAACCATGGCTCCGCCTGCACCAAAGACGCTTGATTTCAATCTCCATTGGAACAGCAAAGCACAGGCCATCACACCCCAGCTGAAAGAGAGAGAAAACTCGTACATAGTTGTGAAGGGGACATGGCCGGTCATGATCGCTCTATCTATCATTGCCAGCGTCAATAAAACCCATGCCAGCGATAGAGATGGTAGAGCCAGCAGACTTGCATATGACCTACCGGGCTGGGCCAGAATTGCTGAAATGAATCCCCAAATATAAAGGATTATCGACAGCTGCAGGGCAACTATGGCTGTGACCGAGCAGATTACTTCAAATTGCGGCAATTGGTCTCCAGTCAGCAGGTGCAGGAACTGAAATCATGCAGCGTGCGCTCAATCAGTTCGTCCTTGACTGCCTCCGTCAGCTCATTGAAATAGGCTGAGTGTCCTGAGACTCTTACTACCAGAGAGTGATACTGCTCAGGGTCTCTCCTGGCCTCAATTAATATCTGTGGATCGACGATATTGAATTGTACCTGCTTACCGCCCGAAGCAAAAAACCTTCTTATCAGGCCGCTCATCAGCGTATGGCTCCCCGGCTTTTCATCATGATCAGGTCAAGCTTCTGCTTCAGGTCGTATCCGTTGCTGACATTGCCGTCAAAAAGGCTTGCAGTACTGGATAGTGATGCTGCTGGGCCGAGGTTGTCACTGCCGTTGCAGGGTGAAATACCGTTAGCCAGGGGCCTTCCGGCCAGCTTTACGCTCGCCAGTGCGCACGCATAGTGATTTACATAATCAGAGTGGGAGATATTATGCCTCTTTGTGATGTCGCGGCTGCAGTTTGCTGCGGAGACGGGGTTAAGCTTATTTTGGTCTGTTTGCATCTTCATCTGACCTTATTATATGCTCTGTTGGGATAATAATATTAATGTCACTTTGTTATAGTTAAAAAAGCGCGTTATCTATACTGCTTAATCTCAACTGCGGCTTGTCTCTGGATTGCCTTCACCTCATCCATTTTATCATCGCTTGTTACAAGGTGCCGTACCAGCAGGATGCCCTTATTGGTAGGCGATTGCACGACTACTGTGTTTTCGGGTGCGTCTACTTTTTTGCCGCGTTTTACCAGCATAAGCTGGAAAGGATTGCTCCTGATCTGCCTGTCATTAATAACGAAAAAATTGTCGGTATTATCTTGAAAAATGGAGACTGACCAGTAACAATTTGCCGGTACGGGAGAGGTGAATAGAATGGGGGCTTTGCTGACGTCGTAGTTTACATTGGTGTAGACGAGGTCGGGAGAAGGTTGTACAACACCTCTGCTATTGGCGTCCGGACGGCGCTCACGCCTGATAGCATTGACAGGCAAGCGGTCCATAAGCTTCTTCATAAGTTGCCGGGGTATTACTGCCAGGGTAATAAAGTGGGCAATTACGGCCGAAACAAGAAAAAGGATAATGGCAATGATAATGAATGGCGTCATCTATTCACCCTCCGCAATAATGTGTGGCAGTTCCACCTTAGCTGGATTATTGCGTATGGAATCGCCCGGGTTATACAATCTCAGTGTAAGTACAAAACGCTTGTTGTTGTTAAGAGGCAGCCAGGCCCCCTCTCTTGGTGTATTCGAGACATAGAAGGAAAACCTGCCGTTCTCATCATACTCGACGTTGTTCATATTATAGGAATAGCGGTTTAATTCGTTGGGGATGAGGAAGTGGTCGGTACCATACAGCGTAATGCTCCACCAGCGGGCATCCGGTTTCTTACCCTCTATACGGTAAACCTTATCGCCATTCAACCAGTTGCCTTGGTCGTCCTTCCTGGCCGAGTAATATATAGTTTCTGATTGCCGCAAGGCAAGGATACCGTTCTTAGCAACGGATACACGGGTGTATGGGTCCACTTTTTCGCTGCCGGCAGCCAGGTTGGCATACCAGGGGCCATTGCCGATACTGGCCCTGGCCGAAATCCTTTTGTAGGCTTTTATTGCCGTCCAGTAGCCTGCTATAGGCCCCAGCAGTAGCGCAATCATAACCAAAATTACAGGCATATTTGAATAGCTCCTTTGGTAGTTGTAATAATCTGAATCAATCAGTTGCCTTTAAATTTAGGTTGCCGTTTTTCTTTAAAGGCAGCCAAACCTTCCCTGATATCGTATCCTTCTGATATTAAAGACCGCAGTTTGCGTGTCAGCATCACGGCATCGGTTGTGCACATGGCCTGCCGTCTGACAGCCACTTCTTTCATGATACGCATGGCCAGTGGGGCATTGATTAAAATCCTGGACCTGATTAATCTCTCGGTCTCCTCCATCAGACTGTCGGCAGGTACAACGTAATTATAAATATTCAGTCTCAGCGCTTGCTCTGAATTGAAAGGTTCTCCCGTATACATGTGTTCCAGGGCCAGGTTAAGGGGGATCTGTGTGGCCAGCACACAAGGACCGCTCGTTGATGGTATGCCCAGCCGTGCTTGTGGCCAGCCTATCACAGCATTGTCCGCGGCAATCCTGATGTCGCAGGCGCAGGCCAGCCCTGCGCCCTGTGCCAGGCAGTTTCCCTGAATGGCGGCAATTGTGGGCTTCCAGGTCGTCTGTAATAGTTCATAAAGCAGTTCAGCGGAAGTTTCGATATCGACGCCCTGTTTATCATGTCCTTCAGCTTTGGATTTGCCGGGTTTGCTTAACAATTTTTCGATAATATTGAGGTCATAGCCTGTACAGAAGTCCTTGCCTTTGCCGGAGAGAAGGATGACCCACACATCGTCGTTATGGCCTGCATCGCTGAGGGCCTCATTCAGCTTCTCGGAGGTGTCATCGTCGATGGCGTTGCCTTTCTTCGGTCTGTTCAGCGTTATGTAAGCGACCCTGTCTTTAATCTTGTACAGTACTTTACCCATATCATCCCCCGTAGTTGAATGGCCCTCTCGGCTCGTCCAGAGAATTTTACTACATTAATCACAGCTTAGCAGTAGCCTGTTTAAAAATTTGTGTCATTCTTTTACTGCGTTGTTGACTCGCAAGAAGTAATATGCTATAAATTATGCGAATTGAGAACATTGTTCTTTTAATCATCCTGATCTGAACATATGAAATCATTATACACGGAACGCTGTTCTCATAAAAGCGGCCATCTGGTTTTGTAATGAAACATAACACTACAAGAGACAATATCCTCAAGGCCGCCATGGCTATTTTTGCCAAGGAAGATTTTAACCGTGCCACCATGCGATCCATTGCCAAGAAGGCCAGGATCGTTCCGTCCAGCATCTATAAGTATTTTGAGAATAAGGATGAGTTGCTGGCCGAGTTGCTTGATATCGTTGCCGAAAAAATCATAAAAGGGGCTAATGAAAATCTCTCCGGCCTTGATTCTACCAGAGAAAGGATTTATAAATTGACCTGGTATTACCTTGATTATTACCAGAGCAGTCCCGGACTTACTTTTCTTATCTATGGCAGGAACACTTTACAACATTGGTATGAATACCGTACTATATATAACAGGGCCCGGGAGCTGGGTGATTTACTGTTGAGTATTGTTGAAGAGGGGAAGACCAGGGGTGAAGTGCGCCCTGATGTAGATCTTCACTTGGTAAGTCATATATACCATGGCGGGCTGCGTAACCTTGTCACGAGTTGGCTCTTTCATAAACAGAGTTTTAGTTTGACTGATAGCGCTCGCCGTTTCTCTGATACTATATATTACTCCATTAGTACAGGCATCGGAACAGAGAACGCTTTTATCTGTCCTTATTACAAAGAACATATCGAAAACTTGAAATAAATACAAGAGGTGAAAAAATGGCTGATCAGGATACTCCTTTGATCAACGAGCTTGAAAAAGGCCCTTGGCCTAGCTACGTTAAGGAGATCAAGCGTGCCGCTAAGAAGAATGCGGCAGCCAAAGATCTGTTAGGCGTCCAGGAGCAATCCTTCAAAGACAGGATAACGCACTGGAAGCACGGCGGTATAGTTGGTGTGACCGGTTACGGCGGAGGCGTTATCGGCAGGTATGTCGATATGCCTGAAGAGTTTCCCAACCTTGAGATGTTCCATACCATGCGCGTCAACCATCCATCTGGCTGGTTCTATACTACTGAGGCGCTCAGGAAAGTATGTGATATCTGGGAAAAATACGGCAGCGGTATGACCAACTTCCATGGGTCTACCGGTGACATCATTCTGCTGGGGACCAGTACGCAGAATCTGCAACCCTGTTTCGATGAGCTGGCGGAGAATGGCTTTGATCTGGGTGGTTCGGGATCAGCTCTGAGAACCCCCAGTGCCTGCGTCGGTCCGGCGCGGTGCGAATATGCCTGTATTGACACGCTGGATATTTGTAATAACCTGACGCATGAATTCCAGGACGAAATGCACAGGCCGAGGTGGCCATATAAATTCAAAATCAAGGTTTCGGGTTGCTGTAATGATGGTGTGGCAGCCATTGCCAGGGCGGACCTTAGTATCATCGGCACCTGGAAAGATACTTTACGCATTGACCAGGAGGAAGTTCGTAACTACGTAAAGAACGGATTTGATATCAAGGGAATCGTCATCGATAAATGCCCGACCAAAGCGCTTGACTGGGACGAAAAGAAAAAGGAACTGGTGTTGAGGGCTGAAGATTGCGTACGCTGCATGCATTGCATTAACAAGATGCCCAAGGCGCTCAGGCCTGGTTTGGACCGGGGTGCGACTTTGTTGATTGGGGCAAAGGCCCCCATCGTTAAAGGCGCTTACCTTTCCTGGGTGCTGGTTCCCTTTATGAAGATGGAGCCTCCTTATGACGAAGTTAAAACACTGCTCCGTAACATTTGGGAATGGTGGGATGAGAACGGTAGAACACGCGAGCGTGTAGCTGAGTTGATTGAGCGATTGGGATTAAAGGCCTTCCTCAAAGCTGTCGGCATTAAACCTGTTCCTCAGATGGTCTATAAACCGCGTGCCAATCCGTACGTGTTTTTCGAATAGCTGAGAACTGATTATTAATATAACGAAAATAACGGAGAAAAGAATGGGGAAAACTGATCTTGGACCGCCAGATTATCGGACAATGCTTCCTAAGGTCATTGAGAAAAACTACGGAAAATGGAAATATCACGAGATATTGAAGCCGGGTGTATTAAAGCATGTGTCTGAAACAGGAGACGAAGTATTTACCGTGAGGGTAGGGTCTCCGCGCCTGGTCAGCATCGATTACATCCGCGATATCTGCGACGTAGCGGATAAGTATTGTGATGGCCACCTCAGGTTTACGAGCAGGTACAACATCGAATTGATGACACCGAAAAAAGAGAATGTTGAGCCGATCATTGCAGCGGTGCAAAAGCTCGGTCTTCCTGTCGGAGGAACGGGTAACGCTATTTCCAATGTTGTCCATACGCAGGGCTGGGTACATTGCCACAGCGCGGCTACCGATTCATCAGGCCTGGTTAAGGCGATCATGGATGAGCTGTATCCATATTTCATCAGCATGAAACTGCCTGCTCGCTTGAGAGTGGCGTTGGCCTGCTGTATTAACATGTGTGGCGCGGTGCATTGCTCTGACATTGCCATTGTTGGTGTTCATACTAAACCACCCAAGGTAGACAACTCAAAAGTTACTGCGTTATGTGAGATTCCTACCACGCTGTCATCCTGTCCTACGGGCGCTATCCGCAAAGACCCCAGTAATCCCAAAAGTCTGGTTGTTAACGACGAAAAGTGCATGTATTGCGGGAACTGTTATACAGTTTGCCCTGCCATGCCTCTGGCTGACAGCGTTGGCGACGGTGTTGCCATTTACGTGGGCGGCAAGGTTTCCAACGCCAGGACGGCGCCGATGTTCTCGCGCCTGGCCATACCTTATATTCCCAATAACCCTCCTCGTTGGCCCGAGGTTGTTAGCGCCATCAAGAACATTGTCGAAGTCTATGCCAAACATGCCCACCCCGAGGAAAGGATGGGCGAATGGATCGAAAGGGTCGGCTGGGAGAGTTTCTTCAAGCTGACAGGTATTCCGTTTACTGAATACCATATCGACGACTTTACTCACGCTATTGACACGTATCGTACAACCACGCAGTTCAGGTGGTAAAAGGAGCATTGAGATGACGGAAGGAATCAGCGAGGAGTTAAAGCAAAAGGTACTGGATTACCTGGGCACTACATCCAAAGCCAAGAACCGCGATGTAGCACGCGCCATCGAGGTTGACAAAGCTCTTGTGGACAAAGCAATTGCAGAGCTGGCCAAGGAAGGTAAGATCGAATACCTGTACCTGGGTACGTCCTATATTCAGCTCAAGCAACAGTAGTACATAAATAACGGCAGTAGTAATAGCATGAAATTACCGCGTTTGATGATTGCCGCCCCGCAGGGGCGGTCAGGTAAAACTATAGTCTCGATCGGTCTTTGCGCGGCCTTGAACAAGAGGGGCCTGAAGGTCAAGCCCTTTAAGAAAGGGCCTGATTATATTGACCCGTCCTGGCTGTCCGCTGCTGCCGGATCATCTGCGGGATGTACCAACCTTGATACCTTCTTGTTCAGTAAAGACGTTCTGCTCCCTGTTTTTCAGAAGTCCTGCCAGGGAGCAGAAATCGCAATTATTGAGGGTTCCATGGGCCTGTTTGACAGCTCGTTTGAAAATGGCAAAGGCAGTTCGGCTTGGCTGGCCAGACACTTGCAGACCCCAATTATTCTGGTGGTCAATTGCACACGTATGACCAGGAGCGCTGCCGCCATGGTTTCAGGTTACATGAATTTCGAGCGCGGGACGCATATTGCAGGGATTATCCTTAATAACATATCCGGCAAACGCCATGCTGATACGGTTATGAAGACTCTGGAGCAACATTGCGGTATCCCTGTGCTTGGGGTATTGCCCAGGGAATACAATCTGCACATACCCGAAAGACATCTGGGTATTATGCCTGCCGATGAACACTTGGAAAAAGAGAAGACAATTCGGAACATAGCCGATTTCTTTGTGCGTAATGCCGACATTGAAAGGATTATTCGTGTGGCCTGCGCCGCGCCTGAGCTGCCGGATTTGATTGATCTGGAGTATAAGCCGGCCAGGCCCAGCATCCGCATCGGTGTTTTGCGTGATACTGCCTTCTCTTTCTACTATCCCGAGAACCTGCAGGCGCTGGAACAGTCCGGCGCAGAGCTTGTTTACATAAATTCATTACACGACAGCAGGTTGCCTTACATCGATGGATTATATATAGGGGGAGGATTCCCGGAGCTTTATGCGGCGGGACTTGAAGCGAATGACGGCCTCAGGTCGGATATCGCAAGGGCCGCTGCTGACGGACTCCCCGTTTATGCCGAATGTGCCGGTCTGATGTACCTGTGCAAATCGCTACTTACGCCACATCATTCATATCATATGTGCGGCGTAATCAATGCCGAGGTCACGGTACAGGCCAAACCGGTAGGACACGGATACGTCATTTCGGAGATAACCCGTGATAACCCCTTCTTTGCGGTGGGCACTGTTGTCTATGGTCATGAATTCCATTATTCCCAGCTCAGGTTTGCTGCTGAACCGGATTTTGCCTGCCGTATGAGGCGTGGATTTGGTGTTAATGGCAAAGCTGACGGTGTTATTTTGAACAATGTGTTCGCTTCTTATGCGCATATTCATGCCTGGGGTGTACCTGAGTGGGCGCCTGCCTTCGTCAGTGCAGCCAGGGCCAGGCGTGAAGAAATGATGAGAATCAAAATCTAAGCCGGAGGTGAAAAAAATGACAAATTGCCCGGTATGCAAAATGGAAGTTGAAGAAAATAAGGCCAGAGCTAACAGCGAATATAAGGGGCAGGCCTATTATTTCTGCTGCAAGGCATGTAAGAAAAAGTTTGACGAAACACCCGATAAATATATAATCGATAAAAAGTAAAGGGAGAATTGATAATGGCAAAAGTTACACTTGGGTCCAAAGAAATTGAGATAGATGAGGATGGATTCATCCAGGAGCCTGATCTGTGGGATGAAGCCGTAGCCCAGGACCTTGCCAAAACTGAAGAAGTTGCTGAAATGACTCCGGATCACTGGGCGATCGTGAACTTCCTCAGGAACTACTTCCTCGAGTTCGGTATTGCTCCCCCCATCCGCATGATCACCAAGCAGACCGGCTTTGATCTCAAGACTATCTACAAGCTCTTCCCTAGCGGACCGGCTAAAGGCGCCTGCAAAGTCGCAGGTTTACCCAAACCTACCGGCTGCGTGTAGA
>DKFA01000033.1 GCA_002452695.1 Dehalococcoidia bacterium UBA6808
GCTTCCCGCCCGGCTTCCTGTGGGGAGTCGGCACCTCGGCCTACCAGGTCGAGGGCAACTGTATCAACACACAGTGGTCTGAATTTGAAAAGTCCGGCGGCATAAAGTCCGGCGAACGCAGCGGCGCAGCCTGCGGGTGGTGGAACGATGCAGAACAGGATTTCGACCTGGCGCAGTCTATGGGACTCAACTCGCTGCGGCTGTCGGTCAACTGGGCCAGGATCGAGCCCGAAGACGGCGTCTTCAACCCGCTTGCCATCGAGCGCTATCGACGCATGCTCAACGGACTGATTGCACGCAAGATCAGGCCTATGGTCTGCCTGCACCATTTCGCCCACCCCCTGTGGTTCGAACAGAAGGGCGGCTTCCTGTCGCCAACCTGCAGCGAGGACTTCATACGGTTTACGCGGTTCGTGGTGGCTGAACTGGGCGACCTTTGCAGCGATTGGGTTACTATCAATGAGCCCAATGTCTACGCTATGGAGGGCTATCTGACGGGTGATCATCCCCCCGCCCGCGCAGGTCGCCTGGCCGAATATTTCAGGGTGCTGCGCAACATGGCGTTGTGCCACGGCAAAGCCTACCACCTTATTCACAACCTGCAAAAACAGAGCCGGGTCAGCTTCGCCAACCATTTTATCATCTTTACGTCTGCGAGGGAACAAATCTTCGACAGGCTGGCGGCCCGCATGGCCAGCGATACATTCAACAACATCTTCATCAACCTGATTACAGGTAAAAAGGGAATCCCCTTTGTCAGGATGGACGGCAATCTGAAGGAGGTCAGGGACACCTGGGACTTCGTGGGTGTAAATATTTACGGCGGCGCCGACGTCGCTTTCGATTTGACGCAGCCGCAAATGGGTTTCGTCCGCAGGATCGACCCGGTCAACTGCCGCACCGGCGACCTGGACCAGCAGGGCAATGCCATGTTCGGCGAAATCTACCCGCAGGGCATAGAGATCGTGGTCAAGAAACTGGCCCATCTGGGCAAGCCGTTCTTCATACTGGAAAACGGCGTACCTGACCGGGCCGATACAATCCGTCCCTGGGTGATCGCCACCGCCGTCAAGACCATGCACAAGCTGATACGACAGGGCTATGAAATACTCGGCTATCACCACTGGACTCTGGTGGATAACTTCGAATGGGCACACGGCTACTCACAGCGTTTCGGGCTGGTAGAGCTGGACCCCATTACTCAAGAGAGGAAACCGCGCCCATCCGCCGGCTTTTATTCGGAGATAGTCAAGGCCAACGGCCTGGATGAAGCTATGGTCAGACAGTACGTGCCCACGGCCTTTGAAGAGATCTTCCCCGCTGTAAATTCCAACCCGGTACCCGACCTGCCCACGCTGGCCTGACCGTTAGTCCCAGAGAAATTCCCGCATATATTTCATTGACATCGCCGTATTGATCAACGTATAGTTACCCAAGACACATGAAACCTATTCTGTTTTCTCAGCATGCTCTTGATCAAATGCCTGATCGTGGCGCTGCCAGAGAAGAGGTCGAGACTGCTATCATGAGCGGGGAGCTGTCCCCGTCCAAAGGTAAACGGTCATCTTTCCGCAAGAACTTCCCTTTTAATAGCGAATGGAAAGGCAAGAAATACGCAATCAAGCAGGTTATGCCTATAGTTTTCGAAGAATCTGATAAAATAGTAATAGTCACTGTTTATGTCTTCTATTTCGGAGGCACAGAATGAAAATTAAATACGACCCCCAGGTCGATGCTCTTTATATCTCTTTTAAGAAGGGACCTACCCAGGTTACCACTCTACATTTCAGCAAAGATGTAGCCATTGACCTGGGCCCGCATGAAGAGATAGCCGGCATTGAGATACTCGGCGCTGCTGATCATCTTGCCCTCGAACGCCTTAACCCGAAGGTTATGCTCGAAAATCTTAAACCCGCTTGAGGTATCCCCCGCATCCACCCCCATAGCCGGCAGGGCGCCCGACTACGGTCATCTAACACAATGCCGGTATTCACAGGACCTCCCAGCTTGGATTTCAAGGTTCCGCCTGCAGGGCCGTACACCGTCCCGGTGCGTCGCTGGACGCTCCCCGTGCGTTCCGCACTGGCCGTGCCGGCGGTCAGCCGGTTGTTTCGCTTACGATGGAGATGAAGCTCAGTAAATCCCAGCTCTACAAGGCATTCAGCGCCCTCGGTAACCTGGCTGACAAATCAGGTGAAATAACGGTCACTATCCATGGCGAGAATCTTGCTGCTGATGCCACCTGGGTCCGCAACGCCATCACCGAGCCACTCTCAGAAGCTGGAATAGATTTCGACGTTAAAGAAGAATAGAAACGCTATTATAGTTTGCCAGGTTTCTTAATCATTTAAGGAATTTACGCCGGACAGCGTCGATTGTGAAAGGTCCGCCATGTCCGGCGTAAACTATTTTCGGGTTCAAATCCAGCACCTTTTTGATGCTTTTTAATATCTCCTGCCTGTCATAGCCGAAGTAGGGGAAGTCCGGCGCCTTTTGACGGAACATGCCTCCGAAGATCAGATCACCCACCAGCACGCACCCCGCCTCCAGGAAAACCGATAGGGAGCCCTCTGTATGGCCGGGCGTCGGGATGATCCTGCCTGCGATGCCGTACTTACCGAGGTCCATTTCACCTTCGACCAGGATATCTGCTTCCACAGGCTTCGTGACAGGCATTTTCACAAGACGGGAAAGGCCTGCCATTATGGATCCCTTGAGACCTATCGGATGCAGGTCAGGGTTGATGCCCGTCCTCACCGCCTCTGCATCGGCTTTGTGCACGGCCAGCGGCGCGCCGGTCTTTTCACGCAGTGTGGCGGCGCTGCCGCAATGGTCATAATGGCCGTGTGTAAGGATGATCAACGAAACATCTGACCACTTGATGCCTTTATTTGCCATCGTGCTGAGGATACGTTCATCGTAACCCGGCGTGCCGGTATCGATCAGTATGGCGCTCTCTCCCTGTATGATAAAAGAATTCACAAATCTCGAAGTGACGGGGATGACCATTTGCCTTAATACTGCCATGGCAAAACCTCCCTGACCGGCTCCTCTCAAACCTGGAACCAGCGCTGTCAGATACACCCATTATATCGCCTCCGGCAGCCTGTTTAACAGTAACGCTGCAAAGAAAGGGCGGGCATTTGTCTTGCCCACCACTATGGGAAGACTATGCCAGCGCCGCATCTATTTTGGCTTTGAGCGTCTGCTCAGGCAGCGCACCCACGCTCCTGCCCACTTCCTTGCCGCCCTTGAAGAAGACCAGCAGCGGGATACTCATGGCGCCGTAGCGCTGGGCCGAAGCCGGGTTGTTGTCTACGTTAATCTTGCAGAACTTGATTTTACCGGCATACTGGCCCGACAGCTTCTCCGTGATTGGGGCTATCATGCGGCAGGGCCCGCACCAGGGCGCCCAGAAATCAACCACGACCGGCACCTCACTCTTAAGCACCTCAGCTTCGAAATCGGCATCAAAAATCTCTGTGACGCCTTCGTTCGGGCCCTTGACCCGGACAGAAATCAGGATGTCGCCCTCGCGCCCGTCGGTTATCTTCAAAGCATTGCTCAGCTTAACCGTCGTGCCTGCACTGGAACCTGCCGGGATTGTTACTTCCAGCCGTTTGCCATTCCTCAACAGCACCCTGCTGGTACCTTTGGCAGCCTCGTCGGCGCTGATGGACACTTCATACCGTACGCTCTCTGTTTCGATAGCCATCGTAAAAACCTCCGTCTTGATCGTTTAAGCAATTATATTACGGCAGACGCCGGCAGAAAAATATGACTTTGGTATTATTTCGGCCTGAGAGTGTCCAGTTTCAGGGGTTCACTCGAATATTACCATTGAACAAACATCGGCATGACGACGTGGTCGTAGTTGTCTGCGCCGACCGGCCGTATGACGCCCGGGTTGGAGGGGGTGGTGACTTCCAGCGAGACCTGGGCCTGTTTGATTACTGACAGCACATCAGAGAGGTAACGCGCGTTGAAGGCGATCTTGGCCGCTTCGCCGTCCACCAGGGCATCGATCTCACCCACGTTGTCCCCGATCTCGTCGGCGCGGGCGGAGATAGTCAGCTTGCCGGCTTCCACGGTGGCGCCCGGGGTGATGATAACACGGGCGATGCCGCTGCCATCACGCGCAAAGATGGAGGCCATCTTGATGGCGCGCTGGAACTCAGCTACATCAATGCGGGCCTTGGTCCCGTAGGTCTGAGGAATGAGCTGCGAGTAATTGGGGAAAGTGCCCTGGATGAGCTGGGATACCATCTCGATATTCTTCATCTTGAAAAGAACCTGGCTCTTCTGGGCGTTGAGGGTGATTTCGATCTCCTGGTCAGGCTCTGTCATCAGGCGGTTAAGCTCATGGTAGGCCTTGGCCGGTATGATCATGGCCACTTTTTCCTCGACCGGCTCGAGCAGGTTGGAGCGGTGCACCGCCAGTCTGAAGCCGTCGGCGGCCACCAGGGTCAGCTTGCCGCCCTCGAATTCGGTCTGCACGCCGGTCAAAACGGGGCGTGATTCCTCGTTTGCGGCGGCAAAGGCCACCTGGCTGATGGCCTGCTTGAGCTCCTCGGCCTGCATTTTAGTGTGGAAACCGTCGCCCACCTGGGGGATTGGCGGGAAATCTGCAGCATCCAGGCCGTTGATCCTGGCCTCATAACGCCCGCATTTAAGCTCCAGCGTATGATGCTTGAGGTTAAGGCTGATGATATCGCTGGGCAGCGAGTTGATAAAATCGCCGAAAACGCGCGCAGGCACGGTGATGGAACCTTCATTCTCTATCTTGGCTCCGACCCAGCAGCTGATGGCAATCT
>DKFA01000017.1 GCA_002452695.1 Dehalococcoidia bacterium UBA6808
ACATCATCCTGAGCAGGGACAACTACAAGGGGAAGAAATAATGTAACACCAGGGGGAAAATGGGCAAAGAAAAAATCGCGATTACTCTTGGCGAAGAATACGTCAGCGAGCTGGACCGCGAATGTGCCAGGCTCGATGCATCAGCTGAAAAGGTCATGGCTGAAGATGGGCTGGCTGAGGATTTCCGCAGATGGCCGCCATATTAAGGGGGCAAATACGCACGCTTTCTGTAGAAAGGATCGGGAAGCCGGCTGGCAAGATATCCGGGGAAGAGCTGGCTGAAGTCATTGAAGGCCTAAACGAGATTATCGACTGATACCGCTGGCGGGGTATTCAGGGTATACTTGCCATAGCGCGCGCTTTGGTCATACAATAATCACTGTTTTGGATTAACTGGCAATCAACCGTTGAGCGGGTTGTATTAAAGGGCCTTCGTGACAGACAAACAAAGTTCCCTCAAACGGGTGAAGGGCACAATCGTCATCTCCAGCGAAAGCTGCAAGGGCTGCGAGCTGTGCATCTCCTTTTGTCCCAAAGGCGTGATCAAGCTTTCCGACAGGCTGAATGCGGCCGGCTACCAGTTTGCTTACCTTGTCGATAATGGCGAGTGTACGGGCTGCGCCGTCTGCGCGCTGGTCTGCCCCGAGGTGGCCATCGAGGTGTACCGTGACTAAGGCGCTGATGGACGGCAACAGCGCCATTGCCGAAGCAGCCATCAGGGCCGGGCTGCGCTGCTATTTTGGCTATCCTATCACACCGCAGAATGAGCTGACCGAGTATATGGCCCTGCACCTGGGCAGGCGTAAGGGCTGCACCTTTCTGCAGGCCGAGAGCGAGGTGGCAGCGATCAATATGGTCTATGGCGCCAGCCTGGTGGGCGCCCGCGCCATGACATCATCTTCCAGTCCGGGCATCAGCCTCAAGCAGGAAGGCATCTCCTACCTGGCTGCCTGCGAGCTGCCGGCCGTCATTGTCAACATGCAGCGCGGCGGGCCGGGGTTGGGCAGCATCTCGGCTGCGCAATCCGATTACTTTCAGGCCACGCGGGGAGGTGGGCACGGCGACTACCGCACCATTGTGCTGGGGCCGTGCTCCGTACAGGAGCTGGCCGATATGACCATGCGGGCCTTCGACCTGGCCGATAAGTACAAGATACCGGTGATGATACTGGGCGACGGAGTGCTGGGCCAGATGAAGGAGCCTGTTGATTTCAAACGCGAGGCGCCGGACGTCACCCCCACCCGCGAAGGCGCGCTGATGGGCGCCAGGGGCCGCGCCAGCCGTGTTGTGAAGACGTTCACCTCCAATCCTTCGGAGCTGGAGGAGATAAACTGGAGCCTGTTCCGCCGCTACCAGTTGATCAAGAAGAACGAGACGACCTGGGATACCTTTATGACCGACGACGCCCGCCTGGTGGTGGTCACCTACGGCATTGCCGCCAGGATCGCCAAAGGCGCGATCAAGAACCTGCGGGCCGAAGGCCTCAAGGTTGGATTATACCGGCCTGTAACGCTCTGGCCGTTCCCCGATGAACCTCTCAGGGAGCTATCCAAGAATGTCAAGCAGTTTCTGGTGTTTGAGATGAACATGGGTCAGATGATTGAGGATGTGCAGTTGGCGCTGGCTGGACAGGGAGAGGTCTCCTTCTATGGCCGGCCGGGGGGTGTTATCCCTACCCCGGACGAAGTGGGACGTGTCATGTCGAGACTTTATTACCAGAAGGGCTTAAGATCATGAAATTGATCTACAGCAGGCCGAAATCGCTTAAAAAAGCCGCTTTCCATTACTGCCCGGGTTGCGGACACTCGGTGGCGCACAGAGTGGTGTGTGAGGTCATCGATGAGATGGAGTTGCAGGATAAGACCATCGGCATCCCGCCCCCGGGCTGTTCGGTCTTTGCCTATAATTACTTTGATGTTGATATGGCCGAATCGGCCCATGGCAGGGGCGCTGCCGTGGCGACCGGCATCAAGCGCGCCTGCCCGCAGATCATTGTGTTTACCTACCAGGGCGACGGTGACCTGGCCGGCATCGGCACGGCCGAGACCATCCATGCAGCCAACCGCGGTGAGAATATCACAACGATTTTCATCAACAACGCCGTTTACGGCATGACGGGCGGGCAGATGGCCCCCACCACGTTGTGTGGGATGAAGACCACTACCACTCCCTATGGGCGCGACCATGTCATTGAAGGATATCCTCTCAGAATGAGCGAGATGCTGGCCCCGCTCGACGGCGTGGCCTATATCGAGAGAGTGGCCATCAGCTCCCCGGCCGGTATCCGCAGGATGAAAAAGGCCGTTGCCAAAGCCTTTCAGACCCAGATAGACAACCGCGGCTTTTCCATGGTTGAGATACTCTCCCCCTGCCCGACCAACTGGAAGATGACGCCGGCGCAGTCGTGGAAATGGGTGGGGGAAGAGATGACGCAGGTATTCCCTTTGGGCGTGTATAAGGACGTGATGGAGCCGAAGCATGCTGATTAAGATGGTCATCGCCGGTTTCGGCGGCCAGGGCGTGCTCTCTATGGGCCTTAATATCGCCCAGGCTGCCATGCTGGAGGGTAAAAATGTTACTTACCTGCCCGCCTACGGCGCCGAGGTCAGGGGCGGCACCGCCAACTGCACTGTGGCCATCTCGGACGATGAGATCGCCTCGCCGGTGGCCTCTTCGCCGGAGTTTGTTATCGCCATGAACCAGCCCTCTGCGGTCAAGTTCCAGCACCACATCCAGTCCGGCGGCCTGTTCTTCCTCAACTCCTCGCTGATCGAAGCCGAGATCGTTCGCGGCGATATCGAGATCGTGCGCGTGCCGGCCAACAAGATCGCCGATGAGATGGGCGGCCCCAGGGCTGCCAACATGGTCATGCTGGGCGCCTTCACCAAAAAGAGCGGCGTGGTGGGGCTGGACAACGTGCTCCAGGCATTGAAATACACGCTCAGCTCCAAGAAGAAGCTGATTGACATAAATGAGAAGGCCCTGATCAGGGGCTATGAACTAGATTGATGCTTTAGAGGTGCAGACAATGTGCGTAAAACAGATCTCGGTCATCCTTGATAATGTCCCGGGCATGTTCCTGTCCGTCAGCGAATGCCTGGCCAGGGAGAGCATCAATATTCGCGCCATATCCGTTGCCGATACTTCAAGCACGAGCACGGTCAGGTTCGTTACCGACAATCCCGCCAAAACCCTGAGCGTGCTGCGCAGCAATCAGTACAATGTGCTGGAAAATGACGTCATCGCGGTTGAGATACCCGACCACCCGGGCGCCCTGCGCGCTGTGCTCAAGCCGCTTAAGGAAGCGCACATCAATGTGCTCTATTTTTACACCTACCTGGGCCGTGGCGAGAGCGGCCAGCCCATCGTGATCATCGGCGTGGACAGGACCGAGGATGCCGTCGAGGCGCTCAAGAAGAACTGGGTCCACACCTTCGGCAACGAGATCTACGCTCTGTAGGGACGCGCCCTACTCGTTCCATTCCTTGGTCACGGTGGCCAGGTTCTGGCGGCTGATCTGCCAGATGGCAGGTATCTGTGACAGCAGCATGAGGGACACCGCCGCCGCTGCGGCGATGTAATAGGAGCGCGGCAATATCTCCAGCGTGAAGCTGATAATATCCTCCGCGCTGGTGGACATGGCGTTGAAGAAGGCCTGGCTGATCCAGGCGCCCAGGGGTATGCCGATGACGATGCCGATGAAGGAAATCAGTATGTTTTCCAGCGAGATCATGAAGGACAGCATCCTGTCGCCCAGTCCCACCGCCCGCATGGTGGCCATCTCCCGCGTGCGCTGCGTTACATTGACCATCACACCGTTGAAGATGATGGCGCCTCCCAGGGCGCTTCCCATCACCAGCATGATGGTGATCATGACCCAGAAGAAGCCCATCTGCTCATCCAGGGCCTTGCGCGTATCGGCTATCAGCTCAATGGAAGCTACCTGGGGGATGTTGTACAGGCGTTTGATCAGGTAGTCGCTGGGCGGCTCGTCGAACTTGACCATGATGGCTGTTGCTGCGCCGAAATCGCGCTGCAGCTTCTGCACCTCCCTGAGCGGCATATAGGCCCTGCCCCCGATATATGACCAGACGTAGCCAACCAGCTTCTTGTCAGTCTCGCCGATAATGCCGGTCAACGGTTCCAGCCTGATGGTATCGCCGATCTCGGCCCCCAGCGTCTCCTTGTACGTATAGGGGAGCAATATGCCGTCGGCTGTGACATCGATCTTGACGCCTTCCTGCGTGATCAGGTTGAGCATGCTGGACTTTTCCGGTATGCCTTCGATGCTGGTATCGATCTTCTTGTCCTTGAAGCGTATGCGGTAGGGTATGTCCAGCACGGCCTCGGCCGCGGTCACGCCGTCCAGGTGGCTGATCAGGCTGACGTTGGAGGCGGCGCTCTCACCCTGCAGGTGGATGATCGCATCGTATTGAATTATGGTGTCATATTGCCGCGAGAACATCTGGTCGACCGCATCCACGAACGACATGGCCACCAGCACCATGATGATGGCCGAGGCGATGCCCGAAGCCATGAACAGGCTGCGGCGGAAGTTGCGGAAGATATTGAGTATGGGCATCTTGATGAAATAGGGGAACGGCCGCAGCAGGAAGGTGAGCGCCTTCATGATGGAGCGGTTACCCACGCTGGGGGCCGGCGGACGCATGGCCTCAGCCGGGCGTATGCGCGTGGTGCCCCAGGCCGGCAGCAGCCCTGCCAGAATCGGCACGAACATCCCTGCGGCCAGCCCTCTCAGTATCGTGTCCCAGTGCAGATCGGTCTCGATGATCGGCATGTTGAGCAGGCTGACGTATAGCTCCGTGTAAACGTTGGCCATCCAGTGCCCCGCAAATACGCCCAGTAGCGATCCTATTGAGCCGACTACCAGGGCGAAGCCCAAATAATGCAGCATCACCGCGCCCTGGCTGTAGCCCATGGCGCACATCAACCCGATCTGGATGCGCTGCGATTCCACCAGCCGGTTGAGCAGCACGTAGATCGTCAGAGAGGCCATGGTCAGGAATAGCAGTGGGAAAAGATAGGCCAGCGTAGCGAAGGACTCCAGGTCCAGCCGCAGTAACCGTATGACCGGCATGTTTTTCCTTTCCGTCAGGTAGGCGGAGCGGATGCCCTGAATCAGTTCGCTGCGGCGGTTGCGCAGCTCGACAGGGTCGTCCTTGGAGGTCATGCGCTTGATGTAATTGCGCTCCAGAATGGTCTCTATCTGTCCCTTGATTTTTTCCTGGTCCATATCGGGGGCGACCGAGATGGTTATATCATTGACGATGCCTTCCATGTCGAAGATCTTCTCGGCGGACCTCAGCGGCATGAAGATGACGCCGAATGTGCGCGGGGTCGTCATAGGTTCCTGGGCGCTCTTGACCACCCAGATATGTTCCGGGCTCATGACAACGCCGCGGATATGGTAGCTGGCCTTGACCTCCTGATATTCCAGTGTCAGCCAGTTGCCGGGCTTGAGGTTGTGGTAATCGGCAAAATGTCTTTCCACCAGTATCTCGCGTCCCGAGGACTGGCTGAAATAATGGCCGGCCTGTATTTCCAGCATATTGACCCCCGGCATCTGGTTTTCCGGTAGCGAGATGACGCGCCCGCTGACCTTCTCGCCGGTTTCATTGCCCATGTCGATAAAGAGGTCTCTTACGATACGGCCGTAGGCCTCCACTCCGGCTATCTCGTTCATGTCTTTGACCGCATTGCGGCTGATGCCATCCACCGATATCCAGTAGTCGGCCAGGTTAAGGCGGTCGTAAAACGAATTATAGGAAAGGTTGAGGTTCTGATAGGCTTCGTAAAGGCAAACGAAGACTGAGACGCCCAGGAAGATGATGAGCGCCACAGCCCCGTACTGGACCCTGCTCTTCCAGATGTCCCTCAGCAGCTTCAGTATTAACCGGGGCAGCTTTACCATTCCAGTTCGTCCGGATCAAGCGGGTTCTGGTTTTTAGATAGATCCACGATGCGTCCGTCGCGCATCCTGATCAGGCGGTCAGCGATGGCCCCCACCGGGGCATTATGCGTGACCACGATGATGGTCTTGTGTTTGCTCTGGTTGAGCGTGCGCAGCAGCTTGAAGATACGCTTGCCCGTCTCGAAATCGAGGTTGCCGGTGGGCTCGTCGCAGAGTATTAGCGGCGGATTGGTGGCAAGGGCGCGTGCTATTGCCACGCGCTGGTTTTCGCCTCCGGAAAGTTCGCTGGGGAAATGCTCCATGCGGTTGGCCAGCCCGACCTCGGTGAGCAACTGCTGCGGTTTCATGGGGTTGCGTGACAACTCGGCGGCAAACTCCACGTTTTCCCGCGCATTGAGTGTGGGGATGAGATTGAAGAACTGGAAGATAAAGCCCACCTGCCGGCGGCGGTACTCGGTAAGCTGCGCCCTGCTCATCCTGGATATGTCGATGCCGTTGACTTCCACTGTGCCTGAGCTGGGCGTATCCAGTCCGCCGATCAGGTTGAGCAGCGTGGTCTTGCCCGAGCCGCTGGGTCCCAGTAACACGATGAACTCGCCAGGGTAGACCTCCAGCGATACCTCGTTCAACGCCACAACCTCATTGTGGTCCATCCGGTAGATCTTGCTGACCTTATCGAGTTTTACGCTGGGTATCATATAAACCTGCCGTTTCGGTATATTATGTAATAATCACATACAGATATTTTATATCGAATATAAGTTGATGCGGCGATATTGTCAATATTGAGTGCAGGAGTATATGCGAAATCCTGAATCCCAAGCTCTAAGCACTGAACAAAACCGGGGAAAAGGTCACGGGAGCGATCGAGATTCTGGAAGATGTCACAGAGCGACATATCGCTGAGGAAAACCTGCGCTACTATACCGGTCAGATCACCAGGGTGCAGGAAGAGGAGCGCAAGTATATTGCCAGGGAGCTGCATGACGGCACTGTGCAGACGCTGGTCGCCCTGATCTACCAGGTGGATAATTTAACGCGCGGCAGCCTGCAGATACAGTCCGTGAAGGGTAGGGGCACTACCATACGTGTGGTGCTGCCGGTACAGGGCTAGGTCGAACCGGGTGGGGTATTTACGTCGGCGCGCCGAAGCATATCCACCAGTTGCGTGCGTTCGTCTTTTTCCACTCCAATCATCTTAAGCACCTGCTTGAAAAACTTGAAGCCTGCCTCGAATTCGGGATTGACCAGTTCGGTCGCTCCCAGTCTGGTCAGCGTTTGCGCTTCGTTTTGCCGGTGGAACCGGGCCAGTATCTTCAGGTCGGGATTGATGTTGCGGGCGTTTCTGACCGTAGCTTCTACTGATATCGCGTCGGGGTAAGTTACCACCAGCGCCAGTGCGTTGCACAGGTCGGCCTGGGCCAGCACATGCGGATTGGAAGCGTCACCGTAAAGATGCGGCATCTTGCATTCCCTGGCGCCCGAGACACATTCAGGGTCGATGTCGATGATGACATATGGTATGCCGGCGTTCTCCAGTCCGTTGACCAGGTTTTTACCGACGCGCCCGTATCCTGCGATCACCACATGTGCGGGCTCTTCTGCTGAGTTCAGGCCGGGCGTGCCGCAAAGGGACGATTGGGGTACTCTGCCCGTGGTCTTTCGGACTATCCTGGGATAGAGTGCCTCAACCAGGCTGATCAGGAAAGGCGTGAGTATCATGGTTATCACGATGGCCGACAGCATGATCGAGTTCAGGCCGGGAGTTAAAAAGCCGCTGTCAACAGCTCCCTGTGCCAGGACAAAGCCGAACTCACCGACCTGGAACAGGCCCACTCCTGAAAAAAGGGCGATCCTGTTGGTATAACCGAAGGATCTGACAATGGCATAGACGACCCCTATCTTCAGCGCCATGATCACCAGTACTATGGTCAGGATTAGGCTCCAGTTATTGATGAAGACGCCCGGGTCGAGCAGCATGCCGATGGACACGAAGAACAGTGTGGCGAAGATATCCCGCAGGGGTGTGATCTCGGCCAGCGCCTGGTGGGCAAACCTGGTTGTGCGCAGGATGATGCCGACCAGGAAGGCGCCGAAGACCATGGAGAGTCCCATCAGGTAGGTGCCAATCGTAGCTCCCATACACAGTACAAGGACGGTGAGCAGGAAAAGCTCCCTCGACCTTACTCCGCCTACATCGCCCAGCAGCCAGGGCAGCACCCAATGGCCCAGCACCACTGCCGCACCGATGAAAAGCAATGACTTGCCCAGCGCCAGGCCCATCTCCGCCAGGAAGTTGTCGCCTGCTCCCGCCATCAGGGGCAGCGCTACCATCATGATCACGACGCTGATGTCCTGCAGGATAAGGATGGCTATCATGATGCGGCCGTGCACCGTGCTCAGCTCGCCGCGTTCCATCAGTATCTTGAGCACGATGGACGTGCTGCTTAGCGAGATGATCAGGCCGAAGATGAACGACTGCTCCAGCGTCCAGTGAAAAATGAAGAGGCCGGCTGCCATACCCAGCACGGCGGTCAGTGCAATCTGCAATAATCCGCCCCGGATGCCCACCTTTCCTATGTCGCGCAATTGAGTCAACGATATCTCCAGCCCGACTGTAAACATCAGCAGCGCTACGCCAAAGGATGCTGCCGCCTCGATTATGAGGCTGTCCTTCACCCAGCCCAGCGCATGAGGGCCGGTCAGGATGCCGATCAACAGGTAGCCCACTACGATCGGCTGCCTGAGGCGATGCGCGATCATTCCGCCTGCCAGCGCAATTGCGAGCAATATTGATAATGTAACGATAGGATCAAGGCTGCTCATTATTCTTTGTGACCTAAGGCGATTTGAAGATGACGGCGCCCAGCGGCGGCAGGGTGACATTCAATGAGAAGGGACGTCCGTGGTGGGCTATCTCCTCGCTTTCGATACCGCCGAAGTTGCCGTAGCCGCTGCCTCCGTATTCATGCGCATCGCTGTTGAGCACTTCTTTCCAGCGCCCTGGTTTTGGCACACCGATGCGGTAGCCGGCGCGGGGCAGGGGAGTGAAATTGCAGGCGGCAAGTATCGAGTTCCCGTTGGAGCGCCCTTTGCGCAGGTAGCAGATGATGCTGTTGAGCGAATCGTTGCAGTCGATCCACTCGAACCCGTCCCAGCTGAAATCGAGCTCATGCAGGGCTGCTTCGTTCCGGTAAAGGAAGGCCAGGTCCTGTGCCAGCTTCTGCAGCCCGCTGTGCATTGGGTATTGCAGCAAATGCCAGTCCAGGCTGCTCTCATGGTTCCACTCCGTCCACTGGCCGAACTCGTCTCCCATGAACAGCAGCTTCTTACCGGGCTGGGTGAACATGAGGGCATACAGCAGACGCAGGTTGGCGAATTTCTGCCACTCGTCGCCCGGCATCTTGCCGATCAGCGAACCCTTGCCGTGGACGACTTCGTCATGGGAAAGCGGCAGCACGAAGTTCTCGGAGAACGCATACAGCATGCGGAAGGTGAGCTGGTTGTGGTGGTACTTGCGGTAGATTGGATCTTTAGTCATGTAGTCCAGCGTATCGTGCATCCAGCCCATGTCCCATTTCATGCCGAAGCCCAGTCCGCCGAGATAGGTGGGCCGGCTGACCATCGGCCAGTCGGTCGATTCCTCGGCGATGGTCTGCGCATCGGGATAATTCCGGTAGACCTCCTCGTTCATTCTGCGCAGCAGCGAGATGGCCTCGAGGTTTTCGCGTCCTCCATACTGGTTGGGCAGCCATTCCCCCTTCTTGCGGGAGTAGTCCAGATAAAGCATCGAGGCCACGGCATCCACGCGCAGCCCGTCGGCATGGTATTTGTCCAGCCAGAAGATGGCGTTGCTGAGCAGGAAGCTGCGCACCTCGTGCCGGCCGTAGTTGAAGATGTAGCTTTTCCAGTCTGGATGGAAGCCCTTGCGGGCGTCGGCATGCTCGTAGAGATGGGTCCCGTCGAAGAAGCCCAGACCGTGCGGGTCGGTGGGGAAATGCGAAGGCGCCCAGTCCAGGATTATGCCGATATTGTGCTGGTGCAGGTAGTCCACCAGGTACATAAAGTCCTGGGGCGTGCCGTAGCGGCCAGTGGGAGCGAAATATCCTGCTATCTGGTAACCCCATGAGCCGTAAAAAGGGTGTTCCATAATGGGCATAAACTCCACATGCGTGAAGCCCAACTTGTTGACATAATCAGCGAGCCTGGGGGCAAGCTCACGGTAGCCGAGGTGGCGGTTGTTTTCCTCGGGCACGCGCATCCATGACCCTGCATGCACCTCGTAAATCGAAATGGGTGCATCCAGCGAGTTGTGGGATCCGCGCTCATGCATCCATCCGGCGTCCTGCCAATCATAGTCCAGGTCCCAAACAATCGAAGCAGTACGGGGAGGTTCTTCGCAGCGGAAGGCAAAGGGGTCCATTTTCTCAGCCTGGTGCCGCCTGATTTTTGATATGATGTGGTACTTGTAGAGTGAGCCGTGGCCGGGACCTTCGACAAAGGCCTGCCAGATGCCGGAATCCTGCAGCGGCCTGAGCGGACAACTGCTTCTGTTCCAGCCGTTGAAATCGCCCATCACGTGCACCTGTTCGGCGTTGGGCGCCCAGACTGCGAAATATACGCCGCGGCAGCCTTCCACCTCGGCCGGGTGAGCTCCCAGTTTGTCATACAGGCGTATGTGGCTGCCCTCGTTGAAGAGGTAGATGTCGTCCTTGCTCAACAGACTGAAATCATTGTGCATTGATCAAATACGTACTATTCGGAAAAGGCAAAGCCTTTTTCCCTGAATAAAATAATACAGGCCTCGACTGCCGGTCCATAATAGAGAATATCTTTGTTACTGCTGATCTCTTCCAGCGCCATATCGACACCCAGGGCCGGGCGGTAAGGCCGGTGCGACATCATGGCCTCGACCACATCGGCAACAGCCAGTATGCGCGCCTCAAGAATGATCTCCTCACCTTTCAAGCCGTGCGGATAACCCGAACCATCCATCCTCTCGTGGTGCTGTCTGATGATTTTCGCTACCGGCCAGGGAAATTTAATTGTCTTGACGATTTCGTAGCCTGCTTCGGCGTGTGATTTGGCCAGGTTCTTTTCCAGATCGGACAGCTTGCCCGGTTTACTGAGTATCTCTGAAGGCACATTGATCTTGCCCACATCATGCAGCAGCCCGGCCACACGCAGCCCGCTGATCTGCTCTTCGGGCAGCCCGATTTCACGGGCGATGGCTACGGCCAGCTGTGCCACCAGGCGCTGGTGGCCAGCCGTGTACGGATCGCGCAACTCGCTCATGACGGCGATCGCGTCGATAGTGCCTTCCAGCGTTGCGCTGACCAT
>DKFA01000088.1:0-13243 GCA_002452695.1 Dehalococcoidia bacterium UBA6808
CCGTTATGCCTTCCATTAAAGGCTTAATCAGGTCCAGCGGCAGCGGGAAGACGATGGTGTTGGTCTTCTCGGTGGAAATGGTGATGAGCGTCTGCAGGTAGCGCAACTGCATGGCTGAAGGCTGGCTGGCAATGATTTTGGCTGCTTCTGCCAGCTTCTCGGCGGCCTGCGCTTCGCCCTCGGCGTGGACGATCTTGGCGCGGCGTTCCCTCTCCGCTTCGGCCTGTGCCGCCATGGCCCTCTGCATGGTCTCGGGGAGCTGAACATCCCTGACTTCCACCATGCTGACCTTGATGCCCCAGGGCTCGGTGCCCTCATCGATCAACGCCTGCAGTTTCTCATTGACCTTGTCCCTGTGGGCCAGCAGGTCTTCCAGATCGCTCTGGCCAACAACATTTCTCAGTGTGGTCTGGCAGAGCAGTGAAGTGGCCCTGATAAATTGCTCAACATTAAGCACGGCCGATTCCGGCTTAATGACACGGAAATAGACAACAGCATCCACTTTGACAGTAACGGTATCAACGGTGATGCATTCCTGCGCCGGGACATCCATGGTCACCACGCGCAGGTCGACCTTGACCATGCGCTCGATAAACGGAATGAGCAGGATCAGGCCAGGACCCCTGACACCCACGTACCTGCCCAGGCGGAAGACCACGCCGCGTTCGTACTCATTGACGATCCTGATCGAAGCGAACAGGATAATCAGGATAAAAATGACAAGAAAAACGATAGGTAATGCTCCCATATTAGCCTCCTGAATTCTTCTTCGTTACGTAAAGTTTAAGATTATCGATTTTATTGATGACAACTTCTTCGCCCGCTTGGGCCGCGCCGCTGTCCAGTTCGGCTGTCCACAACTCACCGTCCACCATCACCTTACCCCTGGGATTCAATGGAGTTTTAACAACAGCAAGTTGACCAACCATGCCTTCCCTGCCGGTCTCCACCTTGCGCCTTTGACCCCGCACGGTGGCCCAGACCAGGAAGGTTATAAATGCGGCAAAGATTACAGTTATAACGATGATCAGAGCTGGATCTACCTGCATAGAAGCGTCACTTTCACTGAAAAGAATAAAAGAGCCAATTAATAACGATATAACTCCACCTGCTGTCAGTATACCATAGGCAGGCACAAAAATCTCAGTAACGAATAATCCCAGCGCCAGCAGAATGAGCAGTATGCCCGCCCAGTAGGCGTTCAACACGCCCAGCGAGTAAAAGGCAAAGAAAAGGCAGATGCCGCCGATCACGCCCGGGAAGATCAGCCCCGGGTTGGAGACCTCGGTTATCAGCCCGATGGAAGCGATCGAAAGCAGTATATAGGCCACGTTGGGGTGGCTGATCATATGCAGGAACTTCTCCACGCCGGTCATCTCACTGTATCTCACTACGGCTGAAGACGTGTCGATGGTGACCTGCTTTCCGCTGGACAGGGTAACCTGCCTGCCGTTAATGCCCTTGACCACTGCATCCAGGTCATCGGCTATAAAATCCACCAGTTTGCTTTCTACTGCCTGCAAAGCGGTGAAGGACTTGCTCTCCCTGACGACGGCATTCACCAGTGCAGGATCACGCCCGCGTTTTTCAGCAATGCTCTGTATCCAGGCCGCTGAATACTCAGTGGCCTTCTTAATCTGGTCCTCTGACATCTCCTCGCCTACACTGACGGGATGGGCCGCGCCGATACTGGTAGCAGGCGACATAGCCGAAACATGCGACGATACGGTGATAAAGGCGCCGGCCGAGGCCGCCCAGGCGCCGTGCGGAGCGATGTAAATAACCACCGGCACCTTGGCATTCATGATGCGCTGGACGATCTTCTCCGTCGTATCCAGCAGCCCGCCCGGCGTATCCAGTTCAATAATGCAGGCCGCGCTTCCCCGGTCCTCCGCCTCCTGTATACCCCGGCTGATATAGTCTGCCACAACGGGGACGATATTGCCTTTCACCTGCAGGACTGTCACCTCGCCCCCGTTGGCTGCAGCGCCGTCGCCAACCAGCGCAAGCGCCGCTCCCAGGAGGAACAGGGCGATATAAAATAACCTGACTGCTTTTCTAAGCATACCTTTATATTGTATAACACAATCTGGCTAAAGGCTTAATCCTATAGGGAAAAGGGGGATGTCACATTCCCTTTCCGATGCGGGTCGAAGCAATCTTATTTTTTTCTGGCTGGAATTGGTATATTTCCCGCTATAATATTCACGCTTCTGATTTATGTCAAATTGAAGCCATACATAGATTGGTGTAGAATTATGCGACTTTAAGGGGATATAGAAACCATGGAAATTCAGAGATGCAAAGGGGCACGCGACCTGTTGCCCGACGACATGGAACGTTTCCGACAGGTGGAGGACGCTTTCCGCAACACATGTATAAGCTGGGGCTACCGCGAGATCAAGACCCCCACGCTGGAATATATCCATCTCTTCACTGCCACCGGCACGCTTACGCCTTCCATGCTTGGACGCGTCTACTCGTTCCTTGACTGGGATGGCTGGGGCGGCGAGAGGATAGTGCTGCGCCCTGACGGCACCATACCGGCAGCCAGGCTGTATTGTGAAAACATGTCCGGGCAAGACATCGCACGGCTATATTATGTCACCAATGTTTTTGCTTTCGAGGAGACCGGTGCCAGCGACCGCGAGAAATGGCAGTGCGGCGTGGAACTGATCGGCGACCCAGGCCCGGTGTCGGACGCAGAGGTGCTCGCGCTGGCCATCGAGGCCTCCACGGCGCTCGGCCTACCCAAATTCGAGATCAAGCTGTCGCACGCCGGCATTCTCAAGGCGTTGATCGCCGAACTCAAGCTCGATGCCGAAGCCCGGGCCTTACTGCTCGATGAGATTCTGGAAGGCAACTGGCAGGCGCTGTCCAATGCCAGGGGCAGGAGCAAGGGTATAGACAGCATCCTGTCCTGGCTGATGGAGCTGAAAGGGAAGTCCAGCGCTTTCTTGGCCAACCTTAAGGCCATGCCGGGCATCTCGCGCAACCTGGCCCAGGAGATCGACCGCTTCACCGCCATTACCGAGCTGATCGATAACCTGGGATATAAATATGAGATCGACTTCACCTCCATCAGGGGCTTTGAATATTATACGGGGCTTTGCTTCAAGATCGTATCCGGTGGCGCTCGTATCTGCAGCGGCGGCCGCTACGACAATCTGATCGGGCTGGTGGGCGGCATTGAAAAACCTGCCTGCGGCTTCGCCTTTTACTTTGATCAGGTGGTAGCACTGATCAAACCATGGACGAGGCAGAAAGCCTGGAAGACGGTGATCGTGCGCTCACCGGGCAAGGCCTCGATCAAATCCGCCTTCTCCGTTGCAGCCACGCTGCGCAGGGCCGGGCTGATAGCCGAGTTGGACTTCAGCGGCAGCCAGATGAATGCACGCTGGACCGTAAATATTCAGTTCCGGCCCAAAGCTTACATCGTCCGTGACGCTGTCAGGAACGTCGATAAGGCGGTGGCCGAAGTAAAAGACATCATTAATTTCATCGGCGGGTCCGGCAATGGCATCTGACCTGGCTATAGCCGTGACGCGGCTGGCGCTGCCCAAAGGCAAGATGCTGGCGCAGACTTCGAGACTGCTCGCCTCAATCGGGCTGGGCTTTGCCGATTACAATTCGAAAACGCGTATTTACCGCATGCAGTCGGACAGTGTGCCCGGCCTGACCGCCAAGATGCTCAACGAGCGCGATATACCGGTGCAGGTGGCTATCGGCAACTACGATTTCGGCATCTGCAGCTCCGACTGGCTGCAGGAAATGCAGACCCGCTATCCCAACAGCCGTGTCTACAAGGTAGCCGACCTCGCTTACGAGATGAGCAGCATTTACCTGGCCTGCTCCGACAGGTCCGGCATTTCCCTGTCATCACTGGCCGGGGCCGACACGGCATGGAGAATTGTTACGGAATACCCGGCGCTGGCGGAGGCGGCTGCCTGCCGCATGAGACTGAGGAACTTCCGCATCTTCCCATTGTGGGGATCGGCCGACGCTTATCCACCCGAGAACGCCGAGCTGGCCGTGCTTAAAGCAACTGATGAGGAAGAGCTGCGCAGGCTGAACTTGCAACCGGTCAAAAAGATCTGCAGCAGCAACGCCTGTATCATCGCCAACAGCGACAGCCTCGAGTCCGGCGATTTCAGCCGGCTGATGTCACACTTTACCGCGCTCATCAACAACGCTGCCCTGCCGGCTGAAGAACCAGAAAGGAGGCCCCCCACCAGGCAGAAGGACACCGTTTACAGGAAATCTGAACAGAAGGTCTGGCTGGCGCTGGCCGACGGGCACCAACAGGCCCACACCATCAACTTCCTGGAAAAAACGGAGATCAGGCTACAGGGGTATGACAAAGACGACACGCAACGGCGGCCCCTGTCCAATATCGACTGGCTGAATATCAAGGTCATCCGGCCGCAGGATATGCCGCAACAGGTGGCCAACGGCAACTTCGACCTGGCCATCACGGGCAGGGACTGGCTGCTCGACCACCTCTACCAGTTCCCGTCCAGTCCGGTCACCAGCCTGCTGGACCTCGGCTTCGGCTGGGTCAAGATCGTGGCTGTGGTCGCCGAACAGGTGCCGGCAGACTCGATCGAAGGCATCAAGACGCTGATCGCCCTGGGAAAAATGACGCCGCTGCGCATGGCAACGGAGTATATCAACATCGCCGACAAGTACCTGAGGGACAGGCACATTCAACGCTACCGCGTGGTCCCCACCTGGGGCGCCACCGAGGTCTACCTGCCCGAGGACGCCGATATGCTGATCGAAAATACTGAGACCGGGCAGACGCTGGCACGCCACAAGCTTAAGATCATAGATACGTTATTTGAATCGACGGCCTGCCTGATCGGCAGCAGGCAAAGCCTGGCTGTGCCCCGCAAGCGTGAAAAAATAGATCAACTGATAAGCATTTTCCGGAAGGCCGCCGCAAAGAAATGAAGATCATCAAAAACTACCAGGAAGCGCGCACACTGCTGGAACGCGGCATGCCTTATGACACGTCTGCCGGACAGTACGACAAGATCGAAGCTGCCGTCAAGGAGATCATCCAGGCAGTGAGAAAAGAGGGCGACCCCGCCCTGGTCAGGTACACGGAACGCTTCGACGGCGCCCGCCTGAAAAACCTGGAAGTGCAGCCGGATGAGATCGACGCTGCCCGCAGGACGGCAGATAAGGAACTGGTCAAAGCGCTCAAATTCGCGGCCGCGCGGGTGGAGAAGTTCCACAGGACCTGTATGAAGAAGTTCGGCAAAAGCTTCTTAAAGGGCGGGTTGGGGCAGCAGGTCATGCCGCTGGAACGCGTGGGCATCTATGTGCCGGGAGGAACAGCAGCCTATCCCTCCACGGTATTGATGACCGCCATACCGGCGCGCGTAGCAGGTGTGAAAGAGATCATCATGGTCACGCCCTGCGGCAAGGACGGTAAAGTGCCTGTGAATACGCTGGCTGCCGCTGATATCGCCGGCGCCGACCGTATCTTCAAGCTGGGCGGCGCCCAGGCTGTGGCAGCGCTGGCCTTCGGCACAAAATCGGTACCGCGGGTGGACAAGATATGCGGTCCGGGCAATATTTATGTCATGACGGCCAAGAAGCTGGTCTACGGGACGGTGGCCATCGATGCGCTCCAGGGCCCCAGCGAGGTGGTTGTGATTGCCGATGCCTCAGCAGACCCGTCCTTCTGCGCGGCAGACCTGATCGCGCAGTCCGAGCATGATGATATGGCGTCCTCCATCTTCATCACGACCTCACAGGCGCTGGCCGACCAGGTACAGATTGAGATAGAGAAACAATTGGGCAGGCTAAAAAGGAATAAAATCGCCCTTGGGGCGCTGGATGCGAACGGGCGCATCGTAATTGTTAAGAATCTGAGTGAGGCCATCGAGCTGGCCAATCTCTACGCGCCGGAGCACCTGTCACTCATGGTGAAGGACGCCGGGAAATATATCAGCCGCATCCGCAATGCCGGGTGCATCTGCGCCGGCGCATACTCCCCGGTGGTGCTGGGCGACTATGTGGCAGGACCCAGCCACGCCCTGCCGACGGGCGGCAGCGCGCGCTTCAGCTCCCCTTTGATCGTCCAGGACTTTATCAAATTCAGCAATATAATATCCCTGGACGATGATGAAATTCGCCGTATAGGCCCCACCGCAATTACTATCGCAGAGAACGAGGGGCTGACCGGCCACGCCTGTGCGGTCAGGCTGAGACTGAAGAAAACGGGCAGGAAGCATGCTTAAAGCGACGGATATCGACAACTTAATACGCAAATGTATCAGGCAGATGAAGGCTTATACGCCGGTCGACCCTGCCGAGCTGCTGCACGAGAAGGCCGGGGTGCCGAAGGAGCAGACATCCAAACTGGACGGCAATGAGAACCCCTACGGCTGCTCGCCACGGGTGCAGAAGGCGCTGGCGGTGTTCCAAGACTATAATCGCTATCCCGACCCTGAGCAGAGGGAAGTCCGGCGCGCGCTGTCCAAATACACGGGCATCAAGCCTGAAAATATCGTGGCCGGCGCCGGCAGCGACGACCTGATCGATATTATCGTGCGCCTGTTCATCGAGCCCGGTGACAGGGTGATCAATTGTCCTCCCACCTTCGGCATGTATCCGTTCAGCGCCAGCATTGCCGGGGGAGAGATTGTCAAAGTGCCGCGCAAAGCGGACTTCTCATTGGATATTGAGGGTATCAGGAAGGCTGTCGACGACAGGACCCGCCTGATCTTCGTCGCTTCACCCAACAACCCCTCGGGCAACCAGTCCAGCGAAAAGGAGATACGCGAGCTGCTCGACCTCGATATCATGGTCGTCGTTGATGAGGCCTATGTGGAGTTCAGCGGCAACTCGCTGCTACATCTGGCGCCGCAGTTCGACAGTCTGATCGTGTTGCGCACGTTCAGCAAGTGGGCGGGCATCGCCGGTCTGCGCGCCGGCTACGGGATCTGCCCGCCCAACATCGCCAATGAGCTGATGAAGATCAAGCAGCCTTACAACATCAACATGGCCGCCTATGTGGCCATACTTGAATCGCTCAAGGATATCGATTATCTGCAGGGAACGGTCAGGGCCATGGTCGCCGAGAGGGACAGGCTCTATACGGCGCTGGGCGAATTCAAATGGCTCAAACCGTACCCATCCGCAGCCAATTTCATCCTCTGCCGGGTCATCGGACGCAACGCCAGAGACATCTACCTGGGCCTGCAGAAACGCGGCATTTTCATCCGCTATTTCGATACTCCCGGGTTGGAGGATTGCGTACGTTTCAGCGCCGGGACGCCGCGGGACACCGACAGGGTGATTGCCGCACTCAGGGATATGTGATACCCTTTGTCCTGAATCATATTTAAAGGGGGTGAAAAATGGTCCAGAGGAAAGCTTCCGTAGCCCGCCGCACCACCGAGACATCGGTCAAGGTGGAGATCAATATCGACGGCAAAAGCCAGTTCGAAGTCACCACCGGCATCAGATTCTTCGACCACATGCTGTGCCAGCTTGCTCAGCACGGCATATTCGACCTCAAGGTCTCAGCCAACGGCACAGACCAGCACCATGTCGTGGAAGATGTGGCAATAGCGCTGGGGCGCGCCTTCAGCCAGGCTCTGGGTGAAAAACAGGGCATTGTCAGGATGGGACATGCCATCGTCCCCATGGACGATGCCCTGGCCATGGTGGCGCTGGATATCAGCGGCCGGGGCCATGCCTTCGTCGAGGACTCGTTCAAGGAAGCCTACATCAGCGATATGCCCTCTGATCTCGTGCACCATTTCTTTGTATCGTTTGCCTCCGAGGCGCGTATCAATATCCATGTCCAGGTCATGTGCGGTCAGAACGACCATCACAAAGCTGAAGCGCTGTTTAAGGCGCTGGCGCGCGCCCTCGATATGGCTACACGCATCGACCAGCGCATCATCGACGTCATCCCCAGCACCAAAGAAAAGCTGGAATAGAAACGGGACGAACACGGGCCGTAATGCAGCACTGATCCTGTAGATAGCCAATTCTTTGGCCTCAGTTCGGCATGGGCCTTCTTCAACCATTGCGGGATATCGATCTTTTGCGGACATCTCTCCACGCGCTCGCGGCACTCTTTGCCCTGTCCGCCCTCTACTTTTCTTTCAAACAGGTGAAAGCCATGCGATAAAAGAAAACGGCCGGCTGCCTGATAAAGCTCAAACAGGACTCTTGTCTATCAGGCGCTGGTGTAGTAATATTGCCCCATCTGTCAATTAAATATAGAGAGGAGGTCCCCCTTGACTATAGCCATTCTCTATAGCGACGGACTCCGGGAATATGATTTTGGACCGGGTCATCCTTTTCGTGGCGACCGTTACGAGCTATTTACAGGCTTCCTCAAGCAACGTGTGCCTGAGAAAGGCAACTACCAGTTTGTCAAAGCTCAGCCCGCAACCGACAATGACCTGCTACAGATCTGCAGCCAGGACTACATAAATTTTTCCCGGGATTATTTTAAAGCAGCGCACAAAGGCGATCTGGACCATGTGAAATTCGGCCTTTACCAGAGCATGGACAACATGCCTTTCGAAACCCCGGGCAACATTGAAGAAGCGGCCCGGCTGATCATCGGCCAGGCCAGGATGGGTTGCGACCTCGTGCAGCAGGGCAAATACAAGGTCGCAGTCTCAGTCGGGGGCGGCATGCACCACGCGCGGGCTTCATTCGGCGAAGGGTTTTGCATCTATAACGATGTAGCCTACGCCGCCCGATACCTGATGCAGGAGTATAAGCTCAGCAGGATTGCCGTTATCGACACCGATGCCCACGCTGGCAATGGCACTGCAGAGTATTTTTACAACGATCCCCGTGTCCTTTTCATCGACATGCACCAGGACCCCCACACCCTCTATCCCGGGACCGGGTTCGCGAGCGATATCGGCTCGGGCGAAGGTAAGGGGTTTACCGTTAATATTCCCCTGCCTGCCAATGCCGCGTTCGATTCTTACTACAGCATCTTCGGAGAAATCGTTGAACCGCTGGTAAGGGAGTTCAAACCGCAGTTTATCATCCGTAACGGCGGCTCGGACCCACACTCTGATGATGGATTGACCGACCTTGGTCTGCCTGTGCGGGGGTTCCGTATGATCGGGGAAAGGGTCAAAAGCCTGGCGGATGAAGTCTGTGGCGGCAAAGAGCTCGACTTAATCGCATCCGGCTACAACAAGCGGGTACTGCCCTATTGCTGGCTGGCGCTGATATCCGGACTGGCTGGCTGGAATACCGAGGTGGAAGAGCCAGAACCAGCCACCCGTAAATTCCACAAGGATCCAGCCTATGCCCAGACCAAGCTGGTGGAATCAGAGATCAAGAGCACTTTAAAACCGTACTGGAAATGCTTCCAGCCGCGCACCCCTGGACAAATTTAGATAATTTAAGTAAAATCTAAGTAATTTTGCACTGAGGAGGTAGAGGAATGAACCTTGGCAGTCTGGGACAGGACAACATCGCTCGTTTCGGTGAATATGAAAAAATCTATTTTGAGGGGAAGTGGTATACCAATGTGGAAATGGAAAGGGAGAGCAACCGACTGGGCAATGCCCTAAAATCGCTGGGGGTCCAGCGCGGCGATCGAGTAGCCATTCAGATGCCCAACAGCCCTGTAGTGCTATGGTCTTTTCCGGCCATCTATAAAATTGGCGCCGTAGCAGTTCCTATGAACCCCTTGCTCCGACCTGACCAGGCATCCTACATTTTCCAGAACAGCGGCGCCAAAGTCGCCATTACCAGCCCGGAATTTGCGCCCTGGGTAGTATCTGCCCAAAAACAGGCGCCCGACCTCAAACACATCATCTGCACCGAGAAGGATGATGTCGCAGGTACGATCGGATACCAACGTCTGATAAGCGGACAGCCTGATATGCTGGATATCACGGAGACCGACTACGACGACCTGGCCGCGCTGATCTATACAGCCGGCACAACCGGCCCCAGCAAAGGGGTTATGCATACACATCTCAGCCTGTACTTGACCGCGACAGGCTGCGCAGACTTTATGTTACGCTACCGCAGTATCTCACTGGAAGCCAGGAGCAGCATGTTCGACGTCAGAACACATCAGGTAAGCGAGACGCACCAGATAGTGAATGGCGCCAGCCGTTTGGCTTTGAGTCTGCTCGTATTGCCGGTGTCCCACTCCTTCGGCCTGGGCATTTCACTGATGGACACATTGGGAGCTAACAGAAGCATCGTTATGAAATGGTTCAACCCGGAAGAAGCACTAAAACTAATTCATAATTTCCGCGTTACCGATTTTGCAGGCGTGCCGGCCATGTACATTATGATGCTTAACCACCCGGACTTCGATAAATACGACCTCACCAGCCTGCAACAATGCGGCTGCGGGGCAGCGCCGTTGCCGCCCGAAATCGGTAAAGAATGGAAAAGACGCACAGGCATTGATATCATTGAAGGCTGGGGCATGACCGAGACGGCCGCCTTAACCTGCGGCAATATCCCCAACCGGCCACCCAAGTACGGCTCCATCGGCGTATGCATGATCAAGGCCGATACCATGAAGATATTTGACGACAACGATAGGGAACTGCCCCCCAACCACACGGGCGAGCTGGTTGTGAAAGGCCCGACCCTCATGAAGGGTTACTGGAACATGCCCGGCGAAACAGCGGCTGCCCTGAGAAACGGCTGGCTGCACACAGGCGATGTGGGATACACGGATGAAGAAGGTTATTTCTATGTCACCGACCGCAAGAAGGATATCATTATCAGAGGCGGCGAAAATGTCTCACCGAGCGAGGTCGAGGAGGTACTGCTGGAAATCCCGCAAATAGCAGACGCCGGGGTGATAGGCATACCCGACAGCATTTACGGAGAAGAGATCAAAGCTTATTGCGTGCTGAAGAAGGATGAGACCATCGGCGAAGAAGCGATCATAGCTTACTGCAAACAAAAGCTGCCCGGATTCAAAGTGCCCAAACAGGTAAAGATCATCGATATGCTGCCTAAGAATCTGCTGGGGAAACTGCTGAGGGCTGAGCTGCGCAAGATGGACAGGGAGAAGTCAGCCTGAGACTGGGAAGACCAGGAGTGTCTTGAATAGAATAAACACTGGTATAATAGGAAGACACTGATAACGTCCCATTCATTGCAGGAGGTCTTACACGCACAAAGCCGGCATATTGATTATCAAGCTCAAAGGCTCCGACCGGGAACAAGTCAACGCCTGCAGCGACATTATCAGTAAAGCCTTGCACCGCATCAGGGTGACAATAACACACAACGAAGATGTGCAGGCGCACGAAGCTGCCGTAGCCAATACGCTGGCTTTATGGGCGGACAGCGATGAAGTCGATTTCATCATCACCAGTGGCGGAACCGGATTGGGCCCCGATGATGTCACACCCGACGCGACACGTTCGGTGATAGACAGGGAAGTACCCGGGCTGGCCGAGATCATGCGCCTGGACGGATTCAAAAAGCATCATTCAGCCATACTCAGCAGGGCTGTTGTGGGGATTCGCGGCAGATGTATGATTTTCAACCTGCCGGGCAACCCGGGCGCAGTAGAAGAGTATATGGAGCTGCTACTGCCCATCATCCCGCATGCAGTCGATGAGGTGCAGTCCGCATAAGCAATAATCATTCAGTTCGCCATAATGGGACTGCCGGAGCTATCAAGCCGGATTGGACTTGCTTTAATCTTATTTCGGCTTTAAGGAGGACCGCCATGCAGTTAGGCGCCGGCACAATCGTAGCTATCGTTAATTTTATTTATTCTGGCCCTGGCAGGCTATGGTGAAGAAGGGCGGGCAAAATGCCCGCCCTTCTTCATTCAAGCAGATCTCAGGTCATACCGTCCAAAAAGGCCCTAACATTCTTACCAAGCACGTTGTGGTTATAGCCTCCTTCCAGCACGCCGAAGCACCGGCCGCTGCAATTGGCCAGCGAGTATCGCCTGACCTCTTTTCCGATCAGATTGTAATCCTCCGTGGTCAGCAGGCCACCCCAATCTTCCACATGACGGTCGAAGCCGGCTGAGACGGCAATAATGTCCGCCTTTGTCTGCGACAGGAAACGGCTCACATGCGCTATGAACTCCTCCCTGTGGCTGTCCTCCGGGTGAAAATAGATCACGTTTTTATTATTGGCGAAGATATTGGAAGTGCCATCGCCGTAATGCAGGTCGAAATCGAGTACCAGCGCCGAACTTATCTTGTTTTCCCTCAGTAACCGTGAGATGGCGATCGCGATGTTGTTGAAGAAGCAGAAGCCCCAGCAACTGTCAGCACTGGCGTGATGGCCCGGCGGCCTGATCAGAGCAAATGAGGGCTCGCCGTCAAAGGCCCGTTCTGCCGCTTCGATGGCCCCACCCACCGCCAGCAAGGCCATTTCAAACACGTCATTGTTCCGGCTGACGCCTGCGATATGCATGTCGCTATGGCATAGCCGGATATCATCCAGCGACGCTGCGGCAGGTTCAATGATCTCAAAACCTATGATTTCCCTGACAATTGCTTCCATGCGGCCCGGGGCCGCAGCCTGATCGTTGTCATAGACCTGCGTAGAGCGCTTGTGATAGATAACCTTCATCATGTCCTCCCGTATCTGATAATTCCACAGACCCCACCATGTAAATTATATCGTTGCTCACGCCATATTTGAACATCCCGAATAACGGGTGCTATATTGAATCTATATAGTCCTGCAGACGGCAGCAAAGGGAGGTCAGCATGTTTTCCAAGGAATGGTTTATCTACGTATTCGGGCGCTGGATACTTCTTTCCGGCATTGCCGGCGCTTCCCTGCAAGTGTTGCTGCGGGGACAGCTCGGCATACCGGACTTCCCGGCTTTTCTACTCAACCAGCTCATGCTGGCCTGTGTTTTCTGGTACGTGGACAAATATATCTTTCAGCGCCACCTGGGCAAGGTCAAGGAGCTTTTCCGCTTCCCCCGCATTAAGGGACAGTTCGATACAAAACGTGAATTCGATAAGATTAGCGAGGAATATAACCAGCTGGCAGAGGACTTTCAGAAAGATCCTGATCATCCCCAGGTCTGGTTGCACCGCTTCCTGGATCTGTACCATTCCATTGATATGATGGAACGCGTGCTGCGCGACCGTGGCATCGATGTAGACAGGGAGTACAACAACATCCTGAAAGATAACCGAAGGCGGGGACTATACGAATAAAACAAGCTATACTGAGCGGTAAAAATTGGGCAGCTTAAAAGTAAATTTCAATGAAAGGACAAACC
>DKFA01000088.1:13362-30607 GCA_002452695.1 Dehalococcoidia bacterium UBA6808
GACACAGTCAACGAGCAAGATGAAGAACAAGACTGGCACAATTGCCATCATTAACTATGGAGCTGGCAATCTGGGCAGCGTGGGCAACGCCCTGATCAGGCTGGGCTATCATCCGCTGGTTACGAGCAAAATCCCGGACATAGTGGAGGCCAGGGCTGTATTTCTGCCGGGGGTTGGTGCCGCCGGGGATACCATGAAAAGCCTCGACGCATCCGGCATGTCGGATGTCGTTCGGCAGCTGGTACAACTGCGCAGGCCGCTGTTTGCCATCTGCGTCGGCCTGCAGGTGCTGATGTCAACCACAGAAGAGGGGGGCGAACACAGGTGCCTCGATATCATACCCGGCAGGGTAAAAAGGCTGCCTGACAGGCTTAAAGTGCCTCATATGGGTTGGAACCAGGTCCGACAAACCGTTAAACACCCGATTTTCGATGGGATACCGGATAACACCAATTTTTATTTCGTGCACAGCTATTATGCCCAGCCGCTCGATAGCTCGGTAGTAGCCGGGGAAACTGAGTACGGCATTAAATTTTGCAGCATGGCGATCAGAGGCAATCTGTTTGCCACGCAGTTCCACCCCGAAAAAAGCGGCGAACCCGGATTACGAATGTATGCCAATTTTCTGAAGATCGCCGGTGTTTAGACAGCCACATTACAGATGTTAAAAACAGGCAATTGAGATGTTAACCAAACGCATTATACCGTGCCTTGATGTAACGGACGGCCGTGTGGTGAAAGGCACCAGCTTTACCTCGCTGCGCGATGCGGGAGATCCGGTGGAGCAGGCCTCTTTCTATTACAGGGAAGGGGCTGATGAGCTGGTCTTTCTGGATATCGGGGCCACGCCCGAAGCCAGAGAGACCCTTGTACACATCGTGGAACAGGTGGCCAGAGAGGTATTCGTCCCGCTTTGCGTGGGCGGAGGGCTGCGATCGATCAGCGATATGCGTAAAATGCTCAACGCCGGAGCGGACAAGATATCTATTAATACAGCGGCAGTGCAGGACCCCAGGCTGCTGAAAGAAGGCGCAGGCATCTTCGGCAGCCAGTGCATTGTGCTGGCAGTCGATGCCAAACGCTGCAGCAGCGGGGCGCAACCTGCCTGGGAAGTTTACACCCACGGTGGCCGCAGGCCTACCGGCATCGATGTCGTGAAATGGGTGAAGAGAGCCGTCGAGCTGGGAGCAGGGGAGATACTGCTAACGAGCTGGGACGCCGACGGCCATAAGACAGGTTATGATAACGAGCTCAACCGTATTATCAGCGAGACTGTCAACGTGCCGGTTATCGCCAGCGGCGGGGCAGGAACGCTTGAACACCTGTATGAAGCGCTGGCTGAGGGCAAGGCCGATGCCGTGCTGGCAGCCAGCATCTTCCATTACCGCGAATATAGCATTAAAGAAGTGAAGGAGTATTTAGCCAGCAGGGGCATACCGGTCAGGACCTGAGCTATCTGAAAGCAATAATAGCTGCGCTGCCGGGGATGAAGGCCTATGATAGGACAGGAAACGCGCGATGTTGAGCGCAAGATCACAGCTATCCTGAAGATCCTCAGCGAATCAAATAAGCCGCTGGGCAGCAGGATCGTATCCAAGGCTCTGGAGGAGCGCGGCATCTCGCTTGGAGAGAGAGCGGTCCGTTACCACCTGAAGATCATGGACGAGCGGGGGTTGACACGCTCACTGGGCCATAAGGACGGACGTACCATCACGGCTGCCGGACTGGAGGAGTTGCGCAACTCCCTGGTTACAGACAAGATCGGTTTCGTCAGCGCCAAAATAGAACGCCTCGCTTTCCAGACCAATGCCGGTCTGCGTTCGGGCACAGGTCGGGTCCCGGTAGATATCTCTCTTTTCGACCAGAGGGATTTCCCCGGCGCCGTCAAGGTAATGAAGGATGTTATCCAGGCCGGTTATTGTTCATCAGAGATGGTAGCCATAGCCGGTGAAGGCAGCCGGCTGGGCGATATGACCATCCCTGCAGGCAAGGTCGGCTTCGCTGCTGTCTGCAGCGTGGCCGTCAACGGGTGGCTGCTGAAGTCGGGCATCCCTGCACAGGCCCGCTTTGGAGGTCTACTTCAAATCAAATCCGGCCAGCCTTTCCGCTTTATCGACCTGATCGAATTCTCAGGGTCAACCATCGATCCGTGTGATATATTTATCGCCGGCAGGATGACAGGAATACTCCAGGCAGTAGCCGGAGGACATGGCAAAATCCTGGCCGGCTACCATGAAATACCCCTGCTATCAGCGGGCAAAGCCGATGAACTGCTCCAACGCCTGAAAAACAGCCGGCTGATCAGTTCTGCCTGGCTGGCGCGCCCGGGAGAGGTGCTGTGCGAGATACCCCATGACCAGGACAGGGTCGGGCTGGTCACATTGAGCGGGCTGAACCCTGTGGCTGCAGCAGTAGAACATGGCATAGAGGCAACCAACCATGCCATGGCCGGCCTGCTGGAAGTTTCCCGCTTACGTCCCTTCGCCGAACTGCTACAATAAGGTGGCTGGACATGCAGAATGTTTTAATTGTAACCAACGAGATGGACCGCATCAGGGACATCAGTACCGGCCTGAGCCGGATGGGGTTCTCCTGTACAGCCTGCATGTATGTCGATGATGTGCTGGAGCAGGATTCACGCCAGACATTCAACGCCGTGCTGGTCGATATTTCCGCCGTTTCATCTCAGGGGGATTCAGCCTGGAAATGGTTCCGCAAACTCAAGCTCAAACACCTGCTGCCTGTCATAGCGCTGGTCTCAGGTTCTACCCTTTCACTCGTCCTGCAGGAACAGGGGTTGGAGGATTTCATCATCAAGCCCTGGGATCTGGACGAGCTTTCCGCGCGGATCAACCGCGCTATTGCTAAAAGCGCCAGGCCGGCAGAAGACAAGTCCATTAAGATCGGAGACCTGACCATCGACCCGGTCAGGTGCGAGGTCGATCTCGGCGGCCGCATGCTGGCGCTCACCTTCAAGGAATACGAGTTGCTCAAGCTGATGGCCTCCAGCCGGGGCAAGGTTTTCACCCGGGAAGAGCTGCTCAATGAGATCTGGGGATATGATTATTACGGCGGCGACCGCACTGTCGATGTACATATCAGGCGACTGCGCAGCAAGATCGAAGATCCGGAGCATTCCTTTATCGAGACCGTACGCAATATCGGCTACAAGTTCAAAGGGACTTCACCAGCCTGATGACGTTGCTTTGTAACATAATCTTAACACCGGCGTAATAAAGCAGTAACAGGCCTCCTTTAAACTTTCCCTATTAAACTTAAGGAGGTCCAACTATGAATTCGGGCGATACTGCCTGGTTACTGGTATCCACCGCACTCGTATTGCTCATGACGCCCGCCCTCGCCTTCTTCTACGGGGGAATGGTGAGAAGGAAAAACATTCTCTCAACCATTATGATGAGCTTCGCCATCCTCTGCATGATCTCAGTCCTGTGGGTCATCTATGGCTATTCACTGGCCTTCGGGCCTGACGTGAAAGGCCTGATCGGCGATTTTTCCTGGTTCGGCCTGATCGGGGTCGGTCAGGACCCCTCATCCGTGTATGCAACCACCGTTCCGCATCTGGCTTTCATGGCCTTCCAGGCCACCTTTGCCATCATTACTGTGGCGCTGTGGACCGGCGCAGTAGTTGAGCGCATTAAATTCGGCGCACTGCTGGCTTTCGCCGCACTCTGGTTCACCCTCGTCTACCTGCCGGTCTGCCACTGGGTCTGGGGCGCCGGCGGATGGCTGGCCAAGCTCGGAGCGCTCGACTTCGCCGGAGGCACCGTGGTGCACATCAATGCCGGCATCTCAGCGCTGGCGCTGGCCATGGTGCTGGGACCGCGCAAGGGTTTTAAAGAGGGCGTAAGCATGGAGCCCAACAATATACCATTTGTCGTCCTGGGCGCTGCCCTGCTATGGTTCGGCTGGTTCGGCTTCAACGCCGGCAGCGCACTGACAGCCGGAGGCCTGGCTTCCAGTGCATTCGTGGCCACCAATACCGCAGCCGCCGCAGCCGGGTTCACCTGGATGGTGCTGGGCTGGATCAACCGCAGGCCTTCCGTGCTGGGAGCGGCAACAGGCGCCGTAGTCGGACTCGTCGCCATCACCCCAGCAGCCGGCTTTGTCCCGGTCTGGGCTGCCATTCCCATCGGGGCCATCGCTTCCATTATCTCTTATTACGTGATGGTCTGGAGGGCCAGGTCCAACAAGCTGGATGAATCACTGGATGTGTTCGCCTGTCACGGTATGGGCGGCACCTGGGGCGCCATTGCCACAGGTATCTTCGCCACCAAGGCCGTCAATGCTGCAGGCTCGGGATTACTGGATGGCAACTGGAACCAGATACTTATTCAGATAGCAGCCATCGCAGCCACCATGGTTTATGCCTTTGTCATCTCCTGGCTGCTGGCGCAGGCGCTCAAGGCCACCATGGGGCTGAGGGTCAAGGAAGAGGAAGAGGCCGTCGGCCTCGATATCTCGCAGCATGGCGAAACTGCTTACGGAGGTATCTCCTAGTGAAAAAGATAGAAGCGATCATCAGGCCAGAGAAGCTTGAAGCAGTCAAGGATGCGCTGGAAGCCATTGGTATACCCGGCATGACAGTCACCGATATCAAGGGCCGCGGCAGGCAGAAAGGCATTGCCCTACAGTGGAGGGCGGGGGAATACCGCGTTAATTTCCTGCCCAAGTCCAAAATCGAGATAGTGCTGGCCGATGAAAAATGCCAGACAGCTATCGATTGCATCTGCCGGGCAGCCAAGACCGGAAAGGAAGGCGATGGCATGATCTTCGTCCTTCCCGTAGAGAATGCTTGGCGTGTCAGGACGAGCGATTCTGGCGAGGCATGTATAAACGCATGTATAAACGGCAGTAAGTAAAGCGCTTTGTTCCGCATACAGGGGCTGCCCGCTGCAGCGGGCAGCCCCTTTCTATAATTTAATCTATTAATCCAGGCACAGAGACAAGGCTTACGGAGCGCACTATGATCGTAGTAGACGCACACGCTAATCGATCGAAAATGACAGGTTTTAACGTTTTTTAGGAAATTTTAGGCGCCGAAAACGCTAAAAACACCAGCCACCCCAGGCTTTTTTTGTTACATTCCTGTTAATTTTCAGGCGATTTAATCTGTTTGTAACATTTCCCCGTTAAATTATCTTCATATAAACAGAGTTACTGCGTGAATATCAGCCGGGTCAACACGCCAACAGCTGTTTAACAACTACAATAAAGGAGGATTTTCTATGGCATCCGACAAACTGACCCCCGAAAAAATAATCAAAAAGGTTAAGGATGAAGGCATCAGGTATATCGACCTGAAATTCATCGACCTGCCGGGCCTGTGGCAGCATTTTACCATTACCCCGAGCGAAATCGGAGTGGGCGATCCCGACGGCGCAACCAATGGCATCTGGAAAGATGGTATTGGCTTCGACGGCTCCAGCATACGCGGTTTCCAGGAGATCCATGAGAGCGACATGCTGCTTAAACTGGACCCATCCACGGCCATCGTCGACCCGCTCTGCCAGCATCCTACACTCAGTATTATCTGCGATATCCATGACCCGATCACGCAAAAGCCCTATACCAGGGACCCCAGGTATATCGCGCAGAAGGCCGTTAAATATCTGAAATCCACGGGCATCGCCGATACCTGCTACTGCGGACCGGAAGCGGAGTTCTTCATCTTCGATGACGTCCGCTTTGACCAGGACCAGCATAGCGCCTACTTCTATATCGATTCCGTAGAAGCGGACTGGAACAGCGGCAAAGACGAAAAGCCCAACCTCGCTTACAAATCCAGGTATAAGGAAGGCTACTTTCCCGCGCCTCCCACCGACAGCCTGCAGGACCTCAGGTCCGAGATCGTCGATGTCATGGCCTCGGTCGGACTTGATATAGAAGTCCACCATCACGAGGTAGCCACAGCAGGACAGTGCGAGATCGACATGAAATACAAAGACCTGCTGACTATGGCCGACCAGTTGCAGTGGTTCAAATATGTCATCAAGAACGTCTGCCGCAAACACGGCCGTGTTGCCACTTTCATGCCCAAACCGCTCTTCCAGGACAACGGCTCCGGCATGCATACACACCAGAGCCTGTTTAAAGACGGCAAGAACATGTTCTACGATTCTAAAGGCTATGCTCTGCTCAGCCAGACCGCCAAATTCTACATCGGCGGTTTGCTCAAGCATGCCGAGGCGCTCTGCGCCATCTGCTCACCTTCCACGAACTCCTATAAAAGGCTGGTGCCCGGCTTTGAGGCGCCGGTCAACCTGGTCTACTCGGCACGCAACCGCAGCGCCGCAGTCCGCATACCCATGTACTCCGATGACCCCAAGTCCAAGAGAATCGAGTTCCGGCCCCCGGATGCCACCAGTAACGGCTATCTGGCTCTATCCGCCATGCTGATGGCCGGGCTCGACGGCATCATCAACAAGATCGACCCGGGCCAGCCGTTCGACAAGGACACCTTCACCCTCAGCGCCAAAGAATCAAGAAAGCTGAGGACTGTGCCCGGCTCACTTGAGCAGGCCATCAACGCACTGGAAAAGGACCACAAGTTCCTGCTGTCCGGCGATGTATTCACCCCGGATGTCATCGACACCTGGATCCGCTACAAAAGGACCAAGGAAATCGACGAGGTCAGGCTGAGGCCGCACCCGCACGAGTTCTACCTCTATTTCGACGTATAGGCGGCTGATTTTTACAGGCTGGCGGCGTATAAACCGACCTTATACACCGCCAGCCACGATACTCGATATCCACATCTTTGACTTTGCCCCAAAATTATGTTTTGATTGGGAACTGATAATAAATGTTTGACGGAGGACTCATGACAAAAAAAGACAGGGCCGAAGCGGCAGAGTACGTTTTGAAAATGGCACGGGAACACGACTGCAAATTCGTGAACCTGTGGTTTACGGACATCCTCGGTTTCCTCAAGAGCTTTTCTATTACGATTGAAGAGCTTGAACACGCACTAGAAGACGGTATGGGCTTCGACGGCTCATCCATCGAAGGATACGCCCGTATCGATGAAAGCGATATGATCGCCATGCCGGATCCCGATTCTTTTCAGCTTTTACCCTGGAGACCCAAGGAGCAGTCAGTCGGCAGGATGTTCTGCGATATTTACAAGCCGGGCGGCCAGGCATTCGAAGGCGACCCGCGCTACATACTGAAAAAAAACCTCAAGCGGGCGGCTGACCTCGGTTACACCTTCTACGTCGGTCCCGAGCTGGAGTACTTCTACTTCAAAAATAACAAATCGACCGAGATACTGGACTCCGGCGGCTACTTCGACCTGGTGCCGCTGGATATGGCTGTCGACCTGAGGCGCCAGACGGTACTCGCCCTGGAACAGATGGGCGTGGGTGTAGAATATTCCCACCACGAGGTAGCCCCCAGTCAGCACGAGATCGACATGCGCTACACTGATGCGCTGACCATGGCCGATAACGTTATGACCTACAGACTGGCTGTCAAACAGGTAGCCATGGAGAACGGTGTCTATGCCACCTTCATGCCCAAGCCTATATTCGGCGAGAACGGCAGCGGCATGCATGTTCATCAGTCATTGTTCAAGGGCGAGCGCAACGCCTTCTTCGACAAAAGCGACAAGTTTCACCTATCGAAAATTGCCAGAAACTACATCGCTGGCCTGCTTAAATATGCCCCCGAGATAACAGCCGTCACCAGCCAGTGGGTCAACTCCTACAAGAGGCTGGTACCCGGGTACGAGGCGCCGGTCTACGTTTCCTGGGCCTTGCGTAACCGCGCCGACCTGATACGCGTGCCTGAATATAAACCGGGCAGGGAAACCGCTACCCGCATCGAGTACAGGTCGCCGGACCCGGCCTGCAATCCCTACCTCGTATTCAGTGTAATGCTGGCAGCCGGGCTGGAAGGCATCGAAAAAGAGATGGAACCGCCCGATCCGGTCGAGGAAAACGTCTACGAGTTCAGTGAAGAACAAAGGAAGCGCCGCGGCATCAAGACCCTGCCCTCCAGCCTGGAAGAGGCCATTGCCCTGACTGAGAAGAGCGCACTGGTTAAAAAAGCCCTGGGCGACCACCTGTTCCATGCTTTCATCAAGAATAAGAAGGTTGAATACGACCAGTATCGAATCCAGATTACTGAGTGGGAAATCAAGAAGTATCTCCCGGTGCTATAAACTTCTGACAGTTTGAACAACACGGATTGCGCGGTCGCGATGGCATCGGAACGGCGTGTAATATTGCATTGTCCGCTATGAAAGTTGGTTTACTTGCCCTGCAAGGGGCTTTCCTCGAACACAGATTGATGTTTGAAAGTATCGGCCTGACGGCGGTCGAAGTCCGACTGCCGACGCAGCTTGCTGATATCGACGGTCTGGTTATACCCGGCGGAGAAAGCACGACCATGATGAAGCTGATGGACAGCTATGATCTGGTGACCGCTATCAGGGACCTGTCAGGCCGCGGAATACCGATCTGGGGAACATGTGCGGGCATGATCTGCCTGGCTTCACAGGCGCACAATCCCGACTCCTCTGTCATGCAGACGCTGGCGTTGATGGATATAGTGGTCAGGCGCAATGCCTTCGGCCGTCAGGTTGACAGCTTCGAGACGCCCCTGCATATCAACGGACTCCCCGGCGGTCCCTTCCCCGGCGTATTCATCCGAGCGCCCTTCATCGAAAAAACGGGCAGCGGTGTGGATGTGTTATGCCGGTTGGATAACGGAACGATCGTGGCCGCCCGCCAGGACAATCTGCTCGTAACGTCCTTTCATCCCGAGTTGACCGCCGACGTCAGGCTCCACAGCTACTTCGTCTCCATAATAAAAATCGCCACCCGTCGATCAGCCTGAATCTGTCTTTCTCCACCGGGCGCAACCTCTATGGATGGCAACCCTTACCTGCTTATTTACTTGCTGCCTGCCCGGCGATCTCCTTATCGAGGTAATCTACAGCCCATTCGACCAGCTCATCGTCCTTCAACTCCGAGGGCAGATCGGGTTTCAATCCGGCGCCGCTGATCTGTTGCCCGTTTGGGGTATAGTAATGGGCAGTGGTAATCTTGATGGCTCCACCGTCATTCATCCTTACAATGTTTTGCACGCTGGCCTTGCCGAATGTGTTACTGCCTGCCAACTTGGCCCGCTGGTTGTCCTGCAGGGCGCCTGCCACGATCTCGCTGGCGCTTGCGCTGCCCTCATTGACCAGTACGATCAAAGGTATATCAGCAGCCATACCACCCGGCCTGACCTTATGCACCTGCTCGTTGCCGTCTTTATCGACGACCTTAACCACAATTCCACGGGTTAAAAACTGGCTGGCAACATCAACAGCCTGATCAAGAATGCCACCCGGATTATTGCGCAGGTCGAGTATCACACCTTTGGCGCCGTTGTTGAAGGCCTTCTGCAAGGCCATTTTGAAATCGCTGATCGTCGGCAGGATGAACTGCTGTATCTTGATCACAGCCACATCGCCCTTCATTTCCGATGTCACGGAATCGACATGTATCTCACGCCTCTCCACTGAAATCTCCAGCAGTTCGGAGGCGCCCTCCCGTGCAATTTCCAGTTTGACTTTGGTGCCGGCCTTGCCGCGGATGCGCATGGAAGCATCATCCGAATTCATCGTTTCGGTTGATTCGCCGTCGATTTTCACAATAATGTCGCCTGCCTTCAGGCCGGCTTCCTCAGCCGGGGATCCCTCCATAGGAGCAATGATCACAATGTTCTTGTCCTTTTTGCCGATATATGCGCCGATACCCTGGTATACGCCGGTCAATTCAACCATAGTCGATTGATACGATTGGGGAGTATAGTACTCGGTGTAGGGGTCGCCGGTCGCCTCCACCATGCCTCTGATGGCGCCCTGCGCCATCTTGAGCGGATCGAGCTTGCTCCTGTCTACGAAGTTCTTTTGCAGTAACTGCCAGGCCTCTCCCAGCATAAGAAATTCCGAGGGCAGACCCTGGGTATTCTTCTTGTCGGCCTCAGAAGGGATATATCTGGTATCGCATCCGGCCGCCGGCGCTGCTATCAGGAACAACGCAACCGCCAGCACAATATTCAAGGCAATTCTTTTTTTCATAGTAGTTCTATCATTCTCCACGGCAAACTTAGTTGCATTACCTGATCCCCGCCGCAGGGGCTATTGAATTATAGCGCAGTTCCTGCCCAATAACGAACCCGAGTCATTATTTCCGGCGGTATATAAACCGATTAAATTTACGAAAGGGAGAGGCCTGTAACCGCCCTTTTTAATCATCCGCAGCGAACTACAGGTAATACCAAGCAGGCCTATAAGCCGAATTCTGTACCCCGCTTTCACGGGGCGGTAGCCATCCATCTTGCCCCGATGTTGCCATCGGGGTCATGCGACCAACCCGGGGACGGTCCAGGCATACCATTTCCCCCTATTAGGTCTTGCTCCGGGTGGGGTTTGCACGGCCGGAAGGTCACCCTTCCGCCGGTGAGCTCTTACCTCACCATTTCACCCTTGCTCCTCTCGCGAGGGGCGGTATGTTTCTGTTGCACTTTCCGTAGGGTCACCCCTCCTGGGCGTTACCCAGCACCCTGCCTGGCGGAGTTCGGACTTTCCTCTCCGGTGTGAAAACATCGGAGCGGCTACCCGGCCTGCTTGGCGAGCTAACTGTACATCTTGTCCGGGGAAAAGGTCAAATATATCAGCTTAGATAAAGGATACGGCCGCAATTGCTGCATTGTACAATGGAACTGCCGCGCACCCTCTGCAGCTCGCTGACCGACAGGAAGCAACGGCAGCCCATGCACCTGCCCTGCTCCACCCTGACCACCGCCTGGCCGCGGCGTGACTTGATACCCTCATATAAAGACAGCGTTGCCCCATCGATCTCCTTCAATAACTCTTTGCGCTTCGCATCCAGCCCTACCGTCTGCCCATTCACCTCATCCGCCTTCTGCCGCAGCGCCGCCTTTTCCTCGTCCCAGGTCTGCCGGGCTTCATCAAAGACCTGCTTGAGCCTGGCTGTCCTGTTCTTGCCTGACTCGATCCGCTCCATCATATCCAGCAGAGAATCGTCCATCTTGCTTAATCTGTTGCGCAGCAAACCGGCCTCCTGCTCATAGCCCATCAGCTCCTTAGGGTTTTTGATCTTGCCTCCATAGAGCTTGTTCTCCAACTCCTTGATGTTCTTGCGCAGCTCTTCAGCCTCTGCATCCAGGTCTTTATACTGCTTTTCCAAATCGGCCAGCAGCTGCCGCGCGGTTTCAAAAGTCGATCTGGCCTGTTCGAAGGTATCGTTATGCTCAATTTTCTGTCTGATTTCATCGAGCTGCTTGCGGGCCGAAAGCATAGACGCTTCTACTTGCTGCAATTCAAATAGGCGTTTTACCATGCTCATAGCTGGCAATTCTACGTCAGCTAAAGATCGAAGTCAATGGCTGCCCCGGCTAATGGGAGTAATCGAGCAGCACGATCTGTGTGCTGGCCGGTATATTGGTACGGGTTACCACCAGTTTAGGCTGCACGGCCAGGTCCTTGAGGCCCATTTCCTTGAGGAACTTATCAGGAAAATCGATCTCGCTTTTCTCTGCAGCCGTCTTGTAGCACATGGGAATGGCGAAACCCGGGTTCAGGTTACGTACCAGGTCGGCCGCTGCCGAAGCTGCCAGGGCCGGGTTGCCTCCCACCGGGATGAACAGCACATTGATATTGCCCAGCTCTCCGGTCACCTCGGGTGACAGCGGGTGCCCCAGGTCTCCCAGGTGGCAGAGCGTGACGCCTTCCATCTCTATGACATAGATGGTGTTCTTGCCGCTTTTCTTGCCCTGCTCAGAGTCATGGTAGGAAGGCAGGCCGGTGACATAAACATCCTTGACCTCGTATTCGCCGGGTCCCTTGATGACCTTGTAGCCTTCCTGCATTGCCTCCAGGTAGGCGTGGCCGGGATGGTCATGACTGATCGTGACCAGGTCAGCCTGTACCTTCGACAACGTATAACCGGTATCCGGTGAGCAAGGGTCGGTCACTAAGACGACCTCTTTGCCTTTGATTCGGAAACAGGAATGTCCCAACCAAGTGATTTCCATAATAAATGACCTCTCTTTTCCCGTATCTGGTACGGGAATCTAATTTTAGCAACCCCCATGGAAAACAGCAATCACAGGCCCGGCATTTGGTGCTATAATTCCCAGGTTATGCTGATACTGGCTATCGAGACATCCTGCGATGAAACATCGGCTGCGGTGGTCAAAGACGGCCGGCAGATCGTATCGAACGTGATCGCCTCGCAGGTTGATATTCATGCCCGCTACGGCGGGATCGTGCCCGAGGTCGCCTCGCGCCAGCATATGCTGACCATGGCGCCGGTCGCCGGGCGCGCTCTGGCAGATGCCCGGCTTACCCTCAAGGATATAGACGCTGTCGCCGTCACCCACGGCCCCGGCCTGGCCGGCTCGTTGATTGTAGGCGTAAATTTCGCCAAGTCTCTGGCGCTGGCCAATCGCCTGCCGCTGATCGGCATCAATCATATAGAGGGGCATATCTACGCTAACTGGCTGGGGCACCAGCCCGAGTTGCCCTGCCTCTGTCTGATCGTATCCGGCGGGCACAGCGACCTGATCCTGATGGAGGACCACGGCAGCTTCCGCAAGCTGGGCAACACGCGTGACGATGCCGCCGGGGAGGCATTCGATAAAGGGGCCAGAATCCTCGGCCTGCCCTATCCGGGAGGGCCTGCCATCGAGGCTGCCACCAAAGGGATCACAACCTCGCTGACATTGCCGCGGGCCTGGCTCAAGGACAGCGACGACTTCAGCTTCAGCGGGGTCAAGACCGCCCTTCTGCACATGGTGGAGGAGAAAAAAGACATAGACGACGGCTGGGTCAAAGAGGCTGCGGCCGCCTTCCAGGACTCCATCATCGACGTGCTGGTAACCAAGACCATCCAGGTTGCCCGCAGGCTGGGTGTGAAACAGATACTGCTGGCCGGCGGCGTGGCCGCCAACAGCGCCCTGCGCAGCCGCTTCCTCGCTGATTCGCCCCTGCCAATCCTGATACCTGCCCCCATCCTGTGCACCGACAACGCTGCCATGGTCGGGGCCTGCGCCTACTACCACCTTATGTCGGGGCATATAGATAATGATCGCCTCGATGTAATTCCCAGTCTGGCCTTCGCCTCGTAGACAGCGGGCACCTACCGCATTCCCGCGTCCGGCAATATGACTGGAAGATGTGCAACAATCCCTGCTGCCTCAATGCCTTGCCCTGTTGAACTCCGCCGGGCGTCAAGAGCGACTGCATGAACCGAGTGATCTCATTTTGCGCCAGGGCCGGATAGCTGTGGCAAAGGATGCCGACCTTCTCCGCCAGCAGTCTGTCGCCCTTTCCCTGCGCATAAGCCAGGAAGAAGGGAATTATGCAATTGACCACGATCTCGCCCGCCCGTCCCCGGCCCAGCAGCGACAGCGGCCGCTGCAGCGGCCTGCCGAAATCATAATGTCCGGCCCAGTAACCCTTCTCACCCACCATCAGCCAGGCTTCCAGGCGGGAGGCCAGACGTCTGCTCTCTGTATCGGCAATCAGGTCACTGATTCTGTGCAGGTCTATGACATCCTGCTGTTCCATCAGGGCGCACAAGGCCGCCACTCTGCGCAACGGGCTGTTGGCCGGCCTGATCGAGTAAAAACACCACTCGGACCTCTGCATGGTTTCTCCCCGGTAACCGTATAGTTCCCACTTTTGTTGAGCCGCTGCAGCCACGGCGTCAAACCGGTCCGCCAATGCGGATTGGGATGGCAGCAGGCCGGCGGTCCCCATAGCTGCTGCCAACTTAAATGCCGGCTCCCGGTCATGCATTTCCTGCCACCAGTTGAAAGGCAACAGACCGGCCAGCCTGGCCATGGGGATCTTGTTGCGGGAATATCCAAGCGCGCGGCAGATACCCAGGTAAAGCGCCTGCCGCGGACCCACAGAGCAGATCAGCCCGGCGAATTCCTCCGCCTTAATGGACAGCCTTTCCATGCCACAGCGGTTAATAATGGTTTCGATCTCTACTGTAGAGCGGAGACCAAGCTGCGGGCAGCCCTGTCTGTAAAAAGAGAACTGGCCCGGGGCGGCGCTGAGTATCACCGTAGGCACATGGCTGCCTCCCGGCAGCAGGGCCGGCAGTCCGCCCCTATTCCACATCGCCACATGCAATATTACATTTATATATTGGGGATTGCGGTCATGGCCATGCCTCTTCCAGAGGTCGGATCCGACGTGTATCTCCACATCGCCGCAATATTTAATGCCTCCGATCTTTAAAACGGCGTCACGGAAATCGCAGCCCGCCCCCACAACCGGCCTGCCGCCATATACTACCTCGACCTCGTTGCCCTGCTCATCCCGCAGCCACTTGAACCTTCCTTCCTGCCAGATTCGCGCTACATCTTTCTCGCAGATATTCACTTTATGTATTATCCGTTAACGTGTATTCTCAACACAAAAAATAATAATCTGTTCAAGCTTTGTACCTGAATCCGCTGCGGTCGGCCACGATTGACAGCAGCTTGCCCGAGGCGCCCCGCGGCACATATTCACCCTTCTCCCACTCGCTGATGGTCTGCTGGCGTGTGCCCAACTCCTCCGCCAGGGCAGCCTGGGTCAAGTTAAGGTGAGAGCGTAACGCTCTGATGCTGCGCGCGTCCCATTGAATTCCCGCGCTTTTCTTGCCCATGTAACTATTTTACCTGTTAACGGATATTTTTCACAAGTGGTTGGTGACCCTGATTAGACAGGCGCAGAGGCTTGATGGCACAATATTTGCGTCAGGATTAACCGCCATGCCGATCTACGAGTACATTGCCGTCGACAAGGGCTGCAGCTACTGCTCACGCGGCTTCGACACACTGCAAAAATTTGCCGATGCACCCCTTACAACCTGCCCAAAATGCGGCGCCTCCGTTCGCCGCGCCATCACGCGTTTCGCGGCCTGTATCAACGAGCCGGACGAAGAGGCCGTGGCCCTGGAAGAAAAATTGACCGGTTATGAAAAAGAGGGCAGATGGAGTCATGCCGCCGAGCTGGCCGACAAGTCCGGACTGCAGGAACGCGCCATGGACAACTACAAAAAAGCCGGATACAACTTTTAGCATCCATTACATTAAATTCATTTTTTAGCAGTCAGCCCTTTACATTGATAATTTTTTGTGCTAATATTATTGGCAGTCTCGCAAAGAGATTGCTAATTTCTTTCTTAGGAGGTAAGAATGGCCGTTAAAATTCAACCTTTGGGTGACAGAGTAGTAGTAAAACCTCTGGAAAAAGAGGAAAAGACCAAAAGCGGTATCTTCATTCCCGATACCGCCAAGGAAAAACCGCAGGAAGGCAAGGTACTGGCCGTTGGCCCCGGGAAAATGACTGATGACGGGAAAAGGCTGGCCATGGATGTCGCCGTCGGCGATATTGTGATCTTTGCCAAGTACGGCGGCACCGAGATCAAAGAAGACGATGAAGAGCTGATCATCCTCAGGGAAGCCGATATCCTGGCAAAAAAGAAATAAACTAATTGTCGATCGAGAAAATATCAAACCATTTTAGGAGGAACGAGGTAAATGGCAAAACAGATTAAATATGGAGACGAGGCACGCAAGTCTCTCAAAAACGGCATCGATGCGCTGACCAACGCCGTTAAAGTAACCCTTGGCCCCAAAGGCCGCCCGGTAGCTCTGGACAAGAAATTCGGACCGCCCAGCGTGATCAACGACGGCGTAACCATCGCCAAGGATATTGAGCTCCCTGATCCCTTCGAGAACATGGGCGCCCAGCTGGTCAAAGAAGCTGCATCCAAAACCAATGACAAATGCGGCGACGGCACCACTACCGCCACCGTCCTGGCCCAGGCCATTGTGACTGAGGGCTTCAAGAATATCGCTGCAGGCGCCGATGCCATGTCGTTGAAAAAAGGCATCGAGAAGGCCGTCGAAGCCATGGTCGCCGAGCTTAAGAAGATGTCCAGCCCTGTTACCACCAAAGAACAGGTCGCCCAGGTAGCCACCATTTCCGCCGCCGATGCACAGATCGGCAACCTCATCGCCGAGGTGATGGAGAAGGTCGGCAAAGACGGCGTCATCACGGTGGAAGAGTCCAAAGGCCTGCAGTTCGAGACCGACTATGTGGAAGGCATGCAGTTCGACCGCGGCTACATCAGCCCCTATTTCATTACCAATGCCGACCAGATGAAGACCGAGATCGATGACCCCTACATCCTGATCACCGACAAGAAGATCTCGGCTGTCTCAGAGCTTCTTCCCACTCTGGAGAAGGTCCTGCAGGTCTCCAAGAACCTGGTTATCATCGCCGAAGATATCGACGGCGAAGCCCTGGCCACACTGGTCCTCAACAAACTGCGCGGCACCCTTAATGTTCTGGCTGTCAAAGCGCCCGGCTTCGGCGACAGGCGCAAGGCCATGCTGGAAGATATCGCCATGTTGACCGGCGGCAAAGTCATCTCCGAGGAGATCGGCCGCAAGCTCGATTCCACCACGGTTGCCGACCTCGGCCGCGCCAGGAAGGTTGAATCCGATAAAGACAACACCACCATCATCGAGGGCAAAGGCTCCGACGACGACATCAAGGCCCGCATCAAGCAGATCAAGGCCCAGATCGAAGAGACTACCTCTGACTACGACAGGGAGAAGCTGCAGGAAAGGCTGGCCAAGCTGGCCGGCGGCGTTGCCGTGATCAAAGTCGGCGCAGCCACCGAAGTCGAGTTGAAAGAGAAGAAGCACAGAGTGGAAGACGCTCTGTCAGCCACCAGGGCTGCCGTGGAAGAGGGCATCCTGCCCGGCGGCGGCGTAGCAGTCCTCAACGCCAGCCCCGTCCTCGAAAAGGTCAAAGCTGAAGGCGACGAGAAGACCGGCGTCGAGATCATCAAGAAGGCCATCGAAGAGCCGCTGCGCTGGATCGCCATCAATGCCGGTAAGGAAGGCTCAGTGGTCGTCGACAAGGTCAAGGGGAGCAAGAAGGGCATCGGCTACGATGCGCTCAATGACGAGTATGTAGACATGGTCGGCAAGGGCATCATCGACCCGCTCAAGGTCACCAGGACCGGCCTTGAGAACGCAGCCAGCATCGCCACCATGATCCTCACCACCGAATCACTGGTCTGCGATATCCCCGAGAAGGAAAAAACCCCACCCATGCCTCCCATGCCTGAGTACTAATCCTCAGATAAAAGGGAAAACATACAAAGAAGCCGCCCCGATTTAAATCGGGGCG
>DKFA01000047.1 GCA_002452695.1 Dehalococcoidia bacterium UBA6808
TTTACTATTTTCCTGTCAGCTTCATCGCCACCAAAAAGCCAGATTTTATCCAATTGCTAAGACCCGACAAATATCACGATCAGGGCAAGGCAACATAGTATTGCAGCAAATGGCACTGCAGTTGCGTTTTTCGGCATAAAAGGCCGATAGATGATCTGCCAGGCCAGACCAATCAGTAAATCCGCAACCAATACTGGTACGATAAACGGGAAACCGATTGACGCTCCAATCATCCCGCTAATTAATATATAAACAGAGTTAATCTTGCTGCCTGCCTGTTCGAATAGCAGCCATACCAATGCTGACAATCCGGCTCCAACTGCCAAACCCAGCAACGATTCAACCACCGCCGGTCCGGAATGCGTCAACGGTTGAAGGGCTGCAAACGCCAGTGCAATCACGATGGAACCGTAATAGAATATTACTGGCATTAGCCTGTTTTCAATACTGGTTATGCTAATCACGATAAATAATGCCATCAAAACTATTACGGCTATCAGCAGGAGGCCAGCGCCAAACCGTAGCCACGCTGCCACAAACAGCAGGCCTGTCAATGCTTCAACTATCAGCGATCTGGAGCTGAAAGCAGTTCCGCAATAACGGCATTTTCCCCGCAGCGCTATATAGCTGACCACTGGTACCATGTCACGCCATTCCAGGCTGTGCCTGCAACTGAAACAATGCGAGGGCGGCGATATGATCGACTGTCCGAGTGGAACACGATCGGCCACCACGTTGAGAAAACTCCCTACGCTTATGCCCATGAGAAAAAACAGGATGATCAATACGATTTCCAAGTCAAACAAGCATCCCTACTTATTCTTAACAGCTTTTTTTAGTAGCTTCTCTGCTATCCTGCGGCCTGCGCCCGGATCAACCGGGTTGTTCTTTAATACCCCCTCTGCTATACCTCCCAGCATGATCGCCTGTCCTTCCGGCACCAGGTTCGCCGCTTTCTCAAATGATGTTATCGCATCTCTATATTCCCCGCAATACATACTGCTGATACCTGCCAGCATCCACCCATTCCAATCATCATCATTTGTCTGTGTGTACTTATGTATAGCTGTTGACACATTAGCTGCCTCACCATAGGATTTCATTCTGGCACAGAAATTAATAAAATAGCCCACCGTGTCGACCCTGTTGTCCATACGTGACACAAACTGCTTGCCAGCCTCCATGTCCCTGTCCAGGTGCTGAAACAACAATCCATAGTAGAAGGATGTCTGAACCCACCTGCTATCGGACGCCTGGGCCTGCTGCAGTGTTTTTTCCGCATCATCATATTTTCCGGCAATAATCTGTGCCAGCGCCTGCCTGTTAAGTATTACTGCATTGCCGGGGAACAGCATGTTAGCCTGTTTGTAATCTTGGATGGCCTCATGCGCCTTTATGCTGTTTTTCTCCACTGCCTGGAAAAGCCGCATATCTCCCAGACGGTAACGCCAGATTGCTATTTGAGGCTCGTGAAACACCGCCCTATCGAGAGCATCCTCGGCAGATTGCATCAGCCTGTCCCTATCAGATACCCCTTCCTCTTTTACTGCCATTGCAAATGCCAGGTGTCCGATAAAGTTATAATAATATGATTCTTCAGGCTGCAGTCTCACAGCGTCTTCAAACTTCTGCATGGCCTTTTGAGGTTCTTTATCCCATAGTTTGAGCCCTTCCTGTGCCCGTACATTGGCCAGCAGGGGGGGCAACGCCAGCCCTGCTCCGATCGCTACAAAAACTAAAAAAGCCAGAGCAGCCCCGATTTTTCTCCAGCCTGGGGTGTTTCCTGCCGGGCTGCTTCCAGCTACTACAAATTGCTGGATTGTCTGATTATCCAATCTGGTACAGGCCACGGTTAGGGCCGCTATCAGCCAGAATGACATCTCGGGTGATATTACTGCTGGATTAAACATGATATGAGCACAATACTGCACACCTGACGCAACAAAAGCTGCAGCCAGTATTCCTGTATTGCGGTCCCGCGTTTTGAACAACAGACTCAGCGCGATAATAAAGAAAACGGTCAGGAGTCCCAGGAAAGCAGCCAGCCCCAGCATACCGACCGTAGCCGCTAGAAAAAGAAAATGGTTTTCCGGCTGTGAAATGACCAGCGACTTATGCGTGTAGAGACTTTTCAAGGCATCAGGGAAGGTCTGCTGCGAGACCGCAATGAAGGTCTCAGGTCCATAACCGATTATCCGCCTGAGCACGTGGACATTATCCTGAAAATACGGTATGTCGGGAGATTCCAAAATAACTTCGGCGGCGCTCCGCCAGACATGCACCCTGATCGACAATGTGGGTAGTCCCATCTGCTCAGCCACAACCGGGGATTCGGATGGATTATCGCTCAGTACAACGGGGTTGGATGTAAGCAGAATAGGGAAAACCAGATATACAGCTACAACGGCCAGGGTCAGCAGGGCCAATATGCCAAGTACAAGCGTTGTCCTCCTTTTAAGATAGAAACCGATCAGCGTAAAAAATACGAATATACCGATTACGAACAGCAACATAGTGATGGAATACTGCGCAAGGGCCGTGCAGGCCAATTGCAGCATAAACAGGACAACCAGCAAAATAGCCTTTAACCAGCCCTTTCCTACCTCTCTGGCGCTGTTCCACGACAGGATAGTCATGGCCAGCGTCAGGGGCATTGTTATTGCCAGCAATCCGCTCAAAGACAGCGGATTGCCGTCGGTCGAGAACACTCTGCCTTCATAGCTGAACCAGGGTAACACGGCAGGATAAAAGAACTGGATAATGCCGATAACACTTACAATCCCCGTTGATATCAACAGCGCATAGATAGCCCTGAAGACCTGTGCCCGGTTGCGTATCTCGCCGGCAACAATAATGAAGAACGTTATCCAGGATAACTCCGGCACCAATCCCAGTGCGCCCGCCAGGTTTCCCATCAGACTCTTGTGAGGGATAATGGAAAAAGCCGTCGATACGAGATAGGCCACGCCCAATACAATCGATGCCACCTGCAGCGGTGAGCTTTTAATCCACCCGGTCAGGTTGTGGCCACGCAGTCTCTGTGGGAAAAGAATAGCGCGGGCAACGACACAGCCCAACAGCAGGCAGACCAGCATGACCAGCGTCATCGTTTTAACGAAGTAATACGCTGTCATACACAGAGGACAGAACAACAGAGGGATAATAAATACAATAGCCAGCCATATCCCTTCAATGACTCTATCGAGAGTATTATCGGATAATCTGCTATCTCCCACTCAGTGCGCACCTGTAATTTGTGATAGATGTTGCGTCCGGCATCGGTAAATACCGGTAAATATAATACTATAAATCCTCCGAATGGGCAGCACTGATTACATAAGTACTATAAAAACATGACCTTCTCGCTATTTACTTCAGAAAAACGGAAATTATAATTGAATTATAAACAAAAAAGTACTGGCCGGGACGATTCACCGGGCCGGAAATAAGATAGGAGGAAAACAGAATATGAAGTTTCTTAAGTCGGGACAGAAGGGTTTCACACTGATCGAGCTGCTCGTTGTCATTGCCATCCTTGGCACGCTGGCAGCGGTCGTGATCCTGAACGTGACCCAGTTTATCGGCCAGGGCCGTGAGCAGGCCGCGGATACCGAGCTACACAACGTCCAGACGGCTGTGGCGGCATACATGTATGACCATAGTGGCGACGTTCCCGACAACACAGACGTCCTCTCTCCGTACTTCCTGGGTGATGGACCGCACGGCACTTACAGCATTGATGCCAGCACCGGCAAAGTGACCCAGACATCGTATCCATAAACCCTGGCTGTCAACCGAAAATAAAAGGGCGTGGATTGCAATCCACGCCCTTTTAATATTGTTCTTTCTTTTTTAGCGTCCCTGTGACAACAGTGTCTTGTTGATGTCATCGGAGTCCTGGCAGAAGGCGAACATGGATTCCTTGCTGATAACTCTCTGCCTGTACAGGTCAACCAGGGCATCATCCAGCGTTTTCATTCCCAGGTTAGAAGATGTCCTGATCGTATTGGGGATAAGGTAGGGTTTGCCTTCGCGTATCAGGTTTTTAACAGCAGATGTCCCCAGCATTATCTCCACCGCCGCCACCCTTCCTCCTTTAATGCGGGGCACAAGCACCTGGCTAAATACAGCATTTATGGTAGACGCCAGGCGGGCCTGGGCCATGGTGCGTTCATGCGGCGGGAAGAGGTCAACTATTCTCTCTACAGATTGTGCAGCGCTGGGCGCGTGACCTGTAGAGAGCACCAGGTGTCCGGTTTCAGCTACGGTCAGCACCGCCGCCGCAGTTTCGATGTCACGCATTTCACCGACCAGTATTACATCAGGGTCCTGCCTCAAGACATATTTCAGCGCATTTACAAAGGAATGCGTGTCCTGCGTCAGTTCCCTCTGTGAAAATGCGCAATTAATATTGGGGTGTACGTATTCCACCGGGTCCTCGATCGTCACCACATAGCGTTTCGCCGTTATATTGAGATAGTTCAGCATGGCTGCGATAGTTGTGCTTTTACCTGATCCGGTCGGTCCTGTCACCATGATCAGACCCCTTGGCCGCATAATTAAATCTTTGCAGATTTCGGGCAGTCCAAGAGACTCAATAGTAGGAATGGTCTCAGCAAGCAGACGTATAGCAAGGCTGATTGTACCCTGCTGCCAGCAGGCATTGCACCTGCCTCGACTTCCTCCCGGTAAAACATAGGCAAAATCCACCTCAAGCTCAGTTTTAAACAAATGGCGCAGACGTTCATCGGCAACCTGGTTGAACAGCTCCTCGATATCATCATTACTTAATTTTGGATATTCTTCCTGAGGTTTAAGCTCACCATCGATCCTGAACATAGGATGGACGCCGGCCACCAGATGCAGGTCAGACGCCCCTCTAGCTTTGGCCAGTCTAAGCAGTTCATTTATTTCCATAGCATCAATGATTTACATTTTAATTCTTTATCGGTTAGGAGTTAACGTAAGTGTAAACGTGGTATCATTATAAGACTTGTTACTGAGAGATGTAATAGTAACGAGATTAAACATGCCGGACTGCCTGAGGGTACGAGCATAGTCTATGACTGCATCGGAGTCCGGGGCCAGCCCCGTTAATGTAATGACATCCTCTGCATACCCGATATAAGTAAGATACATAACGCCCGGCAAAGCCGAAATGGCCTGGCCCAGGTCACGGTTGATGTAGTCCCTGCTCCTGCCTGCCTGTTCCAACGGCGCCTTAAGCTGTCCGAGGTCTGTCTTTAGTTCATCGCGCTGCTTGGCTACCTTGTCCCTGTCCTCTATCAGCAATTTTTGTATATCCATCACCTGTTTATTCTTTTCATCGACCAGGCTTTTTAGCCGGGCGGTCTCCTTTGCTACCGTGCCATTAATCACGAACAGGGCTGCGATGATACACACACCCAGCACCAGGGCAGCCAGCGGAGCCGCACTTGATTTCGACGCCTGTTTGTGCAACACCTTTCCCGGCAGCACATTAAATGCCACCTTCATCCAGCGTCCCGCTGCGCCACCGGCGCCCAGCGCAAGTCCCGTATTGGCAGCAAACCTGGCCTTGTCTATATCAGCAGGATAGCTAAAAGGTTCCGGCAACGGTCTGATGGCATAGCTCAATTGCCCGGCAAGATCACCGACAATAGCGCCGCTGATATAGCAGACAGTATTCTGGTTTAGCTTGCCGCCCGTACGGCTGGAATTATAGAAATTGACCGTGCGCGTCACTTCTTCTTTGATCATGGCCGTCTTTTCAGCATCGGGCAGATTCTCGGCTGGGAAGGCAAGGCTGCGTATCATTTCAGGGACCATATTATCCACAATCGTGATATCATAGCTGCTTGACTGAATGTTGACGGTTATTGCCGTTTTGTTTTCTATAACACGGGCAATAACCAGCGGTTTAAGTTCAATCGTTCTGGCCATGAGCCCGCTCAGTTTGATCGTTTCGACTACCGAATCCACATTATCATGCGGCAGTCCCATCAAACATAACACAGATTCAGCGCCTGCTGACCGTACTTCCTGCCATGATATATACAATGTGTTGAGTGGAACCGGGCTGACCCTTTCCATCTCCTTCCTGGCTACTTCGGCCAGCAGCTTGCGGTCCAGTCTGGGTACTGATACCACGCGGTAGATCGAGTGTATCCCGCTTACGCAGGCCAGAACTTCCTTTTCACTGATGGCGTTTTTCTGCAATAGTCCTTTAATAATCTCGCTGACAGCCTGTTTATCGATCACAATGCCATCCAATACAATACCAGCCGGCAAAGGCTCCTCGATAGCCACTAGTACCTGTTTTCCTCTGATGACGGTCATCTTCAGCGAATTGTCTTCAATGTTCAGCGTTAGCATAGTATGGTTTTAATTCCTATTGACGGTTGCAGACTATCCTCATGGTTAACGTGGCTTTATCCAGCTTGCCCTGTGTCTGGGCGGTCTCGATCAACATATCAACAGTGTAACTGGAAGGCAGCCTTTTACCGGTCTCCAGCAGAAAATTCTGAAAGGCCGCTACCTGTCCTGACAGGTTCATTGTATATGTCAGCACGGGGTATTCAACATCGGAATATTTGTACTTGGCCTGGGAGATATTCATGCTGTTGATCACAACATCGTTTTTCCAGGCCGCGTTGATCAATTCCTGCGAAATTTCGATGCTGCTCTCCACATTACGGTATGACTGCTTTGTCCTGTCGACCTCCTCCTTCAATAAATTCACTTCATTCAAAAGGGCAGCCTGCGAGCCGGTTTGCTTCTGTAAGTCGTTATAGCGCGTCTGCAATTGTGTGAGCTGGGTCTTGAGCGTTGACTGAGATGACAATGAGCCGAATAAGGACAGTCCAACCGGGATAGCGATAATCAGGACTACAGCAAAAATGATAAGCAGCCAGACAGAGGTGCTGAGACGTGGTAATTTCTGTAATATGCCGCTTCTTTTCTCTCCAGGACTTCCAACTGTTGATGCCAATTTATAGAACCCTTAACTATTTATGTCTATTATACATGAAATCGGGGCTATCCAGATTACCGGCTGGTCAATATAAAGACTAAAGTAATCCCCTCCCGCACACTCACTGGTAATCAAACGCTGTGATCTGCGTTGTACCGCCCAGGCCACCTCCTGATCCAGGCCCGGGTCCCAGACCCCAACCGGGCGCAAACGGCATTGTTCTTATACCTGTTAAATATTTAACCGAAGTGCTGCCTGTCATCCTGACCTCTTTACCGATCACAGCGCCGTACACATTATAACCATTGGAGCCGACACCACCGGTAATGCTCACTGTGCCGTTGGGGGCATAGATAATAGCCGAGGTGCTGGCGCTGCCCGTAATATTAACTGCATAACCGCCGGCGCCGGTTGTGCCCCGCGCAATCAGGAACGGCACATTGCCTCTGGCCAACTCAACCTGGGCAGATCCTTCGATCGAAATGCAGTCAGCAACCAGCGTATAAGGTCCCTGAATATAGGCGCTGCCGGCAATGGTAAGTTTGCCGACCACCCAGACCGTGCCTTTCAAAGTAACCTTAGAGCTACCACCGATATACAGGTCGCCTCCGACATAGACAGGCCCCATCGTTATCTTGTCAGTTGAGATCGAACAGTTGCCCCCGACCCAGGCAGGACCAGTAATTATCGTGTAAGATGACCAGTTGACTGTTAACGTATTATTAACGGTTATCTGACCAAGGTCTGCTGCGTTCCAGGCTGTGCTCAGGCTGTCGTAAACTGTGCCGCCCTTGATATTGGCCTCAGTATAATATGTACTGATATCTATGGTCTGTGTCTCATAGGTGGGCGCAGAAGGCGTCTGTGTTCCCCACAGGTGCGCGCCGCCAATCGTATCAATATCGAGTATACCTGTAGCTGACCCGTCGCCGTAAACCTGTGCGCTAGGGTCCAGAATAATATCGCCGTTGGCATATATATCGCCGTTGGATATATCGTTGGTGGCATAGACATTATCGATATAGCATGTAAACGCTCCCTTGTCCACGACCTGATATAGACCTATGGAACCCAAGGTTTGGAATGTAGAGGGGTTGCCGATATCGAGTTTGAACCTGGTGCCTGTGTTGGATGCTACAGCCGGTATCGATATCGACTCAACCGTTCCGCCCAGAGCCGACCCAGTGGCTAGCTTGAACGTGAGGTCGCCAGCGTTCAGAGGCTCGTTAGAATAGAGCCAGAACGAGATATATTTATACGTTGAGAGATTTTCCGACGCAGTGTTCTTGTAAGCCATATTGCCCGTCGTTGCACTGGCAGCAGCCTCGAAAGACAGGCTCTTGCCGGTATCGTAAAACACATTAGTCTCCCTGTAGGTGGCGCTTGAATTGGTGCCGGTAGTAATCTTACCGCTCTGGGATGTGGTCCATTTATTATCGCCATAATCGATCATCTTGATATCGTCTGACTTGATCGTACATCCTCCGCTCAGATAGATATCGCCGTCCAGGCTTACCACGGCCTGATCAAAGATGTTATTGCCCTGGTCTCCCGTCTGCTTGATCTGGACTATCACTTTGGCTGTGCTGACCAGCCCGTCTGATGTACTGGATTGCACAGTATATAGTATTGCGTTGCTCGATAATGTCTGGGTCTTTAACACAGTCAGTTGTACGTCCATATTATTGATGCCTGACACAATGCCGTCTGTTGGAGCAGTGCTTGTCTTGCGGCATTGCCATACACTGTAGGCTATGCCGGCCTCGGCAGCATAATAAGCTCGTGTCTTATTTTCGAGATTGCGGCTGATCGTAAGCATGCTGGATGTGGCCTGTAAACCGGGCAATATTATGAAAGTCCCTGCGGCCATAATGATCAGGGCCATCGATAGTATCGCCCCCGATTCTTCTTTCCCCAATTTTACCAGCAGCTTACGAAACATTGCTATGCATCTGCCTTTCATGGGCTTTTAACCACTACCTTATAAATCGCACTGAAAGCGGCGTCATTGTATCTCGATGACAATTTCAGAAGATAGGTATTATTCTCCGAAGCCTGTAAAAAAGTTGTATCCGTGCCAGGGTTGACCAGATACTCAGCTATCAGGGTCTTTTGTGATCCATTTAACGTACGTTCCAGTACGCCGTCAGTGATGGTGTATTCGACGGGAATGGTGGTGAGGTTATCAGTGCCGTTCCAGGTATAACGGTTCATAGAGCAATGCCAGGACCCTGCCGAACCTGCTGTCACATTACACGAACTGGCCACGTCCCGGATGATCGTATTCCCTGCCACTTCCACCTGGCTCATCGCCATATATTGCTCGGTGCTGCTGGCGCTGACGGTCGTCATCACGCTTATGGCCAAAGTCATGGCAGCGGTTACCACTGCCATGACCGCCAGCACAACTAGCAACTCTACCAGGGTAAACCCACTGTCATATTCCCGATTTCTCTGGTTTCTTCGTCTAATCATGATGTGCTGCGATATTCCTGTCTATTTTGCACGATATGTATCAACCTGTAATATCTGGGTACCTTTATAGCTGACCACCGCCGAGATTTTCTGGATATCATCGTCCCCACCGGCTATGCTGCTGGCGCTGATCACAACCATATAGTCGGCAAAATTGGAAGGCAGGCTGTTATGCGCCAGGTCCCAGGAAGGCGGTGTACCCGGCAACTCGTAGCTCCAGGGCGCATTGAGATAGGTCATGGCCTTGACATACTCAAGCTCGTAGCGCGCCAGGCTGTCAGCCCCCATATGTATGCGTGCCGATTCATTACTCTTGATCACGATATAAGTGCCAAGCAGCATGGTGGCGCCCACTGTAGCTAATATCACAATACCAATAAGCGTCTCCACAAGGGTGAAGCCGTGCTCATTTCTCGGATGTCCTCCAGCCATGCTATTCATGCTGTTGCTCAATATGCCCACCATTATCCACCACCCACCAGGCTGAGGCTGGAATAAATGGGGATGAAAATCGACAGCGCCAGGAAGCCCACCCCCAGGCCGATTATGATCGTCATGGCCGGCTCGATCATACCCAGCAATGTCTGCATTTTGTCCGCAGCTTCTATCTCAAAGCTCTCGGCGACGATGGAAAGCGTATTATCCAGGTTTCCCGTCTCCTCCCCCACCCTGGTCATCTCCACCATCAGGGGCAAGAAAAGCGGATTTTTTTGCATGGTCTGGGCCAGCCCCTCGCCCTTGATGATCTCCTGTTCAACATTCTTCAATGACTGGCCCACCACCAGATTGCCGGCTGAATCGGCCGTCAGAGTCAGGATGTCGGGAAGCGGCAGGCCGGATTTGAATAAAAGTGTTATGCTGCGGCATGTGCGCGACAGGGTGTTGAGCAATATCAATCTGCCAATAACCGGCAGGCGCAGCAGCAGGCCGTCTTTTTGTAAGGCCCCCTGAGGAGTCTTGACGTAAAGGTAGATAATAATGCCCAACAATACAACACCACCCAGTAAATAAAGACCGTATTCCGACATGAAGTTGACGGTGCTGATGAGTATCTGGGTTATTAGAGGCAACTTGCCGCCCAGCGCATTGAACATGCGCATAATGGGAGGAAGAATGAAGGTCACAGCCACTATGCCCACCACTACGGCCAATATCAGCACTATGGCTGGATAGGTCATAGCCTGTTTGACCTTTTTCATGGCGTTGGAGCTCTGCTCAATGTAGTTGGCCAGATTTCTCAGCACGCTTTCAAGCTGCCCGGTCTGCTCGCCTACGGCAATAATTTTGCAATACATCGTGTTGAAAGCGTCCTTGTGCTTGCTCAGTGCAGTGGATACCGGAAGCCCGGTGCGCAGATCGGTGATCACTTCCGACAGCACAGTGGCGAACTTTTTGTTGACGGTCTGAGCTTTGAGCAATTCCAGACCCTGCACTATCCCGACACCCGATTCCAACAGCAGGGCCAGCTGCCGGGAAAACATGATGATATCTTCCTGTTTAACCCTGGGGGCGAAGAAAGTGGGCGTGTCCGAAATAAAGGGGGTGAAATGTTTGAGGCTGATGATCTGGTAACCACTGCGGGTGAGCCTATCGCCTGCATCTACTTCGGTATCAGCGGCGATCTTGCCTTTGACCACCTTGCGGTCAGAAGTATAGACGACGTATTCAAAATCCATAGTCAGTCCTGTCTCTGCAAAGGCCATCCCGCTCTATTAAATATCTTTCTCCTCAAACATCACTACACAACTGTGTAAGCGTTTCTCAATACTTCATATGGTGTGGTAATTCCGGCCTTGGCTTTCATCATGCCATCACGAGCCAGTGGCACCAGTCCCTGTTCTAGTGAGGCTGCCCTGATATCGGCATTGCTGGCGCCAGCCACGATCAATCGCCGCAGTTCATCGGTCATGGTCAGGATTTCAAATAATGCGGTACGGCCCACGTAGCCCGAGTTCATGCAGTGCTCGCAGCCGGTACCGTACATAAACTCAGTCCTGGTCTCGCGCATCTCTTTTTCATAGGCGATCTGCTCAACCAGCGGGGCAGTCACTTTGCGGGCGCAGTGGGGACAGACCCTCCTCACCATCCTCTGGGCAATAATGCCTATTATGGCTGTGCTGATGAGAAACGGCTCGACCCCAAGGTCGATGAGGCGGAAAATAACGCCAGTAGTATCGTTGGCATGTACTGAGGAAAGCACCAGGTGGCCCGTCAAGGCCGACTGCACTGCAATCTGTCCGGTTTCACCATCGCGTATCTCGCCGACCAGGATCACGTCCGGGTCAAGGCGGACAATGGAACGCAGGCCGCCGGCAAAGGTCAGCCCCGCCTTCACATTAACCTGTATCTGATTGATGTTTTCAAAACGGTACTCAACCGGGTCCTCCACCGTGATAATGTTCTTCCCTATGCTGTCCAGAGAATTGACCGCAGCGTACAGCGTCGTAGTCTTGCCGGCGCCGGTCGGACCGCTGATCAGGACCATACCATAGGGCATCATCAGCATTTTCTCGAACTGTTCCTGGCTTTCCTGAAGAAAACCTATCTGCGGCAAGGAAAGAGCAGCCAGCGACTTGTCCAATAGTCTGAGAACTGCCATCTCGCCATTGACCGTATTAATAACGGCAACACGGACATCTATCCTCTTTTTGCCCGAATCGAAAGAGAACTGCCCATCCTGCGGCCGGCGGTGATCGGCAATATTCATCTCCGAGAGTATTTTTATGCGAGAGATCAAAGCCGAATGCATTGTTAGTGGCAGCGGATTGGTTTCATGCAGTATGCCATCGACCCTGAAGCGTATCCTGACCTTATTTTCATCCGGCTCGATATGTATATCTGAGGCGCGGGCTTTGACAGCTTCCTGCAGAAGCTTGTCGAGCTGCTGCGCAACCGGCGCTTCCGGTGCTGTTTCAGTGCTTTCCGCGGTTGCCGCCTTACTTGTCCCGGCTGGGCCGTAATTAAAATCGATGGCTTCCTTGATATCCGCCTCAGTGGCAAATACGGGAGATATCCTTTTCTTTGTGTAGATCGAGAGGTTTTCAATAATAATAATATCGCTGGGATTTGACATGCACACCCTCAGGGTATTGCCATCCAACGATAGCGGTATCACATTGTACTTACGCGCAATATCCTCAGGTATAGCCTGCAAAGCCTGAGGCATGGGGGGCTGGTATTGCTCGTTCAACCTGGCAGTCCCCGTCCTTGAAACTTCCCGCTTGCCGATTTGTGTTGAGTTGATCTCAGATATTTCGCGTGCCATTTGCTTTTTCCTTTTACTAATCCAGATTGGCCTTACTGACGGATTTGATGACGCTGATCTTCTGCTGGTCGGCAAATCTTCTGGCCTGATTGCTCAGCGCCGGATAGACCAGCAGCATCTTGTCATGGATGCCAATGTCATAAGCTTTAGTATCGTAAGCAGACACCTTTTCCAGGCTTATTTCATCTTTGTCGGCCAGTATCCCAATGGAAATGGTATGATTAAACAGCCCGTCGTCAAAATAGGCCATAATATCCATCGTGTATTCCGCCCCCGAGCGGCCCGTTACCCTGGCGTTCTCCTCAACCCGGTACCCCTGTACACGCAGGTACTTCAAGAGCTGTCCCCTGTTTTCAAATGTAAATGGTATGAATTTAAGCGGGCGAGCCGGATTGCCCGAAATCTCCGTCAAAAGAGTTTCCATCTCCTTCATATCCAGCGACTTAATATGCTGGCGGCGGGCGAACTGCCTGGCTTCAGTGCTCATGCCCGGCACGGCCAGCAGAATCTTGTCATGTATACCCAGGTCATAAGCCTTGTTATCGAACCTGAATACCTCATCAAGCCCGATATTTTCCTCGTTGATGCCAATAGCGATGCCGATGCCTATCACCTGAGGCAGAAAACCGTCATCGCGTTTAGCCAGTATATCCAGCGTATGCGTAGCGCCCGAACCCAGTCCGGAATTGACCATAGCTTTCTCAAAAACCTCATAGCCCTGCCTGCGCAGGTACTCGATCAGTCTGGTTTTATAGCCCATATCAAAGATCAGCCAGTTTCTGCTCTGCTCATTCAGTGCGTAGGAAAATACCGTCCTGACCCTGGCTTCCTCATCGGAGAAGGTCAGGGAACATTTCATACAGTTCCACCTGATCGTCATCTCGCTGGATAATCCTCCGCAAGTATGACACTTGTAATTAACTCCCAGGCTGCGGTAGTCCGTGCCAAGAAACTTTAGTTGCTTGCCACAATGAGGGCAGATATATTTGCCTCCGGCCACAAACTCTTCTTCCAGTCCGTTCTTACCGCAGGCAAAATGCTCGAAGACCCTGCCCCTGGCGATATTGGCAGACCCACATTTTGGGCACCTTACGCTCGGCCTCAAGTTCATCGAGTTGCAGGACGGGCAAAAAATCAACCGGTCAAAAAAACGTGCTTCTAGGATGTTCTCCTGTGTCAATCTAAGCAATATATCCGTTACCTCTCCGGTGGATTGTCCCAGCATTTCTTCGACCTGCGGGTAGACTGCCCCGGTTTCCTTGCTGAAATCGAGGCGCGGCCTGACCTCCTCAATGCGACCATCCATCATGGCTCTGATCAACTCGATCACAGCTGCATCGTGTGATACAGGCTGAAACGACTCAAGTATCTCAATCATTTTCTATTGCCGCCGTCACCGCGTTTTATATCTGTTTTACGCCTTGTTCCATCGTAGTTATGGCACACATAGCTTAATCTATCATGCGATTTACCATTTTGCAAACACCTTTGCGTTTGTGGTAGATTTCGTCTAAAGCGTCCCTTGATTGAATAGGGACAGCCGTGTTGTTACGATAAAATTCACGATGAAAAACCACAGCAAAACGGCCATCTTCATTGCCCTATTGCTGGTATTATTTAGTCTTAGTACTTTAGTCCCATTCGAATTTAACAGGGCGCTGGCAGCCCAGCGCACTCTTAGCTGGACAGTCGTAAACACCCCCGATTCAGGCCCCACCAATGTTATTGTCAGCCCCTGCGAGATCAACGCCATCGCCATAGCCCCTGACGACCTCACCATCTATTGCGTGGATACTTCGCAGAGCAAGATATATAAATCGATGGATGAAGGATATACCTGGCGCGATATAACCGATAGGCTGGCTGCTGCGGCAGGCACCCCGCTAACAATCTGGGACATTGCCGTGGCGCCCGATAATAATACTTTTGTTATGGCCATCACCGGTAATGCCACATCAGGACCGCAAAAGCTTTATTACTCTGGTGATGTCGGCGCCAATTGGCATGATTGTGGTTTTCCTATTCTTCACTCCTCAGAGTATATAAGATGTCTCGATATTTCAATAGACTATGGAGCTTCCGACAGCGTGCGTGACGTGGCCGTAGGAACTAGCAGCGTTGCCGGCCCCGGTTATGTTTATACACGGCAATACAGTACTTCTGCCATGTCAACATGGAGCGATAATACTTCCCCGCTTGCAACTCCACAAAGTTTTAGCTCAATCAAGTTCTCGCCAAACTATGATACTGATTCAACTATCGCTGTCATTTCCAGCGATAATACTTCTACGACTTTGAGCCTTGGGAAACATGTTTCAGCAACCAATACCATAAACTGGAACAGTGATTATGCATCTTATCCTATTACCATCGGCAATGATATAATTGTCAGCAACAGGGACAAACTTATCAGGTCTACCCTTGAGCTGCCCTCTGATTTTTTCGGCGACCTCGTCACCGACCGTGCCTGTTTCGCCAGCATACTTACCGACAACTCCTCGGCTGTATTGTACCTCAATGCAAACCTCTACCGACCTGATTACCGGATCACGCCCAACCTGACCGGAAACAGCGCCATCTCATCCATCGCCTATTACGGCAGCCTGTCCTCCGGCATATTGCTGGCCGGGGACAACACCACAGTCACAGGGAGCTGCATGACCAGTGTCTGGCAGTGCTCCAACCCCCAGACCACCACTCCCGGCGGAGCGACCTGGGTACATTCCACCGCCAGGAAATCGCCCACAGGCGGGGCCAACTCTGGCCGGGCCAATGCCATCTTGAAATGGAGCAGGAACGGTGAGAGGGCTTACTGTGGAACAAGTTCGGAAAACTGTACTCTCGGCGGTGCGTCCGAAAATTCAACGATAACGTACCGATGGCCGTTCGGCAAGACTATCGGCCAATTTCTTGATGAATCTGCCTTTTCCCGCAGTCTCGACAACGGGCTGGCCTGGAACCAGACCGGGCTGATCGATACTGAGATCACACTGCTTTCCGATTCGGCGGCACACGAAGTGCCCGAGGGGGCTGAAAGTACGACGCAGACTAATATCCTGTACCTCGCTTCTATCAATGAGAATGCCTCAACCTCCTTAAAGTACAATTTTGACAGCGTCTGGCGCAGCATCACCAGCCCGGTGGGAGAGAAATGGGAACGCATATTAACGGACAACACCAGCGATGTCGGAACTGTTCTGCGCATCAACCCGCGCGGTGACCGGGTAAGCAGCGCCGTGGTCTTTGCCGACCTTTCTACAGAGAAAGTTACCTACTCAGGAGATACGGGACAGACCTGGGAACCGGTGCAATCTGGTATAAATGTCACTGACATCTGCCTGACCGACGATTCCACTATTTATGTGTTGAGCGATTATGTCATGTGCCGTGCAACACACGCCGGCACGTCCTGGTTGACCGGGCCACTGATCAGCACCAATCTCGAAACTCCCGCCCACACCATCTGCGCTCCCCTCATTAACGCAGCCGGCACCGGCAGCAAAGCTGAGGAGATCGTTATCGTGGGGACGGAAGGCCCAGGCGACAGCTATGTCGCCTGGATCGACCTGTCTAAATTCAATCCAGAATTCGAAAAGCTGAAGACGTTGCCACAGATTGGCGATGTCCACGTCATGATGGACAGCCAATTCAATGTCAACCGTACCATCTATGCCGCCCTGTGCAGTCCCAGCGGTTCGACGCCCAACCCATCACAGGGCGGCATCTTCCGGTGGAAGCTGGGAACGAGCGAGGATTGGGACAACCTACAGCCGCTTAACCTCGCTTTTTACGGAATAGAGACGCTTAACGACGTTCTATACGGGGCCTGGAATTATGACACATTGAACATCATTAATAAAAGCGGCGCCGACCGCACTCTTTACCCGCTCGTCAGTGTCCCTCCCCCACCAGAGTGGGATCAACTTGTTACAGGCCTACCCACCTCATTCAATGTCAGTTTCACACGGGAGCCAACGTCATTGCATATCTCCTCCAGCACATATAACACACTCTGGGCCATCGATAACCAGGCCTATGACTTCACTGGCAAAAAGGGATGTCTCTGGATGTACGTGGACTCCGCCTCCCGCATCGGGCCTTGGCCTATCTCGCCGCCGACCGGCAGCTATATCGGCGCAGACCCGGTCACGGGACGTTCACAACAGATAGATTTTAAATGGAGGCAGATCAAAGAAATGATTGGATACGATCTGCTGATCGCCAAGGATGTTGATTTCACGCTGCCGCTCAGCCAAAACCTCAACTTCGTCACTACAGATAACGGTACTCGCTTCCGCATCGGGACAGACGCCTGGGTGATTGATGAGGTCGCTGACTGGCAGGACCCCGGCGTCTGGCTGGAGCCCGGCCTGCTGGAAACGGGACGCACTTATTATTGGAAGGTACGAGGCAGCAGGGCCTTCACCGACAACATATCCATGCCCAATATCATCCACACGCCGTGGTCCAGCGTCATGTTCTTCACCGTCAAGCCCGGCTTCACGGTCGGATCATTCCATCCCGGACCCGCGCTGCTCAACCCCATCAACGGTCCCTGCGCGGTCTGCCGGCCGCCGGTCGGCTTCAGCTGGACACCTATCAAGGAAGCCGCCAAATACGAGTTTGTGCTGGCTGCCGATCCGGAGATGAAAAACGTGGTCATACGGGCTTACACCACTGCACCATCCTACTACGCGGATAACCTGGAGTATTTCAAACCCTACTACTGGAAGGTAAGGGCCTCGGCCCCCATCCCCAGCGATTTCAGCCCGGTGGCCACCTTCTCGCTGACCGGCGGCTCACAGATTTCTCCAGTAAGCCAGGCCGTCAGGATGCTGATGCCAGGCGTCCCCGGCGAGATGGTGATCTGGATTATGATCGGCCTGGCATACCTGTTAATATTATTAGTCATCATTTATGCCTTTGTTTCCAGCAGGGGCTGATATCAATAGGAAGAGTATATTATGAAGAAAGACAATCCTGCTGAACTTCTGAAACTGGCCGCCTCCGTTAAAGGCTTTATGCCCGAGAAGGAAGGCCTCAAGCTATTCGAACTTGCTCTCGAAGCTGCAGCAGCCGGTCCCTGCCTGGAGGTAGGCAGCTTCTGCGGCAAATCGGCCGTCTATATTGGCGCCGCCTGCCGCCAGAAGGGAACAACATTATTTACCATCGATCACCACCGGGGTTCCGAAGAACAGCAGCCTGGGCAGATCTATTTCGACCCTGAAATCTACGACGAACGCTCCCGGCGCATCGACAGTCTGCCGCTGCTCAGGGAAACGCTGGAAAAAGCGGAGCTGGAAGATACGGTCGTCCCCATGGTCACAACTTCAAAAGCTGCTTCCAGGAACTGGGCCACGCCGCTCAGCCTGGTCTTCATCGACGGGGGGCACAGCTATGAATCGACGCTGACGGATTACCAATGCTGGGCAGGGCACCTGCTCAAGGGCGGCTACCTGGTATTTCATGATATTTATCCCGACCCCTTCCAGGGCGGGCAGGCGCCTTATGAGGTATATAAACTGGCGGTTAACAGCGGAGACTTCACCATGCTGCCCTTGTGCGGGTCACTGGGCATATTGCGTAAACGCTAAATAGCGCAAGCCAGCAACTGGTTGGTGGAAGACAGCGGCTTGAGCATATCCGCCGCCAGCACTACCGCCGCCGATGTCCATGTAGGTTTCTCAAGTGGCCAGATTTCGTTCTCCGGGTAGGCCACGCCGTACCAGTAGGCGCCGTCCTCATCGCGCAGGTGATGCAGCCAGTTGTAGACCATGGCCGACTGTCTGTATTCACCCTGAACTGCCAGCGACATGGCCAGCTCGCTGGTCTCAGCCGCTGTTACCCAGGTCTTTTCCAGGTTGCACACCGAGCCTTTGCCATGCACAATGAATTTATCCCAACTGTCATAGATTCTGTCCACCGCCTCCTGGCCGTTGATAACGGAACACAGCGCAGGATAGTACCAGTCCATGGCAAAAGCGGAAAAGCCACCGTTCTCCTGGATCACATCGTAGGGCAGAGGCATGGCGAGGATGGCCTGGCGCAGCCTGGCATTGGCCTCCTCCCAGTCCCTGTGCTCTTCACCCAATAGCCTGCCCAGCTTGGTGGCGCATTTAATGCTCAGGTAGGACGAACTGCAACTTGTGATCTGTGCGGCCGGGTAAAGCTCGCCTTTGGCATCGCGAGCCCAGTAAATTTCACCATTGGGTCCGCGCATATCCAGGATATAGTTGATGGCCGAGCGCACGCAAGGCCACATCTCATTGGCGAAATGCAGGTCGTTGTTGACCAGGTAATGGTGCCAGATACCCACAGCAATATACGAGATGGCATGCGACACCTTGTAGGTGTCCTTCGGCTTGCCGTACTGATAGGTGGCGTACCAGCTGCCGTCCGGCATCTGTCTACCGGCCAGCCATTCATAGGCTTTTTTGGCTTCATCGGGGTATTTCCCGGCATCGATAGCCATAGCGCATTCAACATGCGTCCACGGCTCCACTATCCCGCCTGCCAGGTCCGGCACCGAGCCTTCCTTCTCCTGGATGGCAATTATGCTTTCCAGCGTGGGCTGCAGGAACTGATCGGAAATAAGCATATCAAGGTCGTTCAAGATTTTGTCTGAAAGCATTTTTCACACCGCCTTCGCACTTCTTTGTACGTCGATAGCTTCTTTATAGTAATCAGCCGTTTCCCTGGCCGTATTGTCCCAGTTGAACAGGCGCGCCACCCGCTGCCTGCCTTTTTCACCCAGCTCCCTGCGCCTGTTTTCATCATCCAACAGCGCCGTGACCGATTCGATGATAGCCCTGGTATCACCGGCCGGTATCAGTATGCCGGCGTCACCCACCACCTCCGGCAATGCTCCCGCCGTGGTGGAGATAACGGGCGTGCCGCAGGCCATCGCCTCGACTGCCGGCAGTCCGAAACCTTCATACTGAGAAGGGATAACCAGCATCGTGGCTGATGAATAATAATTCACCAGCTCTTTAGTATCGATCTTGCCCGTGTAACGGGCGCAGTCCTCCAGTTTGAGCGACCGCATTAGACCCTGTGTATAGCCGTTGTGCATCGGTTCGCCGACGATCACCAGCTCGATCTCCCGGGTCTTACGCAGTTCGGCCACCGCTTCCATCAGGAACCTCAGCCCCTTGAGAGGCGTATCGCCGCTGTTGATTACCAGTATCCTGCCAGCATGACGTGGCCCCTGGCGATTCTCTTTAAAAATATCCTGGTCCACGCCGCAGTAGATGACCTTGAACTGCTCCGCTTTGAGATTGAATCCATCCAGGATCTCCCTTAACGACATCTGCGAATCGGTGATGAAATGCGATAGCTGCGAGGCCACCTTAATCTGCATATCCACAAATGAGTACCAGCGCTTGATTCCCAGCTTCTTCAATGGCGATTTAGCCGCCTGCAAAGCAAGAGCACGGTCAACCGTGATGGGATGATGGATAGTTGTGACCAGTGGAATGCCCATTTCATTAATCTTCAATATACCTTCGCTAATGCACTGGTTATCATGCACGATATCATATTTCTTGCTGTGGCCGTTCTTGCGGAAGAGATCATGGGCGCGCATACCGAACGTTTTGAGCTCGGTCAGGCAGCCAGTGCATTCGCCTACCCACTCCACGAAATTGGGCCAGGTGTTCAGCCAGAGGGGATTGATAAAATAACGCCTGATCTCAGGGAAGCGGTAAAGGTCGAGGCTGGGCAATTTGATCAGGTTGATGCCGTCCGCCAGGTCGGGATAGGGAGGGCCTGAGATCACATCCACTTCGTGTCCCAGTTTTTGCAGAGATTGACTCAGATAGCGGACGTAGATTCCCTGTCCGCCAGAATACTTGTATGCCCTGTAGCTCAATAAACAGATTCTCATCTAAACCAACCAGACTCATATACCTTGAACTACGCAACGCAACATTTTAACTGCATTTTGTCTAATAATCAATCGCTTGGGTAACACTTTATTTTGACGCAACCCGTCGCTTGACCGGATATATTCTATGTAAAACCCCTTATAAGATGGGATTTTCATCACGATGTTCCATTATATTCCGCATTTGCTCTTAAGTAAACGTTTACTATCAATAGCTTCTTCGTATACGTCTGCCGTTTTTCTGGCCGCATCTTTCCAACTGAATTGCTCGATGATCCGCTTTCGTCCCAGTACGCTCAGTTCCTTGAGCCGCTGAGGATTTTCGATCAGACCGTCGACAGCTTTGATCAATGCCACAGAATCGGCCGGCGGTACCAGTATGCCGGCGTCGCCCACCACCTCCGGCAAAGCACCTGCAGTTGTGGATACCACCGGAGCGCCGCACGACATGGCCTCAGCAGCGGGGATGCCAAATCCTTCATAGGTTGACGGCACGGCTACCAGGGTCGTTGTACGGTACAATCTGATCAGCTCTTCGGTGGAGATCTGGTTGCGGAAGCTCACATTTTCGGTGATGCCAAGTCTATCCATCAGCCTCTCGGTGACGCCGTCGCCGAAGGTCTGTCCCACCACGACCAGCTTAAGGTCATGTTTCTTGCGCAACTCGGCCAGGGCTTCCAGCAGGAACTTCAGGCCTTTCACGATGGTGTCCCTGCTCATCACCATCAATATCATATTGCTTTCACGCTTGATTCCTTCCCCAGGGCTGAATAGCTCCGTATCTATGCCGTTATATATTACTCTAAGCCTCTCGGGGGGTACGCCGAACACCTCGGTGATATGGTGCTTGGCCATTTGGGAAACAGTGATGATATGATCAAGCTGCCGCGCTACCTTGATCTGCATACCTGTGAAAGAAAACCAGCGGCGGTAGCCCAGCTTCTCCTTGAGCGTTCTGGCCGACTGGATGGCCAGGTCCCGGTCCTTGGTTACTGGATGATGAATCGTCTCTACCACTGGAAAACCGGCGTTCTTGATATCGACTATGCCGTAGGACAGAGTCTGGTTGTCGTGTATAACATCGTATTTCTTTCCCTGCCCACTGGTCAGATACTGACAGGCGCGCATCCCGAAACTCAGCGGCTCGGAAAAATAGCCTGTCATAGCGCCCGCCCACTCGACAAAGTTGGGCCAGTTGTTTAATCTGGTAGGATTAATGAACACCCGCTGCCACGATTTCATGGTATAAAGGTCGAGACTGGGCAGCTTGATCAGCCCCACGCCGTCATCCACGATCGGATACGGAGGACCTGACATCATGTCAACCTCATGACCCATGTCACGCAGCGCATTGCTCAGATAGCGCATATAGATGCCCTGCCCACCCGAATACGGGTAGCTGCGATAGCTCAATATGCATACGCGCATGACAGCTCAATAACCCCCCTCATAAAACGCCATATAATACCAGACCTGTCAGTCTGCGTACAGCATTGATCGTATTTTACCCATTATCTGCCCTTGACAACTCATAACAAATAAATTAACATATATATAAATATTGAATGAATATTCATTCTTTTAATCATGGCTACACGTATAAAACGTAGGGAGCGCATCACCAAGACCCGCAGGAAGCAAATCCTCAGGGCCGCCCTGGCGGTTTTCTCAACTCGGGGCTACGGGGAATCGACCATGGCCGATGTGGCGGCAGCAGCTGGTGTCGGAGTGGGCACGCTCTACAATTACTATTCCAACAAGCGCGACCTGCTTATCTCGCTGATGCAGAACATCCTTATTTCGTTTAATCTTCTCAATATTTTCAACAGCATGTCGGGATCCGATACGCGAACACTAATGACCAGGCTTATGGAAGACCGTCTTGAGCTTGGCTTCAATAACGTCCAGACCATTATTTTCCTCATGTTCGAGGTACAGCGTGACGCCAGGTTGAGGCAGCAGTTCGTAAAACAGATTATCGATCCACTCATCGTCAGGATTGAGGACTTTATCAGGACGCAGTCCAGACGAGGAGCCTTCCGCAATGTGGATGAACGCGTTATCGCGCGTGTCTTGGCAGGCTCAATCCTCGGCAGCATGCTGCTGCTGAGGATGGA
>DKFA01000067.1:0-9219 GCA_002452695.1 Dehalococcoidia bacterium UBA6808
CTGGACGGAACAAAGAACCTTTAGTCTGGCTTTTAGCCTAGTCTCGCATTAGTGCTATAAATTCTTGTCTCGATAGGCCAGCATCTCTAATTAAAACCCTTAATAATCCTCTGCCTAATTCTTTGTGCCTTGGCACGCAGAGCCTGCCCTTTGACCGGTGAAGCAAAACCATGTGACTTCCTTCAGTATGATCCCAGACGTATCCAATCTTACGCATTGCTTTAACAAAATCATCTCCTGATACTACAGGAAGATGAGCCACTTAGACCGCTACCTCCACCTCTTCCACCTCGGTGATAGAAGGAACTGGCTCCCCATGCTTCCGCATGCTGGCTATGTATCCCTGAATAGCCTCCTTAATATTAGCGATGGCCTCTTCCTTAGTTCTCCCCTGCGAGTGGCATCCAGGCAAAGCCGGGCAACTGACTACGATATACCCGTCCTCGCCCTGCTCAAAAGTAATAGCAAACTTCATAATATCTCCTGTGCTAGAACAAACATTTCTGTTTATTATAGCAAAAATAACCAATAGGTAGAACTCTTGAGGTGAGGTTTCACTTGACGTGGGATTACTTGAGGTAACCGAATTTGGCGCTGAAATGCTTCCCGAAATCACCTTTTTTACCAATAAACATCTCGAAGTATGACCAGAAAACGGTGTCAAACAGGCTGAGGGGAATCTTATGCTTTTCGAACCGGCTTTCTAAGTCTGATTGGCTTAATCGTCCCCAAACTAGCAACTTGTTCACCCACCTGTCACATTTGATTGCCCGTCCACCCATGTTCTTGACCAAAAAATGCGAATTAGCCCATCCTATAAACGGAAGCCTGAGGCTCAAAATCCGCTGAACGTCAGTCTTGCCTAAGTCCTCACCATCTATCTTGCTATTAAACACGACTTTCCTGAAGTTCTGTTCGTTATTGAACTTCGCAAGCCATAGCGCAATGTTGTGAATAGCGAGCGATTTACTCACAGCCCTCGGAGTGACCCCCAGATAATTCACTCTACTTATAAAAGTATCAAGTTTAGCACGATTCCAAGCTGCGAACGTATTGAAATCCTTAGAGACATTAGCTTCGCTCAGGAATGTACTGGTAGCTTTGCGACCCATGCCACTGACCCACACAGCCCAGATTACTGCCCGAAAAACACGTCCCTGGTGATTTTCTGTTCACGCGATTTCAAGTAGTCAATAACATCAGGGTTTTTCCGGCCTTCGATAACTGAAAAACAGACATTGAAAATAGTAGCTATGTCTAAACCAGTTTTCTGCATTGCAGCTTGCATTGTTTTTTCGTACAAATCAGTATTAGCTAACTTTTGGTAGCATGTGGTGGAGCTTACTGTATTGAACAAAGAACTTTTAACCTGTCCTTTTGCCTTTTGAGGTGATTATCACGATCAGGTTCGAATACTGGCTGGCTGAACAATATTATTATTCGGGGCAGCCATTTATCCATTTCATTGCTGGAACTAATTGGGGTACGTTTGGGAAAAAGCCCGGATTCATAAACCTTAATGCAAAAGGATTATGGTAAATGTGTATTTGATGAATATGGCTATCGCTAAGCCACTTAAACCTATAAAAAAGAACTGCGGATATGTGTTCATGATAGTGTTTACCTTGCCGTATCGTGTTAAAGAATCCGTTTGACCTTGGTATCTCGATCACTTGTTCTTTTGCACTCTTTGGAATTAACAATCCTCTATCACCAAATAAGGCAACAATTTCATCCCGAGGTCTAACAGGAAATTCTCCTTTTCCATATATGGCGATGAGAAAAGGTACATCGATTTGACCATACTTGCCTGCCTTTTCTTCAAGTGCGCGGCGGATTCTCGATCCAGTAGTGATATTGTGAACATCTGAGATCATTCCTTGGACGCCAGACACTTCATTCGTACTTGAATAATTGGGAAGAATAAGGATCTTAAGTGAATAGGATCCATTCTGGTGCGTGTCATTGATATCAAACTCAAGAATCCCGCTCGCCTGGGTCGCTGCTCGTTCCTCAATTTGGGGGACAATTTTCTTTGTAGGAAGACTTGAAGGCAAATCAGATAGCGGCTCAATAATAACCGTCTTTGATAGTTTCTTTGTCAAATCATCAGCAAGTTGCCTCAATCTCTGGGTCTGTTGTTCGTCAGCTTGTGCATCCAGAACAGTCTTTGCCTCAACTATAATACAGTCTCCGCCACGAGTAACTTTAAAGTCAGGTGTGTTTGGACTGCCCGGCATACCTGGTTCGACATCAATGCCCCATCCGTTACTCCCAAAGTAGTGATGGAGATATAATTCAAGCCGGACCGAATAGTGGGGATGATCTAGTTTGCTCTTAAGCCTTCGTTCCCAGGACGCTTGATGAGGCTGTGGCACTTCCGCTAACCACGATAGAAATTCCTCTTTTGCACCCACGAGTGGAGGGTCATTGTGTATTGTTAAACTTTCCCAACCTCTTACATCCCACATATTTTAGATTATACGCCGTATAATTAATCCTATAAAGTAAAGGTGGCGTTGGAAGGTTTAACCTGTTTTAGTTTCTCGTTAACTCTAGTTTTGATACGGCTATTATCTCCGCTACGTATTCCTGACACCTCTAACCCTTCTTTGTTCTGGAACGGTAATTCCTCATTCTCTTGTGCCTGTCCCAGCCAGCAGTCGAACCCTGTCCCTCTGCGTGACCTTTTAATGATCGTGTAGTCTGTGAGGTCAAGAATTAGCAGGAAAGCTACGCCGTAAGCACCTAGTTCAGTTGTGGACTCTTCATCATTGTAGCATCTTATCATCTGGTCTGTTACTTGCTGCCAAAATACTTGATACTTAGCTTCAAACGTCCCGTTGACTTTGAGTTCAACACCGTTTGGATGGTTTTGGTCTTCAAAACAAACGGCACCAGCTTCGGCTAATGTCTGACCGAATGCTGATGTTATGCCAGGTGACCCTGTGGCGAGCTTCGCTAATGTTATAGTTCCACGTCTTCCTGATTCCATAATAGTTGTGCCTAACCTAAATACAGTCCAATTCTATCCCTCATAGTAGTGGGGGTCAATTCACCATTCAAAATACGTTTTGTTTATATTCTTCTGAACTGAAACCATGCCAGAACGATAACAGCTAATCCTATCACAAGTAATATGCCTGCAATCCAAGAGTTTTTCTCTATGGGGACTAAGTTAACTGAAAAGACTATTCCAGTAAGCCCCACGCCCATCATCACAGTGCTATTAGCTATTCTTTTACTTTGATTGATTGGTATGGGAGCACTATTTGTTGGTGGCTTAGCACTTACTCTCCCGCCTAAGATAGAAATTGCTAAAGCTATTAGCAATCCTAGACAGATACCATCAGCGATTAATAATGCTACGACCAATATGAAAAATTCATTATTCATCTTCCCTCCAAAGAACCTGTTTAAGTTGAATTCTATCCCCCGCAGTAGTCGGTGTCAATAAATGTGTCAGGTCTTGGTGACATCATTACCAACAAGTGAATTCAAATGATGAAAATAATTTTTGAGCGATGGGTTAATTGAAGCTAATTTTAGATAATATCATTACCTTCGGTGGGCCATTGTGGACTCGAACCACAGACCCCAGTCTTATCAGGACTGTGCTCTAACCGTCTGAGCTAATGGCCCCTGCAAAATGCAGGGTAAAGTATATAGGTTGCGGCGAATTGGTGTCAAGCAAACAGGAGCAGTAAAATGCTGCTATTTCTTTCACAGTTCCATCATGCAATACTGGAAGGGTTGGGCCTTCGGCGGGCTGCAGAGCCTGTGCTCCAACTTCCTGTAGATTAAGCCTATCCCTGTGCTCGGGAGAAAGCCCGTTTATGACCGATTACCTGCTTCATGGCCTGACCACGTGCGCAACGATCGGTCCAAGTTCCTGCCTGACTGCCGGGTTGTCCAGCCTGCCATCGTATTATTTATGATAGTAGGCGCCGTCAAGCTGGTTAACCTGGATACTAATGGGACGGTGGAAAAATCCTGCAGTTACATTCCTGGTATTCAGCCAGTGCAAGGAGGCGGCGCTATAGCCCAGATTAAGGCTTCCCGCCAGTTCAGGGAATGATTCACACAAGGAACGCTGGATAAATTCCGCTCCCACGCCGGGGAGTTTGGAAAGGTCGGAGCCGGGCCAGACCCGCTCGAGAAGGGACGCTTGGAGATAAGCTTCGATGCGGGGCTGCATGACGGAATTTACGGCCCGGGCAGTAGTCAATATACGGCTATAGCCCTGTGTCATGGTCAGCGCCGTCAAAACAGGCTAAATCCCTTCTTGTTGACCAACCTTACACATGCATCCACGGCGTCGCTATCGTACTTGATCCCCTTGTATTTTTCAACTTCTTCAAGGGCTGTGTTTATGCCCAGCGAAGGGCGGTAGGGACGGTGGGATGCCATAGCCTCGACCACGTCGGCGACTGCCAGTAGCCTGGCCTCAATGCAGATGTTATTCCCAAGCAGCCCGTCCGGATAGCCGGTTCCGTCCAGTCTTTCATGGTGCTGGGATACGATGTCGCTGATGGGCCAGGGGAAATCGATGTTCTTGAGTATATCGCGGCCGACCTCAGGATGACGCTTGATGATTGCGAATTCGGCTGCCGAGAGTTTGCCCGGCTTGCTTAATATCTCAGCCGGGATGCTCAGCTTGCCAATGTCATGCAATATGCCGGCGACGCGGACGGCTTCGCTGGTGTTTTCATCAAGGTCCATTTCCCCGGCGATGGCATGTGCCAGCCTGCTCACCTGGCGCTGGTGTCCGGCGGTATAAGGGTCTCTGGTCTCGCTGACGGTGGCGATGGTTTTGATAAAGCCATCCAGCGTCTTTTGCAGCTTTAAATAGCTTGACTGCAACGCTCTATCAGTTTCCTTGTAGCGTGTGATATCACGGACGGTGCTGGAGATATATTTCCTGTTGCCGATCTCAATTACCTGTGAGTGTATTTCGATGCAGTGGGAGGCGCCGTTCTTGCCTGTTACCATCAATTCAAGTTTACGCTGCCCTTTTTCAATCAGTTCTGTGTAATATGGTTCGATAGCCTGGCCGGAGGCCGAGGAAACCAGTTTAAAGGCATTGTTGTTGAATAGCTCTTCCTTGCTGTAGCCGCTCATGTTGGCGAGCGCCTTATTGACATAAATAAAATTTCCCTGTATGTCATTGAGGAACATTGCATCCGGAGCCAAATCGAGCAGGCTTGTTTTCAAAAGGAACTCTTCATCAGCGCTGCTGCAATCGGCCTGTGGCACCGGGCCTGGGCCCTCCACAGCGTCAGGCATATATGACAGGTCTACGATGGGCTGGTCGACCTGGCCGCCTTTTAAAATATGGCATGGCCTGTTATCTAATCTCATATAAAACCCGATAACCCTGCTGAGGGTATTATATTTGACTGCTAACTGGGGCGTCTGCCCCCTGTTGGCTCATTTTACTGAGACTACCGGCCTTAAATGTAAAAAAACAGCGATCCTGACAGGACCGCTGCTTCGCAGATTAACCTTCGCGGTGGATAATATTACTGGATTTTAGTAATCCAGCCGAACTTGTCCTCTTTCTCGCCATACTGAATGGCTGTGATCTCATCGAAAAGCTTGAGCGACAGCTTCCCAACCATGCCTTTGTTGATGGTGATCAGCTTATCTTTGTGATAGATCTGGCCGACGGGTGAGATGACGGCGGCCGTACCGGTGCCGAAGACCTCCTGAAGGGTACCTTTGTCAGCAGCATCGATAACCTCATCCATTGAGATGCGGCGTTCGTGGACTGGGATACCCCAGTCTCGGGCCAGGCGGATGACCGAGTCCCTTGTCATACCGGCCAGGATGGTGCCGCTCAAGTGCGGCGTGATCAGCTCGTCTTTGATGAAGAAGAAGACGTTCATTGTGCCGACCTCTTCGACGTAATTGCGGTAGATGCCGTCCAGCCAGAGCACCTGGGTGTAGCCCTTTTTCTGGGCCTCGTGGGCGGCGTAGAGGCTGGCTGCATAGTTGCCGGCAGTCTTGACCGCACCCGTGCCGCCCTCTACCGAGCGGGCATGATCGATAGCTGTGATCAGCTTGACCGGATTGAATCCTTCCTTGTAATAAGCGCCGACCGGCGAAAGAATAATCATGAAATCGTAGTTATGAGCGACATGCACGCCTAGGCTCTGATCGGTGGCGTAGGCAAAGGGGCGTATATATAGCGAGGTGCCCTTCTGCCTTGGTATCCAGGCCTTTTCCATCTTTAGCAGGTGGACCAGCCCGTCGTGGAATACTTTTTCGTCAATTTCCGGTATGCACAGGCGCTGACATGACTTGTTAAAGCGCTTGATATGGTCATCCATCCTGAAGACATTGATGGCGCCGTCTTTGGCAATGAATGCTTTGATGCCTTCAAATACGGTCTGTCCATAGTGCAGCGTGGAAAGTGCGGGTGAGTAGCGTATCGGGCCGTAAGGAACGATCTTCGGCTTGCCCCATTTGCCTTTAGCGTAAGTCATGCGGAGCATATGATCGGTCATGACCTGACCGAAGACCAGGTTGTCAAAATCGACCTTGTGTATCCTGCTGGCCTTGACTTTCTTGACTTCGATACTCATTTTACCCGTCCTGTAAATTTATTTGTTAACTGGGGAAGAGGGGACTCGAACCCCTACGCCTTGCGGCACATGATCCTAAGTCATGCTCGTCTGCCAATTCCGACACTCCCCCAAAATAGCCATATCAATATAATACTTTTGGGGGAAAATGTTAATTGGCCGAAGCCATGCGCGGTCATTGTGTCACCTTCAGCCTGGGTGGATAAGTGCCACTCAAGCTCCAGATGAACATGGCATCCCGATAGACCTCCAGGTAGTAGCCGCGCGTTGCCGACTCTCCGCTGGCTATATCCGGTGAAAATGTTATACTCTGCACGCAGCTTGTGCCGTCGTATTGAAAATCGAGTTGCTGCACCTCATGGTCGTTGGACCCTTCTATGTCCCGTTTGATCTTTAATGTATATTTCCCGGCCATGCCGCCTGCCAGGGTTACCGCACCCCACACAGTCTGGCCTCGGGCAACCGTGTTTACCGAAGCTGCACCGCTGCGCCATCCGGCAAAATTCACTACCAACGGCCCGCTGATGGGCCTGGGGTCTACCATCAGCCGGGGAGGATAGCCTTCAGGCATGGCCCAGACCTGTTCACCGTCCTTCAACAGGTCCAACCGGTAACCCAGGGTGCCTGATTCTCCCACAGCATAAGAAGGGGCAAAAGTCAGTTGCTGGCTGCAGGACTTGCCGTCATAGTTGAATGCCCACTGTGCAGCTATATCGTCGCTGCCGATAGCGACCGACCTCCAGGCCCTGATGATGCATTGTCCGGCGCTGCCGCCCTTGAGATTAATCCTGGCTGAAACCTGCTTGCCCGCCGTAGCAACTGTAACACTCTCATCTCCTGCAAACCATCCAGCGAACCCTATGGTCATGGGCTGTTGCATGTCGATGACTGCCACGGGCGGCTCCGAAGACCGGGCCGCAGCGGAAACCTGCATAACCCTGACCAAAGCAGATGAGTTGAGCACCCCAGTGGAGTTCCTGGCCACGATCCGGTACTCCGTATCTTCCAGGGGATAGACAACCGCTGTGCCGACAGGATCGACCTGGCCGATGCCCTGGTCTATGCCGATAAATTCAGCTCCGCTTATATCCCATTTCAGAACCGCTGACTGACCGGCAGCAATCCTGGCAGGTTGAGCAGTGAAATAATTGATCCGTGGCAGCGGTTTTTTCTGGGCTGCCGTTCCCTGGCTGGCAGAGGGGTAGTCAATACCCTCGATCTTGCTGTAGATCCAGTAGGGCTGCCCACTGTATTCCAGATCGTTGAAAAGGTACATAACGGCATATTTTTCTGCCGTATCGATCGCACCCAGGCTCGAAGTGACAAAGCCGCCCACCTGTGGCTCGATCACCTGCCACCTGCCGGTCAGATATTTTTCGATCAGAAAAGCATGCTGTCTGCCCTTGACATCAGTACCGATGGCAACATAGACATTATCGGCAGGGATGCCGTAGGCCCGCCATAACGTGCACAGCAGGGTTGAATAGTCCTTGCAATCTCCGCGACGGGAAGAAAGCGTTTCAGCCGGGTACTGCCAGTAATTACTGATCACGTCATCGTACACTATACTCCTGGCCACCCAGTCCTGGATGCGCCTGAAATCCGTGCGCACGTCGTTGCTGTCAGCCAGGATCAGCCGCAGGCAGGCTTTGATATCTGCGCTGTCGACTGTGATCAGTCCGCGCAGATCATAGGCAGGGTTGGTATATTCGCTGAAGGTGGATACCCGCGGAGCGCAGGCCGTCAGCACGCAGATTATCAGGGCGGTAAATATGCATAACCGTCTCCTCATGCCCCCTATTCTATCTCATGCCAGGCAGAGGGGAGAAAAATCAACTCTGTTTCATGGGATTTCTGATGAGGTGCCAGGTGAACGGGCCTTCATTGGGAAGCTGCTTGGCCTGCACCAGCTTAAACCCGTGCTTATCGTAAAACAGCATATTCTCTTCCCGCATCGTCTCCAGGTAACAGGGCAGCCCCCTCTCATCGGCATATTTCAATACGGGTGTGATCAATTGCCCCCCATAGCCTTTGCCCTGCTGTCCCGGTTCCACACCCAGGAACTGCAGGTAGCAATGCGGCTCAGGCATGATACGTTTCTGCGATTCGATCAGTGATGGGACGGCCGACCTCAGACGCTCGAAGGGGCCGTCTCCAATCGTTGCCCTTAGCCTCCGCCGGGGGTCGGCCTCGCCATCAACAATCCTGCCACGCTTATCGCCGTAAAAATGCCACGCTATAATGCCTTTGAAAGATGATGTGGTGTAAACCTCACCGCATATCATGGAATAGCGCAGCATAATATTGAAAAATTTCTCTTCCATGATGGTGCGCTCGCTTTCGTCCGGAAAGAGGTATGCTTCCCAGGGGTCGCTCCAGAACGCCCTGCCCAACAGCCTGGCCGCATCCAGCAGCCGCGGCCGGGTCAGCCTGAGGACAGCCTCATCCTTAATATCCATGTAGTCTCCCTCAAATAAACAACATTAAATTAAAGAAATTATAATCACCCTGCACACATATTGCTACAGGCTGCAGTCAGACCACTATTCTCCGCCGCATAAAATACAGGGATAGGCACAAGAAGACCATAATAAGCGGATAATAAATGTCAGGTTTAAAACCATAATGCCTG
>DKFA01000067.1:9344-21778 GCA_002452695.1 Dehalococcoidia bacterium UBA6808
CCGCACTTAATGGTTTGAGGAGGATGCATACATGATTAGACGTCATAGTCTTCATGCTGCGGCAGTCTACGCAGCGCTTCTGGTGGCGCTGTTAATAGCTGTCTTGGTCCCGCCTCAAAGCACAGTAAATGCACAGGCTAAATCCGCTTCGATCATCTCGTTTACCACTGACAAAGCAGCTTATTTCTCCGGCGAAATGGTCACCCTGGCTCTGGTCGTACGTAATTCGGACGACAGCCCCCTGCAGATACTCTGCAGCATCGTCATAGTCAATTCTGCGGGAGATCAGGTCTACAGCTACTCAAGAAAATACGATCTGGCCCGGGGCGCTACCAGCAGCTACGAGTTTTTCTGGACGGTGCCTTACAATGCTTTATCTGGTATCTACCACGCACAAAGCACCGTCTCCGACGGTCTGGACGGCCGCTTCTATAGCTCCCGGTCAACCAGCTTCTCGCGCAACAGCCCCACCCAATCGCCACGTTCCGCCGCCCTGCTTTCGCTGGCGGTTGACAAGCCTGTCTACCGGCAGGGTGAAGTATCAGCCATTACCGTGTCTCTGCAGAATAGCGGCGGCGGCGAGGTTACAGTGCTCACTGCGGTGGATGTGCTCAACCCGTCAGGCATCCAGGTATACAGCGGGGTCAGGGAAACCCGGTTAGACACAGGGTATATGGATAAGCTAACATTTACCCTCCCCATACCCGACAATGCGGACAACGGCACATACCAGGTACAGGCAACCATAGCCGATAAAAACGATGGCAGGCTCTACGGTTCAATGTCCACAACTCTATACGTTCAGTCAGCTTTTTCTTCGGGCGTGGTTTCAGAGAACACATCACCGGCGTCCGGTTTCAAGCTGCCGGACCTGGGAATAGCAGGTGGAGGGCAATACCTGATAACCGGGCTACTTATTGCACTGGCAATCATTGTGATCATCATCCTCATCAGAAACCGTCCACTGCGCAGGAGGGCTCACTTGCCAGCGGAAGAATCTGAACCGTCGGAAATCCCACCCGATGAGGGAAAAACGGATATACTACCTTAGCAAGCGAACATATTATCCAGCAAGTGTGATTTTCTTTTGCCGTAATACCCTGCGTATTGACCCAGCGCTACCGCAGCACGCTGCATGGAAAGGAAGACCGCAAACCCATCGTTAATCAGTTGCCTCTTCATTTCGTGGGCAAGCTTACGCGTATCTTCATTGGCATAACTATGTAACACAACCGCCAGGGGCTTGCTTATCCTTGCTCTAAGTTTTCTGATCAAGTCTTTATATAATCCGATAAATAATTCCGTTTCCTTGTTTGAGATAAGCCCGTAATGATATACCTGCCACCGCAGCCCTGTCACCACTATCTGCTCCACAGCTTTTTTGCATGATTCTCATATCTGCGGTCCGTTCAATATTATATCTTATACGCTTATTTTCGGCATGGACTAAAGTACTAAACAAAATGGGAGTTACTGGTCATGGAAACTCAGCCTCAAGCAGCTATAATTTTCCCGAGTGTTAATAGAACAGGAACGCCCGTTATGGACAATGGTAAAAGGAGCACAAAAGGAGAACTGAGATGTACTTAAGACTAATCAAGGCAATACGAAATCTAAATCACGGAGAGAGAGGTATGACCGGCTTGGAGACAGCAATTATACTGATAGCCTTTGTCACAGTCGCAGCCGTTTTCGGCTATGCCGTACTGAGCGCAGGGCTGTTCTCGGCAGAAAGGGGCAAGGAAACTATCTATGCCGGCCTGGCGGAAGCGAAGAGCAATCTGGAGTTGTCAGGCTCGGTAATCGGCATGTCGGACAATAATACAGAATACATTGTCAAAATATTGTTTACCGTCAAGAACGCTATTGCCGGCACCCCAATCGATATGGGCGCCTGCGACGGGACGGATAATGCCACCAATAAATGCGTTATCAGTCTCACCACCGCCCATGATTATTTCAATAACGTCAAATGGACTGTCGAAAGCATCGGCGCCGACAACAACAACCGCCTGCTGGAGCCCGGCGAGCAGTTCGAAATCACAGTCAATATGACAGACCTTGGAGACAACAAGACATTGACCGAGAACCTTACATTCAACGACTTCTTTAATATCCAGGTCAAGCCCTCCCTGGGTTCCACCATCACTATCCAGCGCACATTGCCGGCAGCCCTTGAAAGGATTATGGACCTGCACTAAGTAGTTACATCGCCTCATCACTGCCGGGGTCCGGCATCGACCTCCAGGATCCCGGCAGTTCTTTTTTGTCCGCTTCCCCCGCCTGATTCATCTGTTATCACAACCCAGTTGTCCTTGTGAAAACCGTCTACGATCGTGTCACCCTGATAATTAAACTTTTGGCTCACGAAATTGACACTTATCAGGCATTTTAACCTGACACAGTACCGCTATAATGGTTATAACCTGAAAAGGTACACATTATGTCATATATATTATGTACCTTACGGAGGGCACATGGGCGTGTTAGCAAAACTGAATAAAAGTGAAAGAGGCATGACCGGCCTGGAAACAGCGATCATTCTGATTGCCTTTGTTACCGTGGCGGCTGTTTTCGCTTACGCCGTACTAAGCGCAGGATTATTTTCGTCAGAACGCAGCAAAGAGACTCTGTACTATGCGCTGAGCGAAGCGAAGAGCAATCTTGAATTGGCCGGCTCCATCCTGGGTGAATCTGACAATAGCACGCAGTATTTGAAACAGGTCCATTTCTCCCTTAAAAATGCTATAGCCGGTGCCCCTATTGACATAACCCCTTGCGACGGGACTGCCGGCGCCACCAACAAATGTGTAATCAGCCTGATGACCAGGAAAGACTATATCAGCAATGTCAAATGGACAGCGACACCGGTGGGCAATAATAATAACAACAACCTGCTCGAGCAAGGTGAACAATACGAAATCTGCATCGATCTGACCGACCTGGGCGATAACCTTACCCTGTCAGAGAACGTATGCGTAAACGACCCCTTCAATATTCAGGTCAAACCAGTAGTGGGATCTTATATAACCATCCAGCGCACACTACCCCCGGCGCTTGAGAAAATTATGGACCTCCATTAAGCTTACCTGAGAAAAAGGCCTGCGCTTTAAAGCGCAGGCCTTTTTGATTTCGCCGTGTCAACTCAAATAAGAATATTAGCGAAAGACATATCCTACATAAGCCCGCAAAGTAGCTAATTTACTTTAATAAATTTTCCTCTAACCCTGTTCAATTCATCTGTCATTTACATTCGTCCCGGCTTCATTCAATATCCTTTGTTACATCACGTCAACCTGCTGTGCCAAAACTGAAAAAAACTGCTCCGTCCCTGTGCGACACCTGCGTCATGATGACATCAATATCAAGGATTCCTTTCATCAGTCGCTTACCCTGATGAAACCGGCACAGCCAGCGGCTCGGGTGGGGCCATTCCATGAATTAACGTACTGCCGTTTTCAATCTTCCGGACGGCTTCTTCAGCCGTTACGAGTTTCCCTCTTGTATTCGCCCATATCCGGCTGAGATCAGCTATTTCTCAGCGAAACTTCCGCTTGCACCTTCTTCAGTGTCGAAGATGTTGAAAAGCTGGGTAAACCAGCAATGCCAAAAACCTCTTTGATATATGACTTCATGCAGGCCAATTTCAAATCGCCCTGCTGTTTGCGCGCTTTTTTGAGCTCAGCCAGGAATACTCTCAACCCAGAGCTGCTGATATACTCCAGTTTGTCCAAATTCAGCACCAGTTTGGACTTCCCTGCATCCATCAAGCTGTCGATCTTTTTTTCAACTTCAGTTGCGCTGTAAGCATCAAGCCTGCCGGCAAATTCTAATATACTAACATCGCCCGATTTCTTTTCGGTTAGTTCCAATTGTCATCCCTAAATCAGCCGACCCCATTATATATAACGGCCGCTAATTACATCTCAAATACGGAGCATGGTTTAGTACAACATTACATGCTGCATAGGCTGCCTAGAGGAGCTTATACTCCCTTTTTAAATGGATCAGCCCAAGCCTGTATCGAGGCAGCCAGCTCCTTGTGTGTTTTGGCGTATTCCTCGAGCAACACCCCTTTCATTGTTGCATCGATAGCCTGACGGAAAGCTTTGCCTCCCGCAACCGGACCATGCGGATGGGCATGTATTCCCCCACCCGACCCGATAACGATATCATTGCCAAGCTCCTGCATTACCTTCGGCACCATGCTCGGCGTAATACCGCCCGAGGCCATCGGCCATGCAGGTTTAAGGTTATAAAGCGGGAAGGTCAGGTTTCTGGCCATCGCGTCAAATTTTTCGGTGATTACAGGGGCCTTGCCGTATGGAGCCGGGATGACCACGATATCTGCACCAGCCAGCCGCGGCAGCTTACCCAGGATCAAGTGCGAACTCAGACCATGGTAGGGAGACATGTACATGGCGCCGGACACATCCATATGGCCCAGGATTGGTACATTGATCTTGGGGTCCTCGGCCAGGGCCTGCAGAACGGTCAGCCCGACTGCGACATAGTTGATCATGATCGCATTGGCGCCGCACTCCACTGCCTTGCTGGCATTTTCGAATACCTTGGGAACGCTGTCCGAGATATTTACCGTATACAGGGTGTGCTCACCCGTCTTTTCATATACCTCCTGCTCGATCTGCATATAGCGCTTAACGCGGCCGATAATGGAGTTAAACGATGCATCAGCGATCAATTCATCATCCTTGATGATGTCGCATCCTCCCATTGCCGCCTGTTTGAATAACTCAGCCCCCAACTCCAGGCGATAACCGGTACAGGGTTTGATCATATTATTCAGCAGCGGTCTTTTCTTTACGCCCAGCAATTTCCTCACCCCATCTATGCCGAACTTGGGTCCTTTGAACCCTGCAAGATATTTTTTAGGGAACCTGACATCCACCAGCTTAATCTGCCCGGCCATGGAAATATTGCCGATCACCGCGGTCAGCATCATAGGTATCTGGGAACCGATGTTCACGAAGGGAAAGGCTATCTGTATCAGCCAATTCCTTTCCTGCAATCCCTGCGGCAGCCCATATTCATGGTCCGGCAGCTCGTAAACACCGATAACCTTGGCTATATGCTGACGCCTTACCTCGGCTGTCTCGCCCGGCACGGGAACCCATGTACCAGTGCTCTGTTCGACAGCCAGCAACGGCGCCAGTTTAGGCATGGCAAATCCCGCGGGGTAGGTCACGGTATAAGTTCCAATAATGTAGTCATCGTAATCAATTCCGTCCGGCAGGGCAACAGGCATGCTTAGCATTTCATCAGCTTTCATTCCAACCTCCTTTTTTCTTCGACATTCCTGATTCTCTGACTATTCAGCTTGAAATAGAATGATTTAAGGTCACTGTACAGCTCCTTGATGCTATTGAACAGCAGATCGTATACAGGTTTATTCCTGGGATCCGGATCAAATGTTGTATCCACCGTTACCACTTTCTTTAAGGCATCAAAATCTTTATATATGCCGAGTCCTACTGCCGATGCCATGGCAATGCCTATGGCGCCGGCTTCCTGCGGATTCTTCACAGTCTCAACACGCCTGCCAGTTACATCTGCGATTATCTGCATCCAGGGATGTCCCAGCGCCCCCCCTCCCATTATCCTCAGCGAAGGCAACGGGAATTTGTATTCATTTTCCACCCGTTCCAGCGCCCAGCGTATATTGTATGCTACACCCTCGTATACAGCCTTCATCATATGTTCACGGGTATGTTCAGGGGTCAGGTTAATAAAGCCAGACCTGACATAGGAGTCGGCTATAGGACACCGCTCTCCATACATCCAAGGTAAAAAGATCAGGTAATCGGAGCCGGCAGGTATACTCCTAATCCTGTCATCCATGAAACCGAATATATTTTTGATGGCCAGGTCGTTTTTCTCTGTCCTGCACATCTCGTCCGACAGCCATCTAAGACAACCTCCGGCCGTCTCCATCTGTGCCATCAGTAACAACTTGCCGGGATCGCCTGACTGTATCGTTGCAATACCATTTTTGCCCGTCAGATGTCTTTTGGTCACAACCCCCACCCAGGCTGATGTCCCTATACTGATGTGTCCTTCCCCATCCCCTACGGCGCCCGACCCAACTGCGGCTCCCTGGCAGTCGCCTCCGCCCGCCATTACCGGCGTCCCTTCCAACAAACCCAGTTCTCGTGCTGCCTCTGCTGTAAGTCCTCCGACCTGCCCTATCGGACTGATCAACTCAGGAAACTTGGCTATATCGAGACCGAGATACTTATAAATACCTGTCATCCATTTCTTGCTTTTGAGATCGATTCCCACCACAGAGGCATCCGCCCATGACATTACCATTTTGCCCGAACAGCGGTAAGTCAGATAGCTATTTACATCCAGGAAGCAATTCATTTTATTCCATATTTCAGGCTGCTTGTTTTTAAGCCACACCAGCTTGGGCATCACGTCCTTGCCATTGATGGAAGCACCGGCAATAGCTGCAAAAACCGTCTCGCCCAAGAACTTGTTCATGATCCAGCGCGCCTCATCGGTGGCACGGTTGTCCATCCAGATAATGCCCTCTCCCAGGTTTTCCCCTGAGTCACCCATAGGCACAATGCCCAGCAACTGCGTGGAAAATACGATGCATAGGATGTCTGCGGGGGAAATCTTCGTCTCTGACAGCACCTGCCGCGAAGACTCTGTTACAGCCTTCCACCAATCATCCGGTGACTGCTCGGCCCAGCCGGGCTGCGGATAATGGATATCATAGGGATAAATACTTTTGCCAATAACATTCCCCTCGACATCGACCAGCACTGCCTTGTTATTACTGGTGCCTACATCATGCGCAAGTATATATTTGGTCATTCTTCCACACTCTAGAATTATTAAAGCAGGCTAGTTTTCCATGACCCCTGACCGCGCACTATCATACACAACAATCTATCCAAAATCAATATCCTGTACCTGTTCAGGCCGGGTAAGCTTTTTGACTTGCCGGCATGTTGCTCAATATACTTGCTCAGAGACATGTCGCAGCCGTCATATATTGCGCTCTACCATTCCGGTGAACTGGCAAGAAGAGCATCAATGCTACAGCACCGTCTGTTCCACTGCGACATCTGTCCCAGGGCCTGCCATATTAACCGCATGGAAAACGAAAAGGGGTTCTGCCGTAGCGGTAGGGAAGCCTGCGTATCAAGCTATTGCGATCATCATGGTGAAGAACCGGCTTTATCCGGCAGCCGGGGGTCAGGGGCAATATTTTTTACTGGCTGCAATCTTAAATGCGTCTACTGCCAGAACTACCAAATCAGCCAAACCCCCGATGTCGTACAGCATGGCCTGCCCAGTGCGGAGCTTGCCCAAATAATGCTTTATCTGCAGGACAGCCTTCATTGCCATAACATCAATCTGGTCTCACCATCGCATTTCGCACCCCAGATAGTCGAAGCCCTCCTCACGGCTGTTCCGCTGGGACTGAGCATACCACTGGTCTACAACACCAGTGCCTACGATTCACTGGAAACCCTCCGGCTGCTGGACGGTATCATTGACATTTACCTCCCCGATATCAAATATGCCACCAATGATCGGGCAAGTGCATTCTCACAGGCGGAAAACTACGTTGAAACGAGCAGGCAAGCCATCCAGGAAATGTACAGGCAGGTGGGCGATCTTGTTACAGATGAAGATGGGATCGCCGTAAAGGGTCTCATCGTCAGGCACCTGATACTGCCCAACGGGATAGCGGGCAGCGCCGATTCGTTGAAATGGCTGGCGGAAAACATCTCACGGCATACCGCCGTCAGCATCATGGCGCAATACCATCCATCGCATCTCGCCCTGCGCGAACCGCTTCTGTCGAGAAGAATCAACCACAGCGAATACAATCAGGTCGTGGCGCTGCTGGAGGAACTGGAGATGGAAAACGGCTGGCTGCAGGAAATGGAATCAGCCGATTTTTACCTGCCGGACTTCGACAGCCGCGCACATCCTTTCGAAAGATAGCCCTGTTTAAAGCCTGTCTTTCAAATTTTTGCGGAAGATAGCCCGCTTCACATTGCCGTCGGATTTGCCCAGAATCTGCTTTAGACGTGGAATGTACATCAATATAAGTATGAGCAAAATACAAACAGCATAAATGGTCAGGGACATATCGTGGTAGGCGAACCAGGCAATCAGGGGGAAGGCAATAAGCGAAATGCCGTACGCAAAAGTCGGCCAGTGTGTGATCAGCATCAGGATCAAAAACGATCCCAGATAAATGACCCATCCCATCGGCAGGGGTAACTTGAAGGTTCCCAGATCCAACCAGATCACCCAGGCCAGCAGGAAAGCCAGCACACCTATAGCCGTAGCGCCGCCCTTGCCACCTTTGAATTTGAGAAAAACAGGAAAATTGTGCCCAGCGATCACTGCTACGCCGGCAGCCATTCCAACAGGTATAACCATCCCGGCCGGGACCGGGATGATATACATTGCTATTAAGTAGCTCAGAAGCAAGGCCAGCATGCCCTTACCGATATCGATAACAAGCACCGCCATACCCGGCCAGAAACCTACAACATAGAACGTATTCATGGCGCCCATATTTTTGCTGCCCACCTGCCGGATATCGATGCCTTTGATGGTCCGTCCAACCAGGTAGGCGCTGGGAATACATCCCAGCAGATAGCTGACAATAATGGTAACAACAAATGCCAGTATAATATTAATCATCAAAACCTCTCAAACACTGTCAGGATATCAGGCACATAGTTTACCACAACTCATGATAGTCTATAAATTGGCAAGATTACACCATAATCCGTGGATTCTTTAAAAAATTAAACAGCAATGCAGTATTCAGTCATTTAGACGGCTAAAATCATATCCTGATTATAGCATAGCCACCATAAAATGCCTTTGCGCTTACGCCACGTAGCCGTTGGCGGCAATGATAACCAGAGTACCTCCCTTCAATACCCCTTTTATCTCGTGGTGCACCGCCATTCCCTTGCCGATCAGCCGTTTACCCGCTGCTGGTGTGATGACAAACTGCTTCATCTGATAATCTTCGTGACAGACGTAATCAACCATTATAGCTTTAAATCCCCGGGTATTCATGGTACTCACCTGCGGGCCAAAAACTGTGCTGGGGCGTTGCGCTATATTTTAAATAGTGCGAAAATATGGCATCGAGTCTGATGGGTTCGTGAACGATCATTCCGGATAGGCTGGCGGCCGGATAATTTTCCGTTTTACAGGAGGATAGAATGAGCGAAACACAGAAATATGCCATCTCAAAGTACCATGACGTCGATGAGATTTACCGCAAGCTCAATGCCCTGGTCGCGCAACCGCTCAGGAGGGTACGCCAGGAGAAGCTGAAGGAATACCTGGCCTATTTCGATACGAAGTGCAAACGCTCCAGGGAGATAACCGATAAAGCCAAAAAATTCATCCCCGGCGGGGTACAACATAACCTGGCCTTCAATCATCCCTTCCCCATCGCCATTGAGAAAGCCGAGGGCGCCTACCTGTGGGACGTCGACGGCAACAAGTATACCGACTTCCTGCAGGCCGGCGGACCGATCGTACTGGGCAACAACTACGCCCCTGTGCGCGACAAGGTCATCGACCTGCTGCGCCATTGCGGGCCGGTCACCGGTCTTTTCCATGAATATGAGCTGAAGCTGGCCGAGCTGATCAACAGGCACATGCCCGCCGTGGAGATGTTCCGCATGCTGGGATCGGGCACCGAGGCCGATATGGCGGCCATTCGCGCTGCGCGCGCCTTCACCAAAAAGAAGAAGGTGATCAAAGCCGGAGGGGCTTACCATGGCTGGAGCGACCAGATGGTCTTCGGCATGCATATCCCCGGCACAGGCAGGCTGGAAGCGCAGGGCATCCCCAACGGCTGCAATGCCCATACCCAGGAGTTCTTCCCTAACGACGTGGAGGAATTAAAGGCCAAACTGAAGGCCAACCGCAAGCTGGGCGGCACTGCTGCGGTGCTGGTGGAGCCGGTAGGACCGGAGAGCGGTACACGCCCAGTCCCCTTCGATTTTAATAAAAAGGTCCGTGAACTGTGCGACGAGTTCGGCGCGCTGCTGATCTTCGACGAGGTCGTGACCGGTTTCCGTCTCGGCATGGGCGGCGCCCAAGGCTATTTCAACGTCAAACCCGATCTGACGGTCTTCGGCAAATGTATTACCGGCGGCTACCCAATGGCAGGCGGCGTAGGCGGACGCGCCGATATCATCCGTTGCTTCGCAGCCGGCATCGGCGGCGCAGGCGAGCGCGCTTACGTGGGCGGCACTCTATCAGCCAACCCGCTCTCCTGCCTGGCCGGCTACTTCGCCATCCAGGAAATGGAGCGCACCAACGCGCCGATCATCGCCGGACGGGCAGGCGACAGGCTGACTAAAGGCCTTCAGTCCCTGATCGACCGTTATAACCTCCCGTTCGTGGTCTATAACCAGGGATCGATCGTCCACCTCGAGACTTCCGGCGTTATGCTGCTCGACCTCAAAGACGCCAACAAGCTGTTCACCGAGATGAAGCCGCGCAAGGACATGATTGAGGAGATGGGTATGGCCTATATGGCCAACGGACTGATCACCCTGGCGGGCTCACGCATGTATACCAGCATGGCCGATACCGACGATGTCATCGACGATGCACTGCGCAAGTTCGACTCCATCTTCTCCAGCGTAGAAGGCGTGTAATTCGGGATTATAGCTGATCGTAATAGTTAATCAGGCCGACGGACCTGTCACCCAGCATCGTCATGCGGCAAATAACGGCATTATCCATATCAACCTCCTTGGCCCGCAGCAACGGGTTACAGGATACTATACTTATAGCAGCCAGTCACGTTACAGCTTTGGCATGGTTATCGTTTGCAATAAAGAGCAGCATGCACACATGGACTTCAGGTACATCATTTACCAAAGAAAAACAGGATCGCCTGTATAATGATCAGCAGGCCTGAGGAACTGAATGCAGCCGGCTCTTTCATTTACGTTCAGGCCAACACAGCTTTAGTCTGGTTGAGCTTCCTCAACTCCAGCACGATCTCCCGCAGCAGTAGCAACTGCATGCGCCGGAAATTGATTTCGCTGGCCAGTTTGCCCATCTTCTTCGGATCGTCCGATAGGAATTCCGCCACCTGGTCGACAACACTGATATCCATATTTCTTCACTCCCTTTCAGTAAATAAAGACCATTCCCACCGAGGTCGCACAGGGTATCTTCTCCGGCGCGTCCAGCAACGGATAAGCATCCCACCCGACCTTGCGGATGATATCGAATACATCTATACCCATGGCCTCCATGGCCGGCCTCGCCCTATGCGGGAAGCGGCATCTGCCGCTGTCCTTATACTGGCAGACCTGCCCATGGCAGAGATAGTCCTTGCACGATCCGCCACCCAAACCCATCGCCAGGTAGTAACCCTTCTGGTAGGCCAGTTTCTCAACTTCATAAACGATCTTGCTGGTCTTGAGATGGAACAGAAGCGTATGGTCTAACCCGTTTTTATCCTTCGTATGACCCGGGGTAAATTCCTCAATCGGCGCGATCAACGTCTTAAACAGCACTGCATACGAGTAGCGGGCAAATGCCTTACGGATAAAATCGAGGTCGGGCAGGTAGGGCGGACAATTTGGCGTTTCACCTGCGCGCAGGCAACGTGGTATCGTGCATTTTAGCCTGACGCGCTCATCGACCACCAGTTGGCTGGCCTCGATAATCTCTGCGCCAGCAGCTCCCAGCTCAATTGCCTTTTGCTTAAAAATATCCAGGTCCGACATCAGTGTTTTCTCCGGTACCCTTATGTGAAAAGGACTGATCTTTATTTCCATGCCGGCTTACCTCCCTTTCTTATAATTGGCAACCAGGAACCTTTAACGGCTGATTGTACCACAATACGGCGGCCGGGTTAACCGCATCAAAGGCCGGCAGCGCCCCTATCGCGGCAGCAACCTTCGTTCCCCAATGCTATGGTATAATCTGGATGAACTTCAACCCGCAGGCTGGGCATGAACAATCAGGACGCAGGCCTGCCGTCATTCTTTCACCCGGTAGTTATAATAGCAAGATCTGATTGGCGATATTCTGCCCTATCACAAGCCCGATTAAAGGATACACTTTCGAGGTGTTGTTGCCGGACGGCTTGCCGGTGGAGGAAGCGATCTTATCTGATCAGGTTAAAAGCTTGGATTGGCGTGTTAGGAACGCAGAACTGTTGTGTTCTTTGCCCCATCCTCACCTTTCCGTTAAAATCTGGCTATGGATTTAGCCGGGCTCGGTAAAATACTGCTCATTTTCGGCGGCGTGATCGTCGTGATCGGGCTGCTGCTGGTTTTCAGCCAGCACATCCCCTTCCTGGGCAAGCTGCCGGGAGACATCTTCGTCAAGAAGGACAACGTCTCGTTCTATTTCCCCATCGTCACCTTCCTTCTCATCAGCAT
>DKFA01000107.1:0-7433 GCA_002452695.1 Dehalococcoidia bacterium UBA6808
GATCATAAAAAGCCGGCCCCACCACCCTTCGTCTGCCCGCTAATGGCTAAGGTAAATAAGACAACAGAGAAAAAGATTCAGTAAAATGAAATTGGCGACCCCGATGGGATTCGAACCCACGATCTCCACCGTGACAGGGTGGCATGTTCGACCGCTACACCACGGGGCCGCACCGGGAAGAGCAAGCTAACTTGTGCTGAAGGCCACCGTAAAAGTCTATCAGTATACAATCACAGGTGTCAAACTCATTGCTGTGCCAAAATTTATTGATTTTTAAACCTGTTTGGTATAAGCTAACACATGTGTCTATCGGTTGTTATGTTAACAAGGTATTCGAAAAGTCAAGGTATTTTGAGGAGGATTAATTGAATTCCCAGAGAATTCTTCTAATCACGTGCGCGCTGGTCATTGTGTTTTCTTCGTTGTTCTGCCTGCTGCCAACCAAAGTGCAGGCCACCTCGATCACGATCAATCCTACAACAGGGACGGTCGGTTCGAAAATATCGCTTACGGGCGAAGGTTTTATCGGAAAACTGGCCAGCATTTATTGGGATGGAAAAAAGATCATCCAGAATGTACCGGTGAATAAGGGACAGATCAATTATGTTTTCGAGATACCTTCGGCAGCAAAGGGCATGCACACCATCAAGGTTACCGACGACAGCAACTGGAGCAGCATTACAGCATCCAGTAATTTTGTGGTTACGCCCAGCATCGTTATGGAGCCTCCCTGGGGCAAGCCGATGAATTCAATCACAATCCTGGGCAACGGCTTTGCTCCCAATGAAACCGGCATTAAAACCTTCTTTGAGGGCAAGCCGATTTCCACCACGCCCATTGCAGCGGACAAAAACGGCTCATGGTACTCCATGTTCCAGGTGCCCGACCTGCCCAAGGGCGAGTATAAATTGAGCGCATCCGGAGATGCCACCCAACCGGGTGAGGCCCCCTACCTGGTCTTTACCATTGCGCCGTTCTGCAAGGCGACCCCGCTGTCAGGCCCGGTGGGCACACGCATTACACTTAGCGGCGTCGGTTTCAGGGCGGGCGAAGACGGTATTACCTTCACGTGGGACGGCCCGATCATTGATACTAATGTTGTTGCCAGACCCAATGGCAGCTTCAGCTATGATATTTTCGTACCGCCCAGCACAAAAGGTCGACATATCATCGGCATCTACGGCAGCAGCTTTACACCAAAGGGCATCGTTCCCGATATCGAGTTTGAGGTTACATCATCGATCACACTGACGCCCAGCGATCTGATCAACAGCAGAGATATCCGGATTGACGGCGCCGGCTATAATGCCGGCGAACTGATCAGCGTCAGTTATGACAATACGAATACGGGGAAAAGCACCACCACCGATTCCAGAGGCAGCTTCTCGCTTGTGATACAGTCCCTCAACACCCCGGGCAAGAACCACATTATCATCGCTACAGGAAACAAGGGCGCCGTGGCCCAGGCAACCTATGTTGCTCCGGTCGTAGCCCCGGCCGCACCGACACTGCTCAATCCCGGCCCAGGCAACCAGATACAGACCTATAATTCTGTACTCGATGTGATTTTCAGCATCTTCAAGTACCTGGGCAGTATTTTCGATACCTTCACAGGATCACAGCAAAAGATGAACGACTCGGTGCTGGCGTCGATGAGATGGGATGTTAGCGGCGACAAGTCCGGGTTGAAATACACACTGCAAATATCCAAGACCGCGGACTTTGACGCCGTGGTTCTCCTCAAGGAAGGCATCACGGCTACGACATTCCAGCTCAACAAATCCAGCCTGCCGCTGGCAGGCACCTATTACTGGCGCGTCAAAGCAGTCAGCGATGCCGGTCTGAGCAGTCCATGGTCCAATATTTGGAAATTCGAAGTCATCGCGGCTTCGCCGCTCATCTTCTCCATCTCCATTATTATAATCGTACTCGTATTAGCAATAATCGTATTTGCTGTTATTGCCATCATCAACAGAAACAATACCAGGGCATAGATCAAAAAAGCTCCACTTTATTTGTATTTTTAAACTGACATATGCTATAGTTACCTGCGATTGCAGTTTATCTGCCGCTAGGGGTGCTTAGAGGAATGAGCTGAGACTCCGCCGTGAGCGGGGAACCCTTGGAACCTGATCCTGCTGATACGGGAGCAGGGAAGCGGAAGCACCAGGGGTTAAGTATCACTCTAACTCTTGGTTTTTTTATTTTTATTGCGATGACACAAATAGAACTTGCCCGCAAAGGAATAGTCTCTCCGCAGATGAAGGCTGTTGCCGAAGCTGAACAGCTTGATTCCAGTTACATTTGCGAAAACGTGGCTTCGGGCCAGATCGCCATTCCCGCCAATATCAACCACCCGATCTCCGGTGTATGCGGCATCGGTAAAGGCATGCGCATCAAGGTCAATGCCAACATCGGCACATCATCCGATTTCGGTTCGATGTCCACTGAAATAAACAAGCTCCGCATAGCAATCAAATACGGTGCAGATGCGGTAATGGACCTCAGCACCGGCGGCGATATAAAGGGCGTCCGCGCAGCGGTGTTGAAGTCCAGCACTGTCCCAATCGGCACTGTGCCGATCTACCAGGCCATGATCGAAGCCGCTGAAAAGTACGGCCGCATTGTTGATGCCACAGTCGATGATTTCTTTAAAGCAATCGAAAATCAGGCCGCCGAGGGCGTTGATTTCGTCACAGTGCACTGCGGCGTTACACAATCAGCCATCAGAGCGCTGAAAAACCAGAAACGCGTTACCGACGTGGTCTCACGCGGAGGCGCCTTCCTGTTGGGCTGGATGATCTACAACCAGAAAGAGAATCCCCTTTATGATTATTACGACCGGCTGCTTGATATTGCACTGAAATACGATGTCACTTTGAGCCTCGGCGATGGAATGCGCCCCGGCAGCCTGGCAGATGCCACGGACCGTTCCCAAGTACAGGAATTGATTACTCTGGGAGAGCTGGTTGACAGGGCCTGGCAGGCTGGAGTACAGGTCATGGTGGAAGGCCCCGGGCATCTTCCTCTTAATCATATCGGCGCCAACATACAATTGCAAAAGAGCCTGTGTAAAGATGCTCCATTCTATGTGCTCGGACCACTGGTAACTGATGTTGCCGCCGGATATGACCATATTACCAGCGCCATCGGTGGCGCAATAGCCGGCGCCTATGGGGCGGACTTCCTCTGCTATGTGACCCCTTCCGAGCATCTGTCGCTGCCCGATGCAGATGACGTTAAAAACGGTGTTATCGCTTCACGTATTGCTGCCCACGCTGCTGATATAGTAAGGAGCGGCGGCAAGGCTGCAGAATGGGACAGAAATATGTCTGTTGCCAGAAAGAAGCTTGACTGGAAAAAGCAGGCCGAACTGGCCATTGACCCCGAAAAAGTCCGCGATGTGCATAGCAAACACCATGTTAAAAGCCATGCTTGCAGCATGTGTGGTGATTATTGTGCCATGGAACTGGTGGAAAAATACCTGGGCATCACCACTACTAAATGTTAAAAGAGTTTTTATGTTATTAGATGAAGGCAGAAGTAATTTCAATCGGTACTGAGCTGCTGCTCGGCGAGATAACGGATCTTAACGCCGCTTATCTGGCTAGCCAATTGCCGTTACTTGGACTCGACCTTCATTTCATATCTACAGTAGGGGACAATCAGCAAAGGCTGATAGAAATCCTCAATCTGGCCTGCAGCAGGTCCGATATTGTCTTCACCACCGGCGGGCTGGGGCCCACCGAAGACGACATTACCAGGGAAGCCATTGCAGAGCTATGCAGGGAAAAAATCTCCATAGACCAGTCTCTGGTTACCCAGTTCCGAGAAAGATTTCAGACTTTCAACATGGATATGCCTGAAAGCAACATCAAACAGGCATCCGTGATACCTTCCTGCCAGGTCGTACCCAACCCGAGGGGCACCGCTCCGGGCTGGTGGGTTGAACATGACGGGTGTGTCATTATCTCCATGCCAGGCCCCCCCAGCGAGATGCAAACCATGTGGACCGATATAATCGCTCCGCGTATACGTGAAAAATACTGCGATTCCATTATATATACCAGTACATTGAAGACATTCGGATTGAGCGAAGCCGAACTGGGTGAGATTACACGCAGCTATCTGCAGGCTAAAAACCCCACCGTGGGCATATACGCCAAACCCGATGGTATCCATCTGCGCGTCGGGGCCAAGTCCACAACCCTGGATGAAGCCAGAAGATTGGTGGGGAAAACAGTGGCAGAATTACGGTCACTTTGCGGCGAATATATCTGGGGATCAGATAATGATACCCTCGAAGGATTGATCGCAGGTATCTTCATCGGCAGGAAATTGAGCTTGGCCACGATAGAAATCAATACCGGCGGGGCACTGGCTAATATGCTGACCAACCTACCCGAGAGCAAAAGTTTTTACCGTTGCGGCATAGTGGCAAACCTTAATGAGATCGATACCGATTTCGGGTTGAACATGAATGTGCTGGATCAGTACGGCGTTGTGAGTACCCAGACAGCCAGGGAAGCCGCCTCTGCCATTCGCCGCCGCTATAGCACGTCTATAGGTATGAGCGTGATAGGCATATTGGAACCTGATGATTCTGGCGCCAAACCGGGCACGGTCCTAATCGGTATTGATGATGGCACCCGTAGCTCCGCTTTCACCAGGGCTTTCCCCGGCAACCGCATGCAGATAAAATACAGGGCAGCTGTTTCTGCCCTATTTGAATTAAGAAAAATCATGTTGTAGGAGATAAAATGCACCTGATTATTGATGGATTCGGAAAAAATAAACACATTTTGCAGGACGAAAATTTCATCTATGACCTGCTGGATACATATCCTGCTAAGATCGGCATGACCAAAATATCCGGACCTGTCGTATTTAGATATTCTGGAAAAAAGCCTGAGGACTGGGGTGTATCAGGCCTGGTCTTTATAGCCGAAAGCCACATTGGACTGCATACGTTTGTGGAACGGAGCTTTATTAATATCGATGTCTTTTCCTGCAAGGACTTCGATCCCAAACAGGTCATGAACGACCTCAGGGATACGTTTGAGCTTGTCAGGATGAGGACCAGTGTCATCCGCCGCGACTGGGAGCCGGCTGAACTTGAGGAGTGCCACGAGCTTTCAGAAGTTAATTCCATATGAACGGACAACCGGGATTCTATGCACAGCCGCATAATTTCGCCGGCCTATTCCCGCCATATGGTGATTTCCAGACGGCAGCGGCAGTGGTGTTGCCCGTTCCATATGACAGCACAACCGAATGGCACAGCGGAACACGTACTGGGCCCAGAGCCATCATCGAAGCATCCTACTACCTCGAATGGTTCGATCTGGAGCTCGACAAGGAGATTCATACCTGCGGCATTCACACGCTGCCTGAACTAGAACCGACCTTCGACAGCCCTGAAGCCATGAACGACAGGGTATATCAGGCCGTCAAGGAATTGTTGGGCCAGCCTAAATTTGTGGTGATGCTGGGAGGCGAGCATTCCATTAGTTCCGGCGCCGTGCGTGCACACAAGGAAAAATTCCCCGGCTTGTCCGTCCTTCAACTAGACGCTCATACCGACCTGCGCGATCAATACCTCGGCTCCAGATTCAGCCACGCCTGTGTCATGCGCAGGATCATCGAGTCCTGCCCGATAACACAAGTGGGCATACGCGCCGTCAGCCACGAGGAGACGGAGTTTATCAGGTCACGCAATCTGCAGCCTTTCTATTTACTGGACAACCGTAAGCCCTTGCCTCTGCCGGAGATAACTTCAACATTATCTGAGCATGTTTACATCACCATAGACCTTGATGTTTTCGACCCGTCGATCATGCCTGCTGTAGGCACCCCGGAGCCGGGCGGCCTGCTATGGCAGCAGGTGATCGAGCTGCTCCGCTATGTCTCTGACCGCAAGCAGATCGTCGGCTTCGACGTTGTCGAGCTATGTCCCGACCAGGGTCCTGCATCATGCGCCTTTACCGCAGCCAAACTCATGTATAAGCTGATCGGCTACTGTTGCTGCAGATCCTGATTGATACCGTCAACATAACCATTCTCGATGAGGGACACATTCCAATCAGCATTGACAATAGAAAGCGATTTGTATTAATATTTATCAGCTTAGTAAAACATGCCCACAAAACAAAAAACTCAAAACCTCGACCCCGGAATAAACTTGGGCGACATGGCCACCCGGTATTTATCCACAATATCCGATGCGCAGGCTTCCGAGATTCACCAAGATATCTTTAAATTTATCAGGTGGTACGGCGAAGACAGGCAGGTTGCATCCCTGACCGGACAGGAAGTATGCAACTATTCAGACCAGTTCATTACAGCTACCACCAGGTCCGTTCAGCACCTGAATATCGTCAAGGTTTTCCTGGCCTATGCGCACAAATGCGGCGTGACCAACTCGAACCTCGGCGCCCACATCAGGGTTAAAAAAGTCTCGACCAGGAATACGCAGACTATCACCCGCAAAGTTGATGAGCCTATTATCATGACCGAACAGGGCTACGAAGATCTGAAAAAGAAGCTGGCGGCGCTCAAGGAGGAAAGGCCAAAAATTACTGAAGAAATCCGTAAAGCTGCTGCAGACAAGGACTTCAGGGAGAACGCCCCTCTGGCAGCCGCCCGCGAGAAACAGGGCCATATCGAAGGACAGATCAGAGAAATAGAAAATACTTTAAAGCGGGCCAAGGTCGCGAAAACAAATGAAGACCAAGGGCTGCGGATATCGATCGGCGACACAGCAACTATCAGCGATACAGTCTCCGGAGAGAAAATCAGCTATACGCTGGTGGGATCCAAGGAAGCCAATATCAAGAATGGCAGGATTTCCATTGTTTCACCCATGGGACAGGCGCTGTTCAACAAAGAGGTGGGAGATGTATTTGAGGTAAATGCGCCATCGGGTGTCCTGCAATACAAGATCCTTGATATAACCAAAAGCTGATATGCGGCATTTACGGGGCAGTTTGAATATGACTTTAATTATTCTCCGTATTAATTTATAATATGTCCGTTTTGGTGTCACGACCTGTAAAGGCCGAAGCAACCCTGACCCTGAAATTGCCCGGAGTGCGTGAATTGAATTTTACAGTCAAAATTTAATTTATAACGAGGAGGCATTATGGATTTTCGGCTTACCCCAGAGCAGTTAGAGCGAAAAAAAGAATTCTATAGAGTCTGCGAAGAGTTAGACAAAAAGAAACCCGCATCCTACATCGGTTTTGAAAGCCAGTTCGACAACGAAGAAGGCTGGAATTTCCACCGCATGTGCGCTAAAGAGTTCGCCAAGAGAGGCTGGCTGGCCTTGGGCTGGCCGAAGGAATACGGCGGCACCGGCACCATGATGGATAAGGTGCTATTTACTGAAGCCCGCGGTTATTATGAATTGCCTGGCTCTGACATCTTCGGCGTGG
>DKFA01000107.1:7548-9620 GCA_002452695.1 Dehalococcoidia bacterium UBA6808
GACGAGTTCATCGTCAATGGACAGAAGACCTGGAATACAGGGGCGCATTTTGCCGACTGGGCTTTCGGTGTCTACAAATCCGATCCCAACGGGAAAAAACATCACAACCTCACTTTCCTGTTGTGTGATATGAAGAGTAAAGGCATAACTGTCAAGGGCATCCCCTACATGACAGGTGCTCATGTTTATAATGAGGTCTACCTGGATGACGTGCATATCCCGTCCAAGTACATCGTCGGCCAGGAAAACGAAGGCTGGGCAGTCGTCAACGTGTTGGCGGGCTTCGAACGGTCCAACATCGATATTGTCATGGGCCTGGTACGCGGCCTGGAAGAGATCGTCGAGTTCTGCAATGCCAACAATCTGAGCAAGGACCCACTTATCCGCAACAGGCTGGGCGACATAGCCTGCTCGATCGAAGCTGTCCGGACGCTGTCATACTACGTGGCCGATCAGCAGAACAGGAATGAGATGGGATTGATGGATGCAGCAGCAGTCAAAATATTTTCAAGTGAGTTGCTGGAAAAATACGCTCAAATACAATCAGATATCCTCGGGCCTTTTGGAATTGTCAAATCATCACCGTGGGCCAAGATGCGTGGTACGGCAGAGTACAACTACCAGGCATGCTTCGTGCCTATCGTCTCGATGGGCACGAATGAAATCCAACGCAATATCATTGCTTGGTACGGTCTCGGCCTGCCCAGGATGAAATAATTTATTTTAATTTGTACATGCAATTTATAAGGAGGAATTATGGATCTTAGATTAACAGAGCAACAGGAAATCTTAAAGAAGTCCGCCAAAGACTTCCTCGCCAAGGAATGCCCAAAGGCAAAGATCAGGGAACTGGAAAAGGACGAGAAGGGCTATGACCCTGCAACCTGGCAGAAAATGGCCGAACTGGGATGGCTCGGCTTCAATATACCCGAAGAGTACGAGGGAATGGGCTATTCATTCGAAGACCTGACCATTCATATTGAAGAGGTCGGCAAGAACATCCTGCCCGGCCCCTATATCAGCACTGTCGTCAACACCTTCGCCATCGTGGCAGCCGGATCTGACGAAATGAAGAAGGACCTGCTACCCAAAATTTCCAACGGCAACTGCATATTGACACTGGCCTGGCTGGAGCAGAACGGCCAGTTCGATCCTTCCGGCATCACCATGAAAGCTGCAGCCAAGGGCGGTGACTACGTCCTCAACGGCTCCAAGTTCTTCGTTGACAGTGCCCATGTGGCAGACAAAATGATCGTAGCCGCCCGGACCAAGGACGGTGCCGGTCCCGACGGCATCACCCTGTTTGTCGTAGATGCCAAAGCCGCCGGAATCAAGACCGAAGTCATGCCAGTCATCTCACTTGAAAAACTTTGCGCCGTCACTTTCAAGGATGTTGCCGTTTCCTCCAAGAATATCCTGGGCAAAGTTGACAAGGGTTGGGAAGTCCTCCAGTTGATCATCCGCAAAGGCTCCATCCTGAAATCCGCAGAATCGCTGGGCGGCATGCAGACTGTAGTCGATATGACCGTTGCCTATTCCAAAGAGCGTGTTCAGTACGACAGGCCGATCGGCGCCTTCCAGGCATTGCAGCACCAAATGTCCGACATGTGGATCAATATGAGCACCTGCAAATACCTCCTTTATGAAGCGGCCTGGATGGAATCCGAGGGACTGCCCAATTCCAAGGAAGTTTCCATGTCCAAGGCCTATATCAATGAGGCCTACAAACTGGTTACGTCGCGTGGCGTAAAACTGCACGGCGGCATCGGCACCAGCGCAGACCACGATGTGCCCCTGTATTATCGCAGGGCCAAGGCTGCCGACACGGTCTACGGAAGCACTGACTACCACAGGGAACTGGTTGCCCAGGCCATCGGCCTCAAATAATCTTTAATTAAAGCTTGATAAAATACCCCGGCCCTGATCAGGGCCGGGGTATTTTATTATAACGGGTGCCGCAACGTGTCAACTCAAACATAAATATTACCGAAGCGGGGTCATTCACTCATTTATAAATGTTACTGGGATAATGATACTGCCACGCGCAATGTTGAAACTCTTTGATAATGTCC
>DKFA01000062.1:0-246 GCA_002452695.1 Dehalococcoidia bacterium UBA6808
AAGCAAACAACATCGAAAAGGTGCCGCACGTTAAAGAGAAGCTTTCCCAGTTTGCCGGCGCCGCTGAACTCGGCTTTTCCGCCGGGGTGGCGGCTGCGATTTACGGCGAAAAAACCTCGTCCGGGACATTTTTCCCCAACACCATCTTCGCCAACGTCGGGCGCAGGCTGACCGGTGAAACCATCTTCCACGAATTCAATCTGCTGGTTGAACTTGCCGGTGGTCTGTCGGTAACATTACCCTATG
>DKFA01000062.1:415-8888 GCA_002452695.1 Dehalococcoidia bacterium UBA6808
ATTACGAGTCCCGCAAGGATATAGCCCGTTACCTGGCTGGTATTAATAAGACTCTTGATCAGTCCAAACTGCTAAAAGAACAGCCTAACCAGCTGATCTTTTAGCGGATCAATCAGGCCTTTATTATCGTTGCCATGGCTCCGACGCGGAGCCGTGGCAATGCCAGTGCAGCCGGTGGAATTACAGCAGAAATAAGCCGTCACACGGACGTTACTGGTTTTGCTTCGCGTTTTCGCTTCTCGCAGTGACCATGTTAATAAATTTGGAATTCGTATCTGTTTAGCCTTCGACGCCTGGCATTTCTTAATTGTTTGGTTTTTGGTATTTGGAATTTAATCCTTTATGTGAGCTTCACCAAAGTCACCCCGTCCCCTCCTTCACCCGTCCCTCCGGGGCGGAACGACTTAACCAGCGGATGTGTGGCCAGCGCTTCCCTCACCGACTGCCTGACCGCGCCGGTGCCGTAGCCATGGATGATGCGCACCTCAGACAGGTGTGACATGAAGGCGTCGTTCAAATAGGAATCCAGCTCCGAGACAGCGATCTCGGGCCGGTGGCCGCGCAGGTCCAGCTCCAGCGAGGCTGAACGCGTCGTTTTCGGGCGCATCACAGTGCGCTCATCATCCACTGCCGCGCCGGGGCCATCCAGCTTCTCCACGCGGTCAAGGCGCAGCGTCAGCCGTACGTCGCCGGCCAGCGCCTCCAGCCTGCCCTGCTCCTCGTTGATCGAGAGCACTGTGGCTGTCATATCCATATCCTTCAGCCGCACGCTGCCGCCCACAAATATCTTTCCGGCTTCGGCTTCCTCATTCTTGATCTCGGCCAGCCTGTCGCCCAGCTTCTTCTGCCGCCTGTCGGCCTGCCTGCCGATCTCCTCCAGCGCCCGGCGCGAACTCTCTATCTTCTCCCTGGTCTGCTGTTTTTTCAACTCGTTCTCGGCCTGGCGGATGGAGCGGTACAGACCGGCGATTTCGCTGTTGATATTGTCCTGTATCTCGCGCAGCATTTCACGCTCTTTCTCCCTGATCCTGGCCGTCTCGCTCTCCAGCTTTTCTTTCAACTCCGCAACCCTGGCCTTCTCCCTCTCCAGCAAGCCGCGCAGGGATTCGAGCCGCTTGCGCTCGGCTGCCAGGTCCACCATCATGGCCTCGACTTCCTGCGAACCCCGCGACATGATGCTGCGGGCGTTGCTGACGATCTCATCGGGCAGACCAAAGCGGGATGCAATGTTGAGCGCATTGCTGCCCCCCGGTATACCTACGGTCAGCCTGTAAGTCGGCGACAGCGTCACCGGATCGAAGTCCAGCGATGCGTTGCGCAGTTTTTTATTCAAGTGGGCAAAGGCCTTGAGCTCGCTGTAGTGCGTGGTCACCACCACGCTGGTGCCCTTGTCGGCAAAATGCGAAAGTATGGCCTGTGCCAGGGCGGCGCCCTCCGCCGGATCGGTGCTGATGCCCAGCTCGTCCAGCAGCGCCAGGCTGCCAGATGTGGACTGCTTGACGATACGCGCCAGGTTGCTGATATGCGCACTGAAAGTGGACAGCGTCTGCTCGATGCTCTGCTCGTCCCCGATATCGGCGAAAATATTGTCATAGACCGGCATGACCGTCCCATCGGCGCACGGCACCGGCAGACCGGACTGTGCCATCAATACCAGCAGCCCCATCGTTTTCAACGCCACCGTCTTGCCGCCCGCATTGGGACCGCTGATTATCAAAATCGAGAATTCACGGCCGAGCTCCACGTTAAGCGGGATAGCCTCGCCCTTCAGCAGCGGATGTCTGGCATTGACCAGCTTCAGGCAACGCGGTTCCCCGTCGGATATCTCAGGCTCAACCGCGCGTATCTTCTCCGCATAGCAGGCCTTGGCCAGCGCCAGATCCAGTCGGGCCAGTATGCCGGTATTGGCGTTGATATCCTCAGCAGCGGCGCCCACCATGGCGCTCAGTGAACACAGAATACGTTCAATCTCCTGACGCTCCTCCACCTCATGCTGGCGCAGCTCATTGCCCGCTTCGATCGTCTCCATCGGCTCAATGAAAACCGTGGCCCCGGTGTTGGACACGTCATGCACGATGCCTTTCAGTTCGCGCCTGGCCTCCGCCCTGATAGGCAGCACATAACGTCCATTGCGCTCGGTGACCAGTTGCTCCTGCAGGGCCGCCTGCCCCTTTTTCGATTTCACGATCGAGGCCAGCTTTTCCTGCAGTTGCCTGCGGGTCTCCCTCAATTTCCACCTGATATTGCCCAGCCTCTCAGAGGCAGAATCAAGGACCTCTCCCGTGGGCGATAGGCACCTGTTTATTTCGGCCTCCAGTGAGGAGAGGTCAGTGATCTCACGGGCGATATTCCACAGCGCCGGCAGCTCTTCCGACAGTTTGGACAGACCGTTGCGCGCCAGGCGCGCTGCCGTGATCGTCTTGAGCACCCTGAGCAGCACAACCGGGTCCAGCATGGCGCCCTTCTCCGCCTTAACGACGTCCTCACGCACGTCGTAGGCCTCGCTGATATGAAAATCGGGACGCATCGACAACAGGCGGCGGGCCTCTGCCGATTGCTTCAGCAGCAGCCTGACCCATTCAATGTCGGAGGTGGGCTGTATGCTCAACGCCAGCTCGCGCCCCAAGGCGAACGATGTATAGGCGGCCAGCCGTTCCCGCACACGCGGGAACTCCAGCATCTCCAGCGCCTGCTTATCCAGCATATCTTCCCTTTGAGAACATCATTTTCAGGGGATAATTGTACTTGAATTTGAGCAAACGGTCACCTGTCCCTATGCCAAGACCCGTCCCTACATAAATGACGTGTAGGTGCGTACCTAAAGGTATGCCCGCCTAAACAGTCAGTGGTTTCTAATTTATTATTTGGAATTTGGAGTTTGGTATTTGTTTATTGTTATATAGGGACGGATCCCGATTAGTTTCGGGATCTTCGACCTTCAGACCCGTCCGCAAATAAAGGCGCCCCGATAAAATCGGGGCGCTTCTTCTAATTCCACTATTTCTTATGCTGCTTTGCGGAACTTCTCCATGAAATCCACGGTCTTCTTGATATCACGAACCTTGCCCCCAATACTCAGGACAATCTTGTTTTATCCTTTAAAGCAAATATCTAACTTTAATCCTATACAATTATACTGCCCTATTGAATCAGTATCTCCATGACACAACATCAATTATAACGTCATTATTTTAACATCAGCCGCTGTAGACAGATCAGCTTCTGTCATGGACTTAATCTCCTCAACAGTCCAGCCGGGTGCGATCTCTTTCAGAACAAGTCCGTCAGCCGTTACATCGATCACTGCCAGGTCGGTGATAATTAGATCAACGCATCTCGCAGCGGTTAACGGATAAGTAAGGTTCCTTACCAACTTGGGCTTCCCGTCTTTGCTCTGATGCGTCATGATTACGATAAGACGTTTGGCCCCCCATGCCAGATCCATGCTGCCCCCGATTTGTTGATATTTGTCGTTGTCGCTGAGGCTGTGAATGGCCAGATCGCCTTGTTCCGACACCTGAAGCCCTCCTAATATCGAAATAAGCCTGCCGCTGCGGATCATGGCGAAAGATGTGAGCATATCAAAAAAACTCATGCCAGGCGCTGGGGTATAGAATTTTCCCCCAGCATCGACCAAGCCCGGATCAGCCTGATCGACATCATCGACCGTCACAAGTGGTCCATACCCAATAACACCATTCTCTGACTGGACATACACACCTTCCGGAATATATGACGCACACATCTGTGGTATCCCAAGGCCGAGGTTGCAGTAATCTCCGGACTTCAGTTCCTGGACCGCCCTCATTGCCATTACTAATTCATCCAATTTCTGCTTCATTTTATACCCCTACGAATTCATTATTTCAATATCGTCACAACTATTTTGGCAAGTTCTTTGAGGTTTCTGGTGCTTGATAGATCGTCGTCAGGTATTTTTACCAGATAATCAACGTATACCCCGGGGGTAACTATCAACTCCGGGTCCAGTTCACCCGGTTCGACTATTTCGTCAACCTCGACAATATTTACTTTCGATGCCATGGCAATAACAGGATTGGCCGCCCGAGCCGAGCCATGGTAAACCAGATTACCAAGTTTGTCCGCTTTGGCAGCCTTTATTAGACCTACATCAGGTCGGATTGGGGTTTCAAATACATACTTCCTGCCATCAATCAGCCTTGTTTCCTTACCGTCGGCCACAATCGTATCTATGCCAACCGGACTGTAAAAGCCCCCCAACCCCATGGCGCCCGCATGCAGGCGCTCCTGAAAGACACCGTGGGTAGTCGCTTCCGTTTCAAGCTTTCCGCTAAGGATAAGGTCGCCCAGAAAATCCGTCCCTATTCCACTACGGCTAAAGACGCGAGCTCCAAGGAAAGGTGTCACGATCTTTTTTAGCCGAGGAAGAAGCATGGTAGGATCAGGAAAGCCAAGATCAACCGCTCCTTCCGGACCTGGCAAAAAATTTTCAATATACAGTGTCAGGTTTTTAACAGAGCTGGCAGCCAGGGCACGAAATAAGTGCCCTGGTGTGCCACAAAAACCCCACATGTGGGCAGCTACACAATCATTATCCTTTATAACCAAAATAGCTTCATCTGCATTACATATTTTGATCGGCATTTTCAACTCCCATTTTCTATAATTTATGATACCGTGAAATTTTGTTAATTATATGATCGCAAATACAAAGTTCAGTAAAGATTTCTACCAACTCTCCCAACCATTCTTTTCTTAAATTGCTTCTACCATGCTTGTTTATATAGTTCGCATATCAAATTCGAATCTGGACTGCACCCCTACGATTGGACAGATAGAGTCAGGAGAGTCTGGCGGGGTGATTCGGTGTTCTCTCGATTAAGCAGTACCTCCTCAAATTCATTTGGTGGTAGGTAACCAAGCGCTGAATGAAGTCTCTTTTGTTTATAGACCTCTTCAAGGAAATAAGGAAGCCTGATTACCACGCCTTGAAAAGTCTCATACCCGCATAAATTCACCTCCTCGTGTTTCAGTGTCTTGTAAAAACTCTCCATCATAGCGTTTTCATAGGGATTACCAGTGCGCGCCATGCTTATTTTGAATCCGTGGCTATTAAGCTCATCCACATACTCGCTTGAGGCGTACTGTACTCTTTGATCCGAATGGTGGATGATACTGACTCTAGGTTGCCTGCGAGCTACCGCCATCCATAACGCCGCCAACGTCAGGCCTGTATACAGACTCGTGGAGATGGCGTAGCTGATCACCTTACGGGAAAAGCCGTCTAGAATGGCCTCAATCTTGTCTTTTAAGTCCGCTTCTTTTCGCATCTCCTCCGGGCTTTTACCCTTTGGCTTATGGTAGAAGCTGCTTCTGGCCAGTTTCATGACTTTGCACCCCCACCCGACGGCGACGCCAAGGCATCTCCATATTTCATTATACTTTGACCTTGCCAGACTTTCCTAACCTTCCTAACTTAAAGTGTCCAGTTTCAGGGGTTCATTTCACCAAATAAACTCCAAATCCGAAATCCTAAAGTCTGGACAAATCCAAAATTTCAATCCCAATGATCTAATAACACGTCATTGCAAGTCCCGATTTTATCGGGATGAAGCAATCCCCCAGTGGTTCATGTACCAGCCTGCTATAGCCATTAATCCACGGGATTGCCGCATGGCTAAAGCCCTTCGCAATGACCTGTATAAAAAGGGGCGTGCGCGCACGCCCCTTTTTATCATCGAACTATTTCTTATGCTGCTTTGCGGAACTTCTCCATGAAATCGACGGTTTTCCTGATGTCGTCCAGCGAGACCGCGTTGTAGATCGAAAAGCGGATGCCTCCCACCGAGCGGTGGCCTTTCAGTCCCAGCAGCCCCTCCTTCCTGGCCTCGGCGATGAACTTCGCCTCCAGCTCCTCGCTGGGCAGACGCATGGTCACGTTCATCATGCTGCGGCTGTCTTTGTCTGCAGTACCCTTATAGAAATCAGGAGCGGCGTCGATCGCACCGTAGAGCAGATCCTGCTTGTCCCGGTTGATCTTTTCCATACCTGCCAGGCCACCCTTGCCCTTGATCCACTCCAAAACCAGCTTCATGATATAGATGGCAAATACCGGGGGCGTATTGTAGAGCGACTTGTTGTCGGCATGAATCTTGTAGCTGAACATGGAGGGCAAACCCTTTTTGACCGTGGCCATGAAATCGTCACGGATAATGACCACTGTCACGCCGGCCGGCCCCAGGTTCTTTTGCGCCCCGGCATATATCAAAGAGAACCTGGTGAAGTCCAGCTTGCGTGAAACTATATCTGATGTCATATCGACAACCAGAGGGACCTTGCCCGTATCAGGGAACTCCCTGAACTGGGTGCCCTCGATGGTATTATTTGAGCAGAGGTGGAGGTAAGCTGCGTCCTGCGGATACCTGATCTCGCTCATTTTCGGCACGCGGCGGTATTTCTCCTCTTTGGATGAGAACGCTACATAGGCTTTGGCCAAGATCTGACATTCCTTGAGCGCCTTGGCGGCGAACTCACCCGTATCGACATAAGCTGCCGTACCGCCGTCGGGAATAAAATTCAGGGGGATCAGAGCAAACTGCGTGGATGCGCCGCCGCCCAGGAACAGCACATGGTAGTTATCGCCCAGGCCGAGCAACTCATGCATCAGGGCATTGGCCTGGTCGTTGATGGCCTCAAACTCCTTGGCGCGGTGTGAGCTTTCCAATATCGACATGCCGGTGCCCTGGTAATCGAGTAACTCCTCCTGCACGGTCTTGAGGACCTCCAGCGGTAGCGCCGCCGGTCCGGGGTTGAAATTAACGTTTCGTTTCACCATTTTTCCCCTGCCTTATAGTTTGACCAGTTTAACGGCCTTGATATCCGGCACGTTCAATATCTGTTTTATGTTATCGTCGCTGGCCGGTTCGTCCAGCGCCAGGATCATGAGAGCCTCGCCGCGTTTTTCCAGACGGGCCACCTGCATCGAGCTGATATTTACATTAGCCTTGCCTGTGATGGTGCCCACGGCGCCGATCAGCCCCGGCTTGTCGGTGTGATAGCACAGCATGAAATAGCCTCCCGACGGCACAATGTCCAGCCAGAACTGGTTGATCCTGACGATATGGGTCTCATCCCGCAGCACGGTGCCGGCCACCTCGGTATTGCCGCCGCTGGCGACCACTTCGAGCGAAATCAGGCTGGCATAGTTCTCCACTTCAGTCACCTTCTGCTCAGAGATCTTGAGGCCGCGCTGCTGCGCCAGCACGCCGGCATTGACCATAGTCACCCTCTCCTCGCTCACCGTATTCAGCAGTCCGCTCAGAATGGCGGACTTGAGGGCCGTAGTATCGTACTCTGCGATCTCGCCGGAGTACTTGATCTTGAGGCTCTTGAGTTGACCGTTCATCAACTGCCCGGCCATCTTGCCCACTACCTGCGCAACATCGAGGTAGGGCCGCAGGATCTCCAGCAGCTCGGGGGCGATCTGCGGCACATTCACCGCGTAGCGGGCCGGCTTGCCGTTGAGCACATCGATGATCTGGTTCACCACGTCGATGCACACGTTGATCTGCGCTTCCCTGGTCGATGCGCCCAGGTGCGGCGTCACGATGATCTTATCGTTCTTGAATAAAATGCTGTCCGTGCAGGGCTCCGTGGGGAAGACATCCACCGCGGCCCCGGCCACTTTGCCTTCCTCAATGGCCTTGACCAGCGCCTCATCGTCGATCAGCCCGCCGCGCGCCACGTTGATGATGCGCACGCCCTTCTTCATCATAGCGAGCTCATTGGCGCCGATCATACCCCTGGTCTGCGTGGTCAGCGGCAGGTGCAGCGTGATGAAATCGGCCTCCCTGTAAAGCTGCTCCAGCGGCACCAGCGTCACGCCCAGCGAAGCGGCGTATTCCTGTGAGGCGAAGGGGTCATAGCCGATCAGCCTCATCTCAAAATTCTTGGAACGTACGGCCACGCCGGAACCCACGTTGCCCAGGCCGATGATGCCCAGCGTCTTGTTGCGCAGCTCCACGCCCGTGAACTCCTTGCGGTTCCACTTGCCGGCTTTGAGCTGCGAGTGCGCCTGCGGCACGTTGCGGGCCAGCGCCAGCATCAGGGCCATGGTATGCTCGGCCGCCGCCACCGTGTTGCCGGTCGGCGCATTGACCACCATAATTCCCTGCTGGGTCGCCACATTGACATCGACATTATCCAGGCCCACGCCGGCGCGGGCGATGATCTGCAGCTTCTTGCCCAGCTTGATCACGTCGGCGGTCACCTGCGTCTCGCTGCGCACGATCAGCGCCTCGTACTCGCCTATGATAGCTTTCAGCTCGTCGGGTTTAAGACCGGTCTTGACGTCGACTTCCGTCTTCGCCTTCAGGCTTTCCATCCCTTCGTCTGCCAGCGGATCAGCAACTAATACTTTCATAATGTAATACCCCCAATGTATTCAAACTCCAAATACCAAAAACCAAATTCCAATCAAATCTAACGGGCC